>NZ_JBXYIF010000002.1:0-520395 GCF_057369535.1 Planococcus sp. RAB007_Raresut
CATTATAGAGTAGTTGATTGCTCAAATACTTGCTGGCGCATCGCCTGTCCGAAGACAGCGCGATTCGCTTTGATCTGCACAAGTGCTGATCAGTAGATTGTTTGTTGACGTTTTGCTGTTCAGTTTTCAAGGTTCAAATGTTAACGTCGCGCTCATTGGCGACTTGATTAATATACCATGCCAGCCAAGCTGCGTCAACACAAAACCTAAAAAAACTTCTGATTCAGATGATTTGTTTTCAGAGATTATTTTTCAGCTGAATTGCAAAATAATTGCGTCAATAGAAAACGACAAAAAAAGAACCCGCAGAATTTTTCTGCAGGTTCTAAAATTTATTCTTCGTCTTCTTCCGGTACTTCTTCAACGCTGTCTTCTGCATCGTCCGCTACGATTTCATCTTCCGCGTAAACGTCTGCTCCAGCACTTTCTTCTATAAGAAGTTCATCGGTGCCGTCTTCACTTGTTTCCGGCAAATCGATATCTTTCTTCACTTTAGCAACTGTCGCCACAATTTCATCTTCGCTTAAACGGATCAAGCGAACACCTTGTGTGCTTCTGCCAGTTGTAGAAATATCATTAACGTCCATTCGGATCAGCACGCCGTTGATTGTAATCAGCATGATATCTTCTGTACCGTTAACAGTTCGGACTGCCACAAGCGGTCCGTTCTTATCGGTGATTTGACACGTTTTGATTCCCATTCCTCCACGGGACTGAACGCGGTATTCGGATTCCTTCGTTTGTTTGCCGTAGCCATTTTCTGTAATGACCAGAACGTTATCTTCAGGATCCAGAATTTCCATACCGACAACTTTATCGCCTTCACGGAGACGGATGCCACGGACTCCGCTTGCCGTACGGCCCATGCTGCGGATATCGGTTTCCGGGAAACGGATTAATGCTCCGTTGCGTGTTCCGATAACCATTTCTTTTGTTCCATCAGTAAGTTTGACTGAAATCAGTTCATCTTCTTCGCGAAGACCGATGGCAATCAAACCATTTTGACGGATATTGGCATAGCTAGTTACTGGAGTCCGCTTGCTGATTCCGTCACGTGTTGTAAAGAAGAAGAAGGCATCTTCCTTGAATTCTTCTACACGGATTACAGCGGTGACTTTTTCGTCTTTGCCGATTTCGAGAAGATTCACAAGTGGCAAGCCTTTTGCAGTACGGCCGTATTCAGGAATCTGATAGCCTTTTTTGCGATAGACTTTCCCTTTGCTCGTAAAGAACAGGATTGTATCATGGGTAGACGTATATAGAAGGTGTTCTACAAAATCGTCCTCGTTTGTACCCATTCCCTGAACGCCACGACCTCCACGTTTTTGGCTGCGGTATGTGTTTGCAGGCAAACGTTTGATATAACCGTTATGAGTCAGTGTCAGAACTGAATCTTCACGTGGAATCAAGTCTTCGTCCTCGAACATCTCAGTGCCGCCTGTAGTGATTTCCGTTCTTCTTTCATCACCGAAGCGCTCTTTGATTTCTGTCATTTCTTCGCGGATAATTTCAATGATCCGGTACTCGTTCGCCAGAATTTCGCGCAGCTCCTCGATAGTTTTCACCAATCCAAGATACTCATCTTCGATTTTATCGCGTTCCAGACCTGTCAGGCGCTGGAGGCGCATATCGAGAATAGCCTGAGATTGACGCTCAGAAAGATTAAAGTCATTCATTAAGCCGTTACGTGCTTCTTCTGTTGTCTGCGATCCACGGATCAATGCAATGATTGCATCAATGTGATCCAATGCTATACGCAATCCTTCCAGAATGTGCGCGCGGTCTTCCGCTTTTTGCAGATCAAATTGAGTGCGTCGGCGGATGACGACTTTCTGGTGCTCTAAGTAATGGAATAATACATCTCTCAGACTAAGAACTTTCGGATGGCCATCTACTAAAGCCAGCATATTGATGCCGAAGCTCGTTTGCATTGCTGTCTGTTTATACAAATTATTCAATAGAACATTGGCGCTTGCGTCACGGCGGACTTCAATGACAACACGCATACCGTTACGGTCGGATTCGTCACGAAGATCTGTGATGCCGTCGATTTTCTTGTCGCGCACCAATTCTGCGATTTTTTCAATCAGACGTGCTTTATTGACTTGGAAAGGCAATTCATGGATTAGAATTGTCTCGCGGCCATTCGGTTTCGTCTCAATTTCTACAACTGAACGAATAAGAACAGAGCCTTTTCCTGTTTCATAAGCACGGCGGATCCCGCTCCGTCCCAGGATAATCCCGCCAGTCGGAAAATCGGGGCCAGGAATATATTCAAGCAGTTCTTCTGTAGTGATAGCCGGGTTTTCCGCCAACGCCAAAACAGCGTCGATGGTTTCACCCAGGTTATGCGGTGGAATATTTGTAGCCATACCAACAGCAATACCGGAAGTTCCGTTAACTAATAAGTTTGGGAAACGGCTCGGCAGAACGATTGGCTCTTTTTCCTGGCCATCATAGTTTTCTCTGTAATCAATTGTATTCTTGTTCAAATCACGCAATAATTCCATTGCGATTTTGGACATTCTAGACTCGGTATAACGCATGGCAGCTGCTGCATCGCCATCGACAGAACCGAAGTTTCCGTGTCCGTCCACCAGCATATAGCGGTAACTGAAATCCTGCGCCATACGAACCATTGTTTCGTAGACTGCACTGTCACCGTGAGGGTGGTACTTACCAATAACGTCCCCTACGATACGTGCAGATTTTTTATAGGCTTTATCGGAAGTGATTCCGAGATCATGCATTGCATATAGGATTCGACGATGGACCGGTTTCAATCCATCACGAACATCCGGCAAGGCACGGGATACGATAACGCTCATCGCATAATCCAAAAACGATGTGCGCATCTCCGTGCTTATATTTATTTCTTCTACTCCACTGCTAGGCCTTTCCGCCATTTCCGCAGCCTCCTCTCACCTGTATCACCTTAAACATCCAAGTTCTTAACGTAACGAGCGTTTTCTTCTATAAAGTTCCGGCGCGGTTCAACATCATCACCCATAAGGATATGGAATGTCTCGTCTGCCGTCATGGCATCATTTAATGTCACCTGCAGCAAAGTACGGACATCCGGATCCATTGTCGTATCCCAAAGCTGTGTGGCATTCATCTCGCCAAGTCCTTTATAGCGTTGGATATTCGGTTTGGGATTACTGGAAAGATTTGATAATGCCTCTTTCAATTGAGCATCCGTATAAACATATTCAACATGCTTGCCTTGTTTGATCTGGAATAAAGGCGGCTGTGCGATATAAATATAGCCGGCTTCGATCAACGGACGCATATAACGGAAGAAGAACGTCAGCAGCAAAGTACGGATATGTGCACCATCAACATCGGCATCCGTCATGATGACCACTTTATGATAACGGGCTTTTTGAAGATTGAATTCTTCTCCAATCCCTGTTCCTAGAGCAGTGATGATGTTACGAATCTCTGCATTTGACAATATTTTGTCAAGACGGGCCTTTTCAACGTTAAGGATTTTACCGCGCAATGGCAGAATCGCCTGGAAATGGCGGTCACGGCCTGATTTAGCAGATCCTCCAGCTGAGTCACCCTCAACAATATAAATTTCACTGATTTTTGGATCACGTGAAGAACAATCCGCCAGTTTACCCGGTAAACTTGAAACTTCAAGAACGGATTTACGGCGTGTAAATTCACGCGCTTTTTTAGCAGCCATGCGGGCGTGGGAAGCCATGATTCCTTTTTCGACGATTTTGCGCGCCGTTGCAGGATTTTCAAGCATGAATCGTTCAAATCCACCGGAAAACAGGTTATTGACGATAGTGCTGACTTCCGTATTGCCCAATTTCGTTTTTGTTTGCCCCTCGAATTGAGGATCCGGGTGTTTAATCGAAATGATTGCCGTCAAACCTTCACGGACATCATCGCCTGTTAAATTCGGATCGGCGTCTTTGAGCATGCCGTTTTTGCGGCCATAATCATTGATGACCCGTGTTAAGGCCGTTTTAAAGCCGGATTCGTGCGTGCCGCCTTCATGGGTATTGATATTATTGGCAAAAGAGAAAATATTGGCTGCATAACCCGCATTGTATTGCATAGCGACTTCTACAGTGATGCCTTCTTTTTCAGCTTCCACAAAAATCGCTTCTTCGTGGATCGGATCTTTTGTTTTATTTAAATGTTCGACGTAGGACTTGATCCCGCCCTCGAAATGATAAACTTTCTCTTTTTCTTCGCCTTCGCGCTCATCGGCAACCACGATTTTCAAACCACGGTTCAGATAAGCAAGCTCACGCAGGCGATGATCGAGGATATCGAATTCATAAACAGTCGTTTCCTTGAAGATGTCGCCGTCTGCTTTGAAGCGGATAGTTGTCCCTGTATGATCGGATTCGCCGATGACATTCAATTCTTCCGTCACCGCTCCGCGCTCGAATTTAATATAATGGCGCTTGGAATCACGATTTACAAAAACCTCTGTAACTTCCGACAAAGCGTTTACAACTGAAGCCCCAACTCCATGCAGGCCTCCGGATACTTTATATCCGCCGCCGCCGAATTTACCGCCGGCATGAAGCACGGTCATGATGACTTCGACAGCCGGGCGCCCCATTTTTTCCTGCATATCGACCGGAATCCCGCGGCCGTTATCTTCGACGCGGATCCAATCATCTTTTTCAATTGTTACTTTGATCTGATCGCAATGACCGGCAAGTGCTTCATCGATACTGTTATCGACGATTTCCCACACTAAATGGTGAAGGCCTCGTGAGCCTGTCGAACCGATATACATACCTGGTCTTTTACGGACAGCTTCCAATCCTTCCAACACCTGGATTTGATTGGCGCCATATGATTGCTGAAGTTCATTTTCTTCCATAGCCATTCCATTCACCTGCTCTTCCTACAACATTTCTATTTCCCGTGGCAAACCATAACTATCATTCTCTGCTTTCCGTTTAACATCGCTGCCCGCACAAAAACGCCGCCATTTACATTAGATGCCTGATGACGGCCCGACGTTCAGTTATCGGATTTAATCTAACTGCCTGTCTACTCTTTAACAATGCCTTTTGTTACTTCAAAGAGGCGAGCGCTTTGAATCGTTTCATGCTGGATGCCGTCTACACTGGTCGTAGTCACAAAGGTTTGGACCGAACCGCGTATCGTATTCAGCAAATGGGATTGGCGGTAATCATCCAATTCCGATAATACATCGTCCAGCAATAAAACCGGAGGCTCTCCCACTTCCTGTTTGATCAGCTCGATTTCAGCCAATTTCAACGACAGGGCGGTTGTCCGCTGTTGGCCCTGCGAGCCGTAAGTCTGGACGTCATAGCCATTGACGATGAATTGAAGTTCATCCCGGTGCGGTCCGACAAGTGTCACGCCGCGGTCGATTTCCCTTTTTCTCACTTCCACCAGCTTTTTCTGTATAAAAGAAGCCATTTCTTCCGGCGTCCAGTCAGGATCCAAACCGCTGATCGGCTGATAGCGGATCTCCAATTGCTCGAGTCCCCTTGAAATTCCCTGGTGGATCGGAGCTGCCCATTTCTGAAGCAATTCCATGAAATGAAATCTTTTCCGGATGATTTTTACCGCTGCTTCTATAAATTGATCCGTATAGACGTCGAACATGACGTCGTTGATCGATTGTTTGCCGTAATGCTGTTTCAATATATGATTCCGTTGCTTCAATAATTTCTGGTAAGTCAAAAGATCATGCAAATAAACAGGAGAGATCTGGCCGATTTCCATATCGATGAAGCGGCGGCGTACCTGGGGGCTGCCTTTGACAAGATGCAGATCCTCCGGTGCGAACATCACCACATTCAATTGGCCGATATAATCGCTCAGCCTCCGCTGCTCCAGATGATTGACTTTCGCTGTTTTGCCTTTTTTGGATAAGGTGATTTCAAGCGGCAATTTGCCGTATTTGCGGTAAACATCAGCCTTTATTTTACCATATTCCGCGTCCCAGCGTATTAATTCCTTATCGTTTGAAGAACGATGGGATTTGGCCATCGACAGAACATAGAGTGCTTCCATGATATTCGTTTTGCCTTGCGCGTTTTCTCCTATAAAAACGTTGATTTCGGGAGAAAACTCCAGCTCCAGCTTTTCATAGTTGCGGTAATTCAGAAGTTCGAGACGGTCAATCCGCATCGAAGCTCATGCCTTCGGCGATCACGATACGGAATTCTCCCACTTCTGGAATGGATACCGTATCTTCCGGACGCAGCTTTTTGCCTCTGCGATTTTCCGCTACACCGTTGACGAAAACTTCATGCTCACTCAAGAACCATTTCGCCATTCCACCGGAACTGATCGTGTCTGTCATTTTCAATAATTGACCCAATGTAATAAATTCTGTCTCAATACCGATTTCTCTCAAAATGCACTCATCCTTCAATTCGTAGTCTATCCCTTTATTTTACCCTAAATACCCCCAGAAGTAAAAAAGGATAGCCTGTATGGGCTATCCTGAGGTGTTACTGGGTGTTTAATATGTCCGGACAGGAAGAATAAGCTGAAGAATTGAATCATCCAGTGCCGATTTCAAAACGAATGGGCGCATCGCACCTGTGAATTGAATGACCACATCCTGGCCATCAATCGCTTTTAGTGCATCCATCATGAATTTTGCGCTGAAGGAGATTTTCAGATCTTCCCCTTCTATAGATTGTGCCTGAAGCTGCTCTTCGACTTTACCGACTTCCGGTGAATTTGAAGAAACTTCGACATCGCTGCCTTCTGATGCTGAGAAGCGCACGACATTATTGCGTTCTTCGCGTGCCAATAAAGAAGCGCGGTCAATTGCCTGAAGCAATGAACGGCCATTTACTGTGACGTTTGTCTTGTATTCAGCTGGAATCAGACGCGACGTATCCGGGTAATTTCCTTCCAATAATCTGGAGAAGAAAAGGATATGCTTCGATTTGAACAATACCTGTTGGTTTGTCATGACGATTTCAACCGGTTCAGAATTGTCATCAAGGATCTTGTTCAGCTCATTTAAGCTCTTACCTGGAATGACGACACTGTACTCGCCTTCCGGAAGAGTTTCCAATTTCGTTTTGCGGCGGGCAAGACGGTGGCTGTCAGTAGCGACACAAACCAATTCCCCGTCTTTTACTTCCCAGTGTACGCCAGTCAGAACCGGACGAGTTTCAGAACTCGATACGGCAAAAACAGTTTCACGGTTGATGGTCTTCAATAGATCTGCCGGTATTGTAAACAGGCGATCGTCCTGAATTTCCGGTAATTGTGGATAATCCATTGCATCCAGTCCTATTAGATGGAACTCGGATTTACCTGAACGAATGTGGGTCTGGAAGTTGCCTGTGATTTCGATTTCCACGTCACTTGTCGGCAATTTACGGATAATTTCCCCAAAAACTTTTGCCTGGAGAACAATGCTTCCTCCCTGTGCGACCCGAATGATCTGTTCGCCGTCTTCTTCAACAGGGATGAAAGTCTGGATGGTGATATCCGAATCACTGCCCGTCAATCTCATTCCTTCTGAAGAAACGTCCATTTTGATCCCCGTTAAAATCGGGATTGTCGTTTTTGAACTGACTGCTTTCATTACATCGTTTAAACCTTCGACTAATCGTTCACGCATTATCTCGAATTTCATTCTCGAACCTCGCTTATATATATATTTTGTTTAAAGCTTTTAAAGTAATAATAGTAGTAGGGCCTGTGAATATGTGGATAACCCCTTTTTACTGAATCGCGGCGGGTTATCCACATGTAGATAAGCTGTGCGCAAGCCTCTGCATTATTTGAGTGCTTATCCACAGCTCATTTTTAGTTGGTGAGCGCTTTTTTGATATCTTTTACATCTTGCTGGAGCTGCTGGTTGTCTTTCAGCATCGTTGAGATCTTTTCGTGGGCATGGATGACCGTCGTATGGTCGCGTCCTCCGAATTCCTCACCGATTTTAGGCAATGAAAAATCAGTCAGCTCGCGGGAGAGATACATGGCCACCTGTCTTGGATAAGCGATGTCTTTCGTGCGGCGTTTCGTCTTGAAATCTTCAATTTTGATATTGAATTGGTCGCCGACGGCATGCTGGATATCCAAAATCGTGATGACTTTCGGTTTCGCGTTCGGCATGATATCCTTCAGCGCTTCCGCGGCAAGATCAGCGCTCATATCGCGGTTGATCAATGAAGAATAAGCCACAACGCGAATCAAAGCACCCTCCAGTTCCCGGATATTCGAATCGATGGAATTGGCGATATACGTCATGACATCATTCGGAATATCGAGGCCATCCGCTTTCGCTTTTTTGCGGAGGATGGCGATCCGTGTTTCCAGGTCAGGCGGTGTAATATCCGTGATTAATCCCCATTCGAAACGCGACCGCAAGCGGTCTTCAAGTGTAGGAATCTCTTTCGGCGGCCTGTCACTGGAGATGATGATCTGCTTGGATTCTTCGTGCAGCGTGTTAAAAGTATGGAAAAACTCTTCCTGCGTCTGTTCTTTTCCAGCCAAAAACTGAATATCATCAATCAAAAGAATATCGACACTCCGGTATTTATTGCGGAAATCGACGGTCTGGTTATCACGAATGGAGTTGATGAATTCGTTGGTGAATTTTTCCGATGACAAATAAACTACTTTGGCATTGGGGTTGTGTTCAAGGACATAATGTCCGATTGCGTGCATGAGGTGGGTCTTGCCAAGTCCTACGCCCCCGTAGATAAACAGCGGATTATATGCTTTTGCGGGAGCTTCGGCCACTGCTAGAGATGCAGCATGCGCGAAACGGTTGCCTGATCCAATTACGAAAGTATCGAAAGTGTATTTGGGGTTCAGCATTCCCGGCAAAAACTCCTGCTGATCATTCTGGCCCGGCTTAATGCGGGGCGCTGGAAGCTGAAAATCATCCATGTCCTGATCTTTGGGCACAACAAATTTTATCAGCAGATCGTCACCCGTCAGATCCGAAAGGATTCCTGTAATCAAATGAACGTAATGGTTTTCCAACCAGTCGCGTGCAAATGAATTAGGAGCGGATATTGTGACGGTGTCACTCTGATAAGATAGTAGTTTTGTTGATTTTAACCATGTTTCAAAACTGGGTTTGGAGATTTTTGTTTCAACTTGGGCTAAGACACTCGACCAAATTTCGTCTAAGTGTTCCAATAGCGTTTCTCCTTTATATGTAAAATATTTTTTAAGTATATCATACACAAAGCCACAGGCTGTGGATAACATTTGTAAACAGGGTGGTGAATAACTATCCACATCTTACCCACAGTTTGTGGATAAGTATTTTGGTATAAAAATTATCAACAAGTGAAAACAAGTTAATGTTACCAAAAAAGAATAGACAATACAAGAAGTTCTTACACTTATCCACATAAATCAAATAATGCACAACGGAGCTGTCCACAGCCGGTTCTTATGTGCGGAACTTGTAGATAAGGGGTGTGGATAATTATTTTACCGAAAAAAAATACTGCACAGCAAATCCGGAAAAATATTTTAGGAATGTGGATAACATTATTATTAAAGAATAACGGGACCTAGAATAAGATATTGACATTTGATAGGCTCAGCCATTATAATAGTCGAGACTGTCTTTAAGATAAATAAAGATAAATAGTTAACTCTCATTTCAGGAGGTGTCCTAATATGACATTGCGCACATATCAACCAAATAAACGTAAACACAGCAAAGTACACGGCTTCAGAGCACGTATGAGCACAAAGAACGGACGTCGCGTTATCGCAGCACGCCGTCGTAAAGGAAGAAAAGTATTATCAGCTTAAGTCCACTGACCGCATCAGTGGTCTTTTTTTTGGAGAAAAGCGGAAACGGCCGTTTAGCTCCGACAAGCGTAAGACGATCTGGCGAAGCGGCGTGTTTTCAGCCGCATAGCCAGAGTGGCTTACGACTCGAGGAGTTGGCCGTTGGAGTCTGGATCCAAAAAAGCGACGGCACCAGCTCCAAAACCGAACTTCCTTATATACAGCTCAATAAGCAGGTGAAAACATGAACAAGCATCAACGGATCAAGAAGGACAAAGAATTCCAGAGGGTATTCAAGCAAGGGAAGTCATTTGCGAATCGCCAATTCATTGTCTACGTACTGAAAAGCGACCAGCCTGAATTCAGGATTGGCCTATCGGTCAGCAAGAAGGTCGGCAACGCAGTGGCAAGGAACCGCATCAAACGTTATATCAGGCAGGCTTTCCTGGAAATGAAGGATGAGCTGGCGCCAAATGCGGATTATGTTATCATCGCCCGGCAACAGGCGGCCAAAATGGATTTTCATGAAAGCAAGAAAAGTTTGCAGCATGTCTTAAAAATTGCCCGCGCTTTGCCAAAGAAGTAGAAAGCGCACTAAAGGGAATGTTACTATAGAAGTAATATAGAATTAGTTTGGGGGAAGAAGCTTGAATAAGCGTAATTTATTGATTATCGCGCTGATAGGCGTTGCCTTGCTGTTGTCCGGCTGTACAGAATTTGACCAGCCGATCAGCGGTGACAGCGAAGGATTCTGGAACGAATTTATAGTTTGGCCATTAGTATCAGCCATTACCTATTTTGCAGATCTGTTGGGAACTTATGCTTTCGGGATCATTGCAGTAACAATCATCATTCGATTGGTGATGCTGCCGTTGATGATCAAACAGACGAAAAGTTCGAAACGCATGCAGGAAATCCAGCCGGAACTTGCAAAGCTTAAAGAGAAATACAAATCAAAAGATGCTGTAACACAGCAGAAGTACCAAAAAGAAATGATGGCGATGTTCCAGGAACGTGGCGTCAACCCGATGGCGGGCTGTCTGCCGGTGCTGGTCCAAATGCCGGTCCTTATCGGTTTTTACCACGCAATCAGCCGGATGAACAGCACACCAGAGATTAATCTGGGAGCTTTCTTTATCTTCCCGCTTGCGGAACCAAGCATTATTTTGGCGGTTATTGCCGGTTTGATGCAATTTGTTGTATTGCGTACGGGTCCTGCGATGGACAATCCGCAAATGAAGGTAATGATGTATTTCATGCCGTTCATGATCATCGGATTCGGTATTATTTTACCGTCAGCTTTAACGCTTTATTGGGTAATCGGAAATATCATTTCAATTATTCAAAATATGTTCATTTACCGTCCATGGGAAAAGAAAGAAGTGCAACAACCTGTTAAAACGAAAGCAGGAGGGGCTAAAAAGTGAAACAGATTACGCAGACGGGTACAACTGTTGAAAACGCGATATCTGCAGCATTAGAAAAACTCCAAGTTACACGCGAAGAAGTGAACATCTATGTAATACAGGAAGAGAAAAAAGGATTTTTGGGATTTGGCGCGAAACAGGCGGAAGTCGAAGTGACGGTGAACAAACCGGAGCCCGAAATGCCGAAAAGCGAAGTTGAACCCGAAATTCCTACAGTAAGTGAAAATCTTGGCGAAAAAACGGTTGAAAAAGAGGGAGAAGAGGAAGAAACTGCCGACACGCAGGAAAAATCCCGTCCTTCGAATGACCAAGCGATTGAAGAAACCAAGAAATACTTGCAGTCTGTGGCGAAAGAAATGGGCATCGATGATTTATCGATCAGCCATACTGTAAAAGGCAAGCAAGCCAGTTTTTATCTGGAAAGCGAAAAAGTGGCGATGCTGATCGGAAAAAGAGGACATACCTTGAATTCGCTTCAGCAATTGGCGCAATTAGTGGCCAATAAACACGCCAAAGGATTTATAATGGTCGAGTTGGACGCAGAAAATTACCGGGAACGCCGCCAGGAAACACTGGAACAGCTGGCGGACCGGATGGCTGACAAAGCGATTCGCACCGGAAGCCGCGTCCAGTTCGAACCGATGCCATCCTACGAACGCAAAGTGATTCACCAGGCTTTGTCGAGACGGCTTGATATCGACACTTATTCAGAAGGAAAAGATCCGAACCGTTATCTGGTCATTGAACCGTTGCGGTAAACAAGAGCAGTCCACTTTCAGAAGCGGGCTGCTTTTTTTATTGCCAAAATTTCAAGCGTTTAAGGAGGAAAAAGAGGGAGAAGAGGACAATAATTGTGCCGAATCGATGAAATGATTAAACATACATAAAAATGCATGGAGAAATGATCCCAACAGTAAGGGGAATAATTCGGCGAAACCGAGTTCTCTGTCTTTCGGTTCAAGGCAATTTATGCTATTGTAATATGTTAGAAAGTCATGTACTTTTCCGGGTTGTCCACATGTGGACAACTTTTTTAAAGAGCAAACAATAATTTTTATAGATGAAAAGATGAAATGGCGGGTGTGGATAATTTTTCTGGCCCGGCATTTGATTTTTCTGCACATAGAGGAGGATCTATCATGGAGTTCGATACGATTGCTGCGATATCGACACCCAGCGGCGAAGGAGCCATCGCCATTGTCCGTTTGAGCGGACCGGAAGCGATTTCGATAGCTGACCGGCTGTTCCGCGCACCAAGCGGCAAAAATTTGGCTGCACAAGCAACACATACCATCCATTATGGACATCTTGAAAATCCGTGGACGGAGGAAACAGTGGAAGAAGTGATGGTGTCTTTCATGAAAGGGCCGAAAACTTTTACACGGGAAGACGTTATTGAAATTAATTGCCACGGTGGAATCGTTTCGGTAAACCGTGTGCTGCAGCTAGTGCTGCGTGCTGGTGCACGCCTTGCGGAGCCGGGTGAATTTACGAAACGCGCATTCCTGAATGGACGAATCGATTTGTCGCAGGCGGAAGCGGTCATGGATTTGATCCGGGCGAAAACGGATCGGGCCATGGATGTGGCGCTCGGGCAAATGGAAGGGCGGCTGTCGAAACTCATCGGCACGCTGCGCCAGGCGCTCCTTGAGTCGATTGCTCAGATGGAAGTCAATATCGACTATCCGGAATACGACGATGTGGAAGAAATGACGCGTCCGATGATGCTTGAAAAGGCGAAATGGGTGCAGGCGGAGATCGATAAGCTGCTCCAGACTTCGTCACAAGGCAAGATTCTTCGGGAAGGGCTTTCCACGGTGATCGTGGGGCGGCCGAATGTCGGGAAATCTTCGCTGCTGAACAGCCTGGTCCAGGAAAATAAAGCCATCGTTACTGAAATTGCGGGGACGACCCGTGATATAATAGAAGAATATGTGAATGTGCGCGGCGTACCGCTCCGCCTGGTCGATACGGCAGGAATCCGGGAAACCGAGGACATTGTCGAGCGCATCGGTGTAGAACGTTCACGCAAAGTGCTGAAGGAAGCGGATCTGATCCTTTATGTGCTGAATTATGCTGAAGAATTGACCGAAGAAGATGAGTTATTGTTTGAAGCGGTCAAAGGAATGAATTACATCGTCGTCGTCAATAAAACCGATTTGCCCCGCAAAATCGATATGGAGCAATTGCAGAGACTTGCGGGCGATAAATTGATGGTGACGACTTCTTTAATAGAAGAAGAAGGAATCGATCAGCTTGAACAGGCAATTGCTGACCTGTTTTTTGAAGGGGAAATCGAAGCAGGGGATATGACATACGTTTCGAACGCACGCCATATTTCATTGCTTCACCAGGCGCACCAAACCATCACGGATGCTATCGCAGCCGCGGAAATGGACGTGCCGGTCGATATGATCCAAATAGATGTTACACGCACTTGGGAAATACTAGGGGAAATCATCGGCGATACAGCGGATGATGGCCTTCTGAACCAATTATTCTCGCAGTTCTGCCTAGGGAAATAAACTTTGAAGGGAATGAACGGACATGCCACAATTTGAAGCAGGCACGTTCGATGTAATCGTTGTAGGAGCGGGACACGCAGGTGCTGAAGCAGCACTCGCATCTGCCCGCATGGGAGCAAAAACGCTCGCCTTGACGATGAATTTGGATATGATCGCGTTTATGCCTTGCAACCCGTCCATCGGTGGACCGGCGAAAGGGATCGTAGTACGCGAAATTGACGCACTTGGCGGAGCCATGGGACGCGTTATCGATAAAACACACATTCAGATGAGAATGTTGAATACGGCTAAAGGGCCGGCTGTACGCGCATTGCGCGCACAAGCCGATAAAGTGCTTTACCAGCAGGAAATGAAACGCCTGATGGAAGACGAAGAAAATCTTGCCCTCCACCAGGGAGTGGTTGAAAAGCTGATTGTTGAAGACGGCACAGTCAAAGGGTTGATTACGCAGGCTGGCGGCATTTACCGCGCCAATTCAGTGGTCATCACGACTGGAACCTTCCTGCGCGGTGAAATCATCATCGGTGACCTCCGCTATTCAAGCGGACCGAACAACCAGCAGCCATCGATCAAATTGGCTGAACATCTGGAGGAGCTTGGCTTTGAAACAGTGCGTTTCAAAACCGGTACACCTCCGCGCGTCAACAGCAAAAGCATCGATTATTCGAAAACGGAAATCCAGCCCGGCGATGACGAGCCGCGCGCTTTCAGTTTCGAAACAAAAGAATTTATTTTGGATCAATTGCCTTGCTGGCTGACGTATACGACTGCTGAAACGCATCAGATCATCGATGAAAACCTTCACTTGTCGCCGATGTATTCGGGTATGGCAAAAGGCACAGGGCCGCGTTATTGCCCATCGATCGAAGACAAAATCGTCCGTTTCGCCGATAAGCCGAGACACCAGATTTTCCTGGAGCCGGAAGGCCGCAATACCAGCGAAGTCTATGTACAGGGGCTATCTACAAGTCTGCCTGAACACGTTCAGCGCAAGCTTTTGGAATCCATTCCAGGACTTGAGAAAGCGGATATGATGCGCGCCGGCTATGCCATCGAATACGATGCGATCGTGCCGACGCAATTATGGCCGACACTCGAATCAAAACAAATTGTGAATCTCTATACAGCTGGCCAGATCAACGGAACTTCCGGCTATGAAGAGGCAGCAGGCCAAGGATTGATGGCGGGCATCAATGCAGCAGCGAAAGTGCTCGGCAAAGAAGAAGTGATTCTCAGCCGTTCCGACGCCTATATCGGTGTCCTCATCGATGACCTGGTGACTAAAGGGACGAGCGAGCCTTACCGTCTTTTGACATCGCGCGCTGAATACCGTCTATTGCTCCGCCATGATAATGCAGATATGCGTTTGACTGAACTGGGCCATAAAATCGGTATGATCGACGACGCACGCTATGAACGCTTTATAGAGAAAAAGCAGCTGATCGAAGATGAAATCGCCCGTTTGCGAAAAGTCATGATCAAACCGAACGAAGAAACGCAGGCAGCCATCCGTGATGCAGGCGGCAGTGAGCTGAAAGACGGCATCCGCGGTGCAGACTTATTGAAACGCCCGGAAATGACGTACAACATGATTGCTAAACTCACAGAATCTGAAGTTGAACTCAGCGATGAAATCAAAGAGCAAGTTGAAATTCAAGTGAAGTATGAAGGTTACATCGAAAAATCCTTGCAGCAAGTGGATAAGCTCAAAAAAATGGAAAACAAAAAGATTCCGGAAGATATCGATTACCACGCGATTTCCGGTATTGCGACAGAAGCCAGAGGTAAACTGTCAGAAGTCAGACCTCTTTCCATTGCACAGGCTTCCCGAATTTCAGGCGTAAATCCTGCTGACATTTCGATTCTTTTGGTGTATATTGAACAAGGAAGAATTGCTAAAGTTTCGGTATAATCCAGTTAGGGAAAATAATAGCTTTTGGACCTTTGACTAATAATTAAACAAAAGCCGATTAAAAGGGCTGGGATACACCAGCCCTTTTTACATATGATACGAGTATGCGAAAGTTGAACAAAAAGAGGGAGGAAGAAGCGAATTGAATGAACAGCAATTTAAAGACGCCCTCAGTGAAAAAGGAATTGAGCTGAACGACCGGCAGCTTAGTCAGTTCAGCACCTATTATCAAGAATTGGTTGAATGGAACGAAAAGATGAATCTGACTGCCATCACAGATCAGCCATCTGTTTATCTCAAACATTTTTACGACTCCATAACAGCCGCTTTTTACTTGGATTTTACGAAGCCGCTGAAAGTTTGTGACGTGGGAGCAGGAGCCGGATTTCCAAGCATTCCGCTGAAGATCTGTTTTCCTCATATCCAGGTGACGATAGTAGATTCATTGAATAAACGCATTAATTTCCTCAATCATCTAAGCGAGAAACTGCAATTGGATAATGTCGAATTTGTCCATGCCCGCGCAGAAGATTTTGGCCAATCCCTGCACCGCGCAAGATATGACCTCGTGACAGCCAGAGCTGTAGCAAGATTGTCTGTACTGGCGGAGTTATGTGTGCCGCTTGTGAAGAATGGCGGGATATTCGCAGCAATGAAAGCAGCTTCCGCGCCGGATGAGTTAAAAGACGCCAAACCGGCACTTGAGAAACTCGGAGTGAAACTGGAAAACGTGCATGCTTTCACTTTGCCGATTGAAGAAAGTGAACGTTATCTGCAAGTGTTCCGCAAATTCAAGGAAACACCGAAAAAATACCCGAGAAAACCGGGTGTACCAAACAAATCGCCTATTTCCTGAAAAGGCGAAAATGAATGTTTCACGTGAAACATTGATAAAAGCAGGTATTGGATCAGAAACAGCGAATTGTGTACAAGTGAGCTTTAAAAAGGTGGTGCTTGAGGATGAAAAGTCCTTTTTCACGTTTCTTCGGGGGCGGAGATAAAGAAGAGACAGAAGTTGTTGAAAAACCGGTAAGTGAAGCTTCTGAAGAAGTTGTTAAACTGCCGATTGATAAAGTAATTGCGAATAAGTTCCAGCCAAGAACGATCTTTGATGAAGAAAAGATCGAAGAATTGGCTCGGACCATTCATATGCACGGGGTCATTCAACCGATTGTTGTCCGTGTGGATGAAGATGATAATTATGAAATCATTGCAGGGGAACGGCGTTACCGGGCAATGAAATCTTTGGGCTGGGAAGAAGTTCCGGCCATCGTCCGTCAATTGAGCGACAAAGAAACAGCGTCCATTGCTTTAATAGAGAATCTTCAACGCGAAGAGCTTACCGCTATTGAGGAAGCCAATGCGTACCAAAATCTCTTGGAAATCCATGATATTACACAGGAAGCTTTAGCCCAGCGGTTGGGCAAAGGGCAATCTACCGTGTCGAATAAATTAAGATTGCTGAAATTGCCTGAAGAACTCCAACAGGCTTTATTGGACCGGGTAATCACGGAACGCCATGCGAGAGTGCTGCTGCAATTGAAAGATCCTGCTGTCCAGCTGAAATTCTTTAATGAGACAGTTGAGCAGAACCTGAACGTTAAACAACTGGAATTAAAAGTGAAAAACCATCTGTCGACTGAACCGAAAAAAGCGAAACCGAAACGCAAAGCGTTCAGCCGGGATGTGCGGATTGCCATGAATACAATCAAGCAATCGCTGACGATGGTGACAAAAAGCGGTATTGATGTTTCTTCTGAAGAGGAAGAGCATGACGATTATTACCAAATAACCGTGAAAATACCGAAGAAAAAATCATAAAAGCTCTTTCCTGCGAGGGAAAGGCTTTTTTTAATAGCTTTGTAATCCTACTGTAGAAATATTTTGATACAATAGGGGGACGGGGGAGGAAACAAATGCGCAAGCTCTGTTTCCCGTAAAAATGAGAAGAGCATAAAGAAAGTTGGTGCAGGTGTGGGTAGAACAATTGCGATCGCCAATCAGAAAGGCGGCGTAGGTAAAACAACATCTTCAGTGAACTTGAGTGCCTGCCTTGCATATTTAGGCCAGAAAGTTCTTTTAATAGATATTGATCCGCAAGGGAACGCAACCAGCGGAGTAGGCGTCAATAAAGGAGATGTCGACCAGTGCATCTATGAAGTCATGATCGATGACGTCGACATTAAAGATACAATCATGGAAACAAAAGTTGAAAATCTTCATGTCGTGCCGGCCACTATTTCCCTGGCAGGCGCCGAAATCGAATTGGTTTCCACCATGTCGAGAGAAGTCCGGTTGAAAAACGCGCTTGAAGAAGTCAAAGAAATGTACGATTACATCATCATCGACTGTCCGCCTTCACTGGGTTTATTGACAATCAATTCCCTGACAGCTTCCGATGCCATTATCATCCCAGTGCAATGTGAATATTACGCACTTGAAGGACTAAGCCAATTATTGAGCACAATCCGTCTGGTCCAAAAGCATTTGAACCACGACTTGCAGATTGACGGTGTGTTATTGACTATGCTTGATGCCCGTACAAATCTGGGGATCCAGGTCATCGAAGAAGTGAAGAAATATTTTCAGGACAAAGTTTACCGGACGATCATTCCCCGGAATGTGCGCTTGAGCGAAGCCCCAAGCCATGGTGAACCGATTATCATCTACGATGCAAAATCCAGAGGAGCGGAAATGTATTTAGAATTGGCGAGGGAAGTGATTCGTAATGGCTAAAGGATTAGGCAAAGGCATCAACGCCTTGTTTCCAGGCGAGAACTTAACGAAAAATGAAACAGTCAGTCAGATCAGTGTTTCTGATATAAAAGCGAACCCTTATCAGCCGCGTAAAATTTTCGATGACGCTGCCTTGAATGAATTGGCGGAATCGATCAAAGAGCACGGCATCCTGCAACCGGTTGTAGTAAGGAAAGCAGGAAAAAAATTCGAATTGGTGGTTGGGGAACGTCGTTTCCGAGCCGCGAAACTTTCAAAACTGGATGAAATTCCAGCAATCGTCAAAGAGTTAACCGACCAGCAGATGATGGAACTTGCTATATTAGAAAACCTTCAGCGGGAAGATTTAACACCGATTGAAGAAGCGGAAGCCTATCAGAAATTAATGGAGGCATTAAATCTGACCCAGGAACAGCTCGCATTCCGTTTAGGGAAGAGCCGGCCGCATATTGCGAACCATGTGCGTTTACTGGCTTTGCCGAAAGAAGTCCGCCAATTGATTTCAGATAAGAAATTGTCGATGGGACATGGCCGGACGCTGCTCGGATTGCGTGCAAAAAAGAGCATTCCTGAAGTAGCGGAAAAGGTAGTCAAAGACAACCTGAATGTCCGTCAGCTTGAGAACCTCGTCCAGCGGATGAATGAGGATGTTCCACGTGAAACAATCGAAAAGAAAAAAGATATCTTTATAGAAGAAAAACAATCTGAGCTTCGTGACCGGTTCGGAACGAATGTGCAGATCAAGAAGAACAAGAACAAAGGGAAAATCGAAATTGAGTTTTTCTCTGAAGAAGATCTGGAACGTATTTTGGAACTTTTGAATTAACGAGCCTGTGCCTATTCTCCATCAATGGGGAATAGGTTCTGTTTATGTGCTGGAGCAATAGAGTGTGGGGAAGGAGCTGGATAAATGGTTCTCTTGGGAACATTGATAAATGCGGCATTAATAATTGCGGGAACCCTTATCGGCAGAGCTCTTCGCAACATTCCTGAAAAGATGAAAGAGACGGTAATGTATGCCATCGGCCTTGCTGTCGTTGTGCTGGGTTTGCAAATGGGATTCGAAAGCCAGAATTTTGTGATTGTCATTATCAGTCTTGTATTGGGTACAGTCATCGGTGAGTGGGCTGATCTTGATCAGAAACTGAACCGGTTTGGCCACTGGATTGAAGTGAAGCTTGGCGCGAAAGAAAGTAAAGGGAGCATCGCGCAGGGGTTTGTTACCGCTACTTTGATATTTGTCATCGGAGCGATGGGCGTTATCGGAGCTTTGGAAAGCGGACTGAGCAATGAACATGGAGTCTTGATTTCCAAGGGGATCATTGATGGATTTACATCGATTATTTTAGCGTCGACGCTGGGCATCGGGGTCTTGTTATCCGCAGCTCCGGTTTTCGTCTACCAGGGATTGATTGCGCTTTTTGCGACGCAGATTAGTTTAATCATTCCGGAAGCGGCGCTGGATCTGTTTATCGCTGAAATGTCAGCTACCGGTGGTGTGATGATTGTTGCGATCGGTTTGAACTTGATGGGCATTACGAAAATAAGAGTGGCGAATTTATTGCCGGGTATTTTAGTCGTTGCATTGGCAGTCACGGTGATTTATCAATTCAATTTAATGCCTTAAGGAAGTGAACGAAATGAGTTTAGGTTTAGCTAACGATGCAGGATTGACTATAGAAAGCCTTTATCAGGCAGCCGTTGATATGCTGACCGATGAAAAAATGTGGATTGATATCGGGGTTGTATTCCTGAAAGTGATTTTCATCTTATTGGCCGCATACATTGTCGTTATTGTAGCGAGAGCCGTTATTAGAAAGACCTTCTCTGTGAGGATCCGCGGTCCGTTGAAGTACAACGAACGGCGCCAGCAGACATTATCGAAATTACTTGAAAATATCGTAGCTTATGTTGTATATTTTGTCGCTATTATAGCGGTCTTGTCGGCATTTACAATAGACATCACCGGATTGATCGCCGGTGCCGGTGTATTGGGTCTCGCCATCGGTTTCGGTGCACAGAACCTGGTGCGGGATATTATCACCGGATTCTTCATCATTTTTGAAGACCAGTTCTCGGTCGGGGATTATGTGCGGATCGGACTAGCCGAAGGAACAGTAGAAGAAATCGGCTTGCGTACAACCAAAGTGAAGGCGTGGACAGGGGAGTTGTTTATTTTCCCGAACGGTAATATCACGGATGTCGTCAACTTCTCCATCCATAATTCGATTGCTGTAGTTGATGTTAATATTTCGTACGAATCGGATATTGCGAAAGTGGAGAATCTAATTGTAGAATTTCTTGAAACTTTGCAGGACCGCTACGAACAGATCATCAAACCGGCTGAACTGCTCGGTGTGCAGAATTTGACGACGACTGAAGTGGTTATGCGGATCACAGCGGAAACGCTGCCGATGCAGCATTTTGCAATTGCCAGAAGCATGCGCCGCGATTTAAAGGAATTCCTGGATAAGCGCGGTGTGGAAATTCCGTATCCTCGCATGGTGATGATGCAGCGTTCGCCGGAAGCTTCGAATTCGGCGGCTATTGCCAAGAAGTGAAGATTGAATAGAGCGGATTTTAGTGTCACTTGATTTGGAAGGAGAATGGGCGATGGAAATGAAGGAATTCGGTTTGAATGATGTCGTCGAAATGAAGAAAGGGCATCCTTGCGGCGCAAATGCATGGAAAATTATCCGGATGGGCGCCGATATCCGCATCAAATGTGAAGGATGCCAGCACAGTGTCATGATTCCACGAGTGGAATTCAATAAAAAAATGAAAAAAGTCGTTGTGAAAGCAGAAACAGAAGCGGAATGATTAATGGACATTTCAGTATTCTGTTCCTATAATAGAATGGCTGTATAAAAATAAATCGTTTTTCAAAGAAGAAAGGTCGTGAATCCTTTGGCATTAACTGCAGGGATTGTAGGATTACCAAACGTAGGGAAATCCACATTATTTAACGCCATAACAAAAGCAGGCGCGGAAGCAGCAAACTACCCGTTCTGTACAATAGATCCAAACGTCGGAATTGTAGAAGTGCCGGATGAGCGCTTGGACAAACTGACTGAATTAGTCGTACCGAAGAAAACCATACCTACTGCATTTGAATTTACGGATATTGCCGGCATCGTTAAAGGAGCCAGCAAAGGAGAAGGTCTTGGAAATAAATTCCTTTCCCATATCCGCGAAGTGGATGCCATCTGTCAGGTAGTACGCTGTTTTGCAGATGACAATATTACGCACGTATCGGGAAATGTAGATCCGGTTTCTGATATTGAAGTCATCAACCTTGAATTGATCCTGGCTGATATGGAAAGCATTGAAAAGAGAATTGCGCGCGCAGCGAAACTTGTGAAGCAAAAAGACAAAGAGGCTGTTGCTGAAGAGCCGGTTCTTTTCAAATTGCGTGAAGCATTCGAAGCTGGAAAGCTTGCCCGTTCAATCGATTTCACGGAAGATGAAATGCGCATTGCAAAAAACTTGAATTTATTGACGTTAAAGCCTATGCTTTATGTTGCCAACGTGTCTGAAGATGAAATTGCCGAAGCTGACAGCAATCCTTATGTACAAAAAGTGCGTGAGTATGCAGCGGAAGATAACTCGGATGTCATCGTTGTCTGTGCGAAAATCGAGGAAGAGATGGCCGAGCTTGAAGACGAGGAAAAAGAAATGTTCCTTGAAGAACTGGGCATTAAAGAATCGGGCTTGGATCAACTGGTCAAAGCATCGTACAGTTTGCTTGGACTGGCTACATACTTTACTGCCGGCGTGCAGGAAGTTCGTGCCTGGACATTCAAAAAAGGGATGAAAGCACCGCAATGTGCCGGTATTATCCACTCCGATTTCGAGCGCGGTTTTATTCGTGCAGAAACAGTGGCGTATGAAGATCTAGTGGAAGCCGGTTCAATGGCTGCCGCAAAAGAAGCAGGGAAGGTTCGCCAGGAAGGCAAGGAGTATCTTGTCAAAGACGGCGACGTTATGTTGTTCAGATTTAATGTGTAGGACGCTGGATGTTGCCATGGATACAATTCAAGAATAACTAGGCGACATACCGAGTCAGGAATAATAAACCAAACCGGATGCCTATTTGCATCCGGTTTTTAATTTGGGAGGGAAAAAACATGTTGTTATTTGTATACGGAACGTTAAAAACAGGTGGAAAATACCATTTCTATCTGGAAGAAGCATCATTGAAAGCTGAGCAGGCCGTTGCTGCAGGATCACTTTACGATACAGGTCTTGGCTATCCGGCGATGAGTTTGGAAGGAACAGATCAAATCCACGGCGAAGTTTACGAAATTCCGGAAGTGCTGTGGCCGGCACTCGATTTTCTGGAGGATTGCACAGGGGACGAAGCAACCGATCTTTACGAAAAATCGCTTATTCCAGTTAAAGTAAACGGCGAAGTGATGGAAGCGACAGTTTATCTGGCAAAAGATAAGAGCCTCTTGAAAACGAAGATTTCGAGTGGTAATTGGGATATTGCTTACGTGTAAGAAAAGCGACAGTGCCCGTTAAGCTCTGAAAGGCATAAGGTGGAGCAGCGGAGCGGCGTTCTTTGCCGCATAGTCTCGAAAAGCGGAAGTGCCTGTTCAGCTCTGACAGGTATAAGGCGAACCAGTGTAGTGGCGTCCTTTGCCACGTAACTGGGGCGACTTATATCCCGAAGAGCTAGGCACTGGAGACTAGACACTGGGCTGGCTTATGACCCGAGGAGCTGGGTCGCCGGAGTCTGGACACTAGAAAAACGGCAATAGAAAAACAAAAATCCCAAAGAACCAGCACGTCTAAGACGCAGCTATTCGTCGGGATTTGGATATTCATCATATATATAAAGACGGGGCTCGGACGGATCATCAAGGATCCAGGCTTCGTCTTTTTCTTTGCGCAATTCACGGTACATGAAAAAATCTCCGGCAGCACCGGCAGCGAGCATTGCTCCGAGCAGCACCAGAACCTGGTCCTGAATCCAGAAACCGATGATGGTGGGAATCACGGCTGTTGTCCAGAAGGGAAGCAGCAGCACCTGGCGCATTTTTTTATTTTGCAGCGGTGAGCTGGTTGTGGCGTAAGCATAGCCTTTCGAAAGTTCCAAACCGTAGGTCAGGGATGACAGCGGCACTCTTCCGAAAATGACGAATCCGATCAAGTGGAATAATTCATGCAAAATGATCAGCACAATATAGCCGATTATGAAATAGACAATGCCCCAGAGCGAAAATCCGAATGCCAATGGTTCGATTAATAAATGATAGGCAGCAGCGAATGCGGCCAGCAGCAAAATATTGATCCAAAGCATTTTCGTCGCGACTTCTTCAAGTTTCAAGTTAATTACGGAGGACGGTTTCATCGATTCACTCCCTTTAGATGTGAAAGTCGGTTGCAAAAGTTTAATGCGAATAAAAGACAGCTTCTAAGAAAAGTATAGCCGATTTTCAGATAGAAAAGGTGCTTGCGGGGAAGATCGATTTGTGATACAATACAGTGATGTGAGTAATATTTTTAATTGCTTGCTCCTTGCCCGCTGGAATCAGCAGGGCCCAAGTCCATAAGGAGGTGACAACACGATGAGAGAGTATGAACTAATGTACATTATTCAGCCTTCAATTGAAGAGGAAGCGAAAAAAGCGCTAGTTGAGCGTTTTAACGAAGTCCTTACTTCTAACGGTGCTGAAATCATCGAGTCGAAAGAGTGGGGTAAACGTCGTTTAGCTTACGAGATCAACGATTTGCGTGAAGGTTTCTACCAGATCGTAAAAGCTAACGCTGGATCTGAAGCTATCAACGAATTTACACGTCTTGCGAACATTAACGAAGACATTATTCGCCATATCGCTGTACGCAAAGACGCGTAAGCAGCATATGGAACTGTAAATAACTTTGACTTAAAGGAGGTTGAATTCTGATGATTAACCGAGTTGTATTAGTCGGAAGGCTTACAAAAGATCCAGATCTTCGCTACACACCAAGCGGTGCGGCGGTGGCACGTTTTACACTGGCTGTAAACCGTACTTTCTCCAATGCGCAAGGTGAAAAGGAAGCGGATTTTATCAACTGTACTGTTTGGCGCAAACAAGCTGAAAACACAGCGAATTTCCTTAAAAAAGGAAGTTTGGCAGGTGTTGAAGGCCGCATCCAGACAGGCAGCTACGAGGGACAGGATGGAAAACGTGTATATACGACTGAAGTGGTGGCGGACAGCGTTCAATTCCTTGAACCGCGGAATGCCGGAGCCGGTTCAGACCGTTCACAAGGGCAACAGCCTTCATCCTATCAGCAGAACCAACCGACAAGTCAGCAAAGCAATAACAATAATAACCATACCCGTGTAGACCAGGATCCATTCTCAAGCGGCAGCGGCCCGATCGAAGTATCGGATGACGATTTGCCGTTCTAAGAACGACTGGCCAGAGGGCTTAAAATCTTAACAAAAAGGAGGTAATTCGATATGGCACCACGTCGCGGAGGCAAAAAGCGTAAAAAGGTTTGTTATTTTACGTCAAACAACATCACGCACATCGACTATAAAGATACTGACCTATTGAAGAAATTCATTTCTGAAAGAGGAAAAATCTTGCCACGTCGTGTTACAGGCACTAGCGCTAAATGGCAACGTAAGTTGACAATCGCTATCAAACGCTCACGTATCATGGCACTTCTACCGTTTGTTGCGGAAGAAAGATAATAACGATTTCAAAAAGACCGGGAAACCGGTCTTTTTTTATTTTGCCTGGAAGATTAAAAGGGCTGCGCGGATAAATGGGGTTTTGCCGCGGATAAATGGTGCCTAGCCGCGGATAAAATGGAAATCGCGGTCGGCAAAGCGATATATGGAAAACCGGCAAGCTGTTGTAGAGAAAAAAGATGCGATTTTCACGGCGAAAACGTTCATTGAGCCGCCATCTCCGTTTTTTGTTCCCCACTTTCAATCGTGTTACAATTATAAGGATGAAATAAACCCGAAAGAAGGGGAAATACAGCTTCATGCAAAATCAACGAACAAGGCAAATTACGAACGGTGCGTTGATGGCAGCCGTTTTTACGGTATTAATGGCCATAACGGTATACGTTCCTGTTATTAGTGTAGCCACATTGTTTTTCCTCGCTTTGCCGGTAGCCTGGTACAGCGCAAAATATCCATGGAAACCGTCGGCGCTGTTTTCATTGGCAACATTCTTACTGAGTCTGATCATCGGCGGAATTTTCGCGGTGCCAGTGGCGCTTCTGTACATTCCTTTCGGTTTGATGATTGGCTTGTCGATCCATTACGGGAAGAGCAAATTGTTTATGTTCATGGGTTCTTCCATTGTCTGGCTGATTTCCGTGATGATTCAGTATGTGGCCATGATCTGGCTGTTTGGCATTAATGTCATTGAAGAGTACATCACCGCATCCAAAGCCACTTTGAAGACTGGCAGCAACTGGATGGAACGCCTGGGCGGCACGGAAGAGCAAATCGAAGAATACAATGAAACCGTTGGCACCATGCTGACAACCTTTGAGACGACATTACCCGCTCTGATTATTCTATCGGTTTTCGTGATTGTCTGGATTCACCTCTTGATCAATCTGCCGATTTTGAAACGGCTTGGCACAGCGGTTCCAAAATTCCCGCCATTTGCTGATATGAAATTGCCGAAATCTGTATTATGGTATTATTTAATCGTACTACTTATTTCGCTGCTATCAGATTTTGAACCGGGGACTATTGTCTTTTTGGCTTTTGCAAACGCTATGGTTCTTTTACAGATGCTTTTATTCCTGCAAGGGATCGCTTTCTACCATTTCTATGTCCAGCAGGAAGGCTGGCCGACTTGGGTTAAAGTGGTCGTCACTGTTTTTGCGTTCCCGCTGCAGGCATTTACAATAATCGTTGGAATCGTGGACCTTGGATTCGATATCCGGGGCTGGGTCAAAAAGGCACATGATTTTAAAGGAAAATAAGGAGCTGAAATGAATGTCGGCTTTTTTTAGGAAAAGGAAGTTGAGGTACCCGTTATTGGCATTGCTGATACTGGGGCTGGCCGCTTCAATTCTGATCGCATTTGTATCGGAACTGATTGCGGGCATATTCTTTTTTCTTTTCGCTGCCGCTTTTGCATTTACGTGGTTGATTGAAAAAAGGACATACGAAGCAACCGAAAAACATATAGAAACTCTTTCTTACCGGATGAAAAAAGTCGGGGAAGAGGCTTTGCTTGAGATGCCGATCGGTATTTTACTGGCAGATGAAGAATTCAAGATTGAATGGGCGAATCCCTATATCAGCTCAGTTCTGGAATACGACACGTTGATCGGTGAATCGATCTACAGCCTGTCGGATGATTTCCACACATTGGTGAAATCGGAAGAAATCCGGGATTTGACGGTCACACTCGGCGACCGCAAATACCGCGTCTATTACAAATCGGATGACCGTTTGTTCTATTTGTTCGACATCACAGAGCAGGTGGAAATCGAATCGCTGTATTACGCGGACCGCACGGTCATCGGCATCCTTTTCATCGATAATTACGACGAATTGGCACAGGGCATGGATGACCAGACACGCAGCAATCTGAACAGCCTGGTCACTTCGCTGGTCAATGACTGGGGAGCGACTCATGGCATCTTCGTCAAACGGATTTCATCCGACCGTTTCATGGCAGTATTCAACGAATCTATTCTGAAACAACTCGAAGTTTCGAAATTTGCCATCCTGGATGATATCCGGGAAGTGACGGCCAAGGACAATCTGGCTCTTACATTAAGTATTGGTGTGGGCGCGGGTTCTGCCTCGCTTGTCGAACTTGGCAGTATGGCGCAATCGGGACTTGATCTGGTGCTTGGACGCGGAGGCGACCAGGTGGCGATCAAACATCCGAGCGGAAAAGTGAAGTTTTACGGCGGGAAAACCAATCCGGTCGAGAAGCGTACGCGGGTTCGCGCCCGGGTCATTTCCCACGCATTGCGTGATTTGATCCAGGACAGCGACCAGGTCTTTATCATGGGCCACAAGATGCCGGATATGGATTCCATCGGCGCGGCTGTCGGAGTCGCCAAAATGGCGGCGATGAATAAAGTCAAAGCGAGCATCGTGCTCGATTTTGATGAATACGACCGCAGTGTCAGCCGGCTGATGGAGGAAATTGAAAAGGACGCCGATCTTTTCGAGCAGTTTATCACGCCGGAAGAGGCGCTTGCCGATATGACGGATAATTCACTGCTTGTCGTAGTGGATACCCATAAACCGTCAATGGTTATTGAAGAGCGGCTGCTTCAGCGGATGGAACGTGTCGTTTTGATCGACCACCACCGCAGGGGCGAAGAATTCATTACCAACACAATGCTTGTTTATATGGAACCTTATGCATCTTCCACAGCCGAATTGGTGACGGAATTGATCGAATATCAACCGAAGCATGAAAAGCTGTCGATGCTTGAAGCGACAGCCATGCTTGCCGGAATTATCGTGGATACGAAAAGTTTCACATTGCGCACAGGCGCACGTACGTTCGAGGCGGCGTCCTATCTTCGTGCCAATGGCGCGGATACGGTGCTTGTGCAGCGTTTATTGAAAGAAGATATGGATACGTATCTTGAGCGCGCGAGAATCGTGGAAACCGTGGAATTTGTCGGGGGCGGCATCGTGATTGCCCATGGCCAGCCGGACCGCATCTACAGCCCGGTATTGATCGCGCAGACCGCTGATATTCTGCTGACGATGAAAGATGTCAACGCATCGTTTGTTATAGCGGAACGCAGTGAAGGCGGCATCGGCATCTCCGCCCGGTCGCTTGGAGAAGTGAATGTCCAGGTGATCATGGAAAATCTCGGCGGTGGAGGCCACTTGACGAACGCGGCGACACAAATGCCGGAAGCGACAATCGAAGAAGCGATCGCATTATTAAAAGAAACCATTTCAGAAACATATGAGGGGGAGCAAACCGAATGAAAGTTATATTCTTGAAAGATGTAAAAGGCAAAGGCAAAAAAGGCGACATCAAAAACGTGGCGGATGGCTACGCGCATAACTACCTATTGAAGAACAACCTGGCGAAAGAAGCCGATCAGGCAGCCATCAGCCAATTGGCGGGACAGAAGAAAAAAGAGGAAAAAGAATCAGCGCATGAACTGGCAGAAGCACAGAAACTGAAAGAAGAGCTTGAAAGCCTGACAATTGAACTGCAAACAAAATCTGGTGAAGGCGGTCGTCTATTCGGTTCGATTACAACGAAACAGATTGCCAAGGAACTTGAAAAAACTCATGGCATCAAAATCGATAAACGCAAAATGGAATTGGATGACGCCATCCGTGCGCTAGGATACACGAATGTGCCGGTAAAATTGCATCATGACGTAACAGCGACGCTCAAAGTTCACGTAACAGAAGAAGCGTAAGGGGATGGACCGATGAACGATATTATGGATCGTGTCCCCCCGCATAACCAGGAAGCCGAGCAATCGGTTCTTGGCGCCATATTCTTGGAACCGCAATCCCTGATTTCGGTCGCGGAAATTGTCATGCCGGAAGATTTCTACCGCATTGCGCACCAGAAAATCTTCCAGACAATGATCAATTTATCGGATCGCGGAAAAGCGATTGATGTAGTTACGGTCACTGAAGAGCTTTCCGCCAAAAAGGAATTGGAAGATGTCGGTGGGCTGTCGTATCTGACAGAAATCGCCAACGCGGTTCCGACCGCGGCGAACGTCGGCCATTACGCTCATATCGTGGAAGAAAAAGCATTGCTGCGCCGTCTGATCCGTGTGGCCACTTCCATTGTGGAAGACGGCTTTACACGCGAGGACGAAGTAGAGGCATTGCTTGCTGAAGCGGAAAAGAAAATGATGGAAGTATCCAGCCGCAAGAACGCTGGAGATTTTATTCACATCAAGGATGTATTGGTTAAAACGTATGACAATATTGAATTGCTGCATACGCGCAAAGGAGACGTCACAGGGATCCCTACAGGCTTCCGGGACCTTGATAAGGTAACGGCAGGGTTTCAGCGGAACGACCTGATTATCGTGGCTGCACGGCCTTCTGTCGGTAAGACGGCTTTTGCACTTAATGTGGCGCAGAACGTCGCGACCAAAACGGACGAGAACGTCGCCATCTTCTCGCTGGAGATGGGGGCGGAGCAGCTCGTCATGCGTATGCTCTGTGCGGAAGGCAATATCGATGCGCAGGTGCTGCGTACCGGTGCCTTGCAGAATGAAGACTGGCGCAAGCTGACGATGGCGATGGGCAGTTTGTCGAATGCCGGAATTTTCATCGATGATACGCCAGGTATCCGGGTCAATGATATCCGTGCGAAATGCCGCCGCCTGAAACAGGAATACGGCCTTGGCATGATCATGATCGATTATCTTCAGTTGATCCAGGGACCGGGTAAATCCGGTGAAAACCGCCAGCAGGAAGTATCGGATATTTCCCGTTCTTTGAAAGGCCTTGCCCGTGAACTTGAAGTTCCGGTCATCGCATTGTCCCAGCTGTCCCGTGGAGTGGAGCAGCGCCAGGACAAACGCCCGATGATGTCGGATCTTCGTGAATCGGGAAGTATTGAGCAGGATGCCGATATTGTATCGTTCCTGTACCGTGAGGATTATTACGATAAAGAAACAGAAGACCAGAACATGATTGAAATCATCATCGCCAAACAGCGTAACGGTCCGACCGGTACGGTGAAGCTGGCATTTGTGAAGGAATACAATAAATTCGTCACCATCGACTGGAGTCAGCACGAATCCGGCGGAGACTTCTAAACACGAACGTTTAAATGTGGAAACACATTTACGTTCGTGTTTTCTTTGGTTTTTGATTGACTAAAGCGGTTTTCATTGGTACAATTAACTCTGTTTGAAACAAGGGCGCAAGCCTGACGGAGGTGCGGACAATGACATCAGTCGTAGTAGTAGGAACGCAATGGGGAGACGAAGGAAAAGGGAAAATCACGGATTTTCTATCCGAGCACGCAGAAGTGATTGCACGCTATCAGGGCGGAAATAACGCTGGGCACACAATCATTTTTGGCGGAGAAACATATAAACTGCATTTGATTCCATCGGGGATTTTTTATAAAGACAAGATTTCAGTAATCGGCAATGGCATGGTCGTGGACCCGAAAGCATTGGTAAAAGAGTTGAAGGGCCTTCATGACCGTGGAGTGACCACTGAAAACCTGCGCATTTCTAACCGCGCGCACGTGCTCCTGCCTTACCACATCAAACAGGATGAAGTCGAAGAAGCGCGCCGCGGCGCCAATAAAATCGGTACAACAGGAAAAGGCATCGGGCCGGCTTATATGGACAAAGCTGCGCGTGTCGGAATCCGTATGGCCGACCTATTGGATCATGTCGTATTTGAAGAAAAACTTCGCATGAACTTGAAAGAGAAAAATCGTCTGTTCGAGAAATTCTACGAAACAGAAGGATTTACTGTCGAGGAAATTATGGAAGAATATTATCAATACGGCCAGGAAATCGCCAAATACGTAACGGATACGTCGAAAGTATTGAATGACGCATTCGACGAAGGCCGCCGTGTCCTATTTGAAGGTGCACAAGGTGTCATGCTTGATATCGACCAAGGAACATACCCATTCGTTACGTCATCCAACCCGGTTGCCGGCGGTGTGACAATCGGAGCGGGTGTTGGACCAACGACGATTTCCCATGTCATCGGTGTCTGCAAAGCCTATACTTCACGCGTTGGCGACGGGCCATTCCCGACGGAACTATTCGATGAAGTGGGCCAGCAGATCCGCGAAGTCGGCAAGGAATACGGCACAACGACAGGCCGTCCGCGCCGCATCGGCTGGTTCGACAGTGTTGTCGTACGCCATGCGCGCCGTGTCAGCGGATTGACGGATTTGACGGTCAACTCGATCGACGTTTTGACGGGTCTTGAAACAGTGAAAATCTGTACAGCATACCGTTATAAAGGTGAATTGATCACGGAATATCCAGCGAACCTTCGCATGCTGGCTGATTGTGAGCCGGTTTACGAGGAACTTCCAGGCTGGACGGAAGATGTAACGAACTGCAAATCGCTTGGCGAATTGCCGGAAAATGCGCGCCATTATTTGGAGCGCATCGCGCAATTGACAGGCGTCCAAATTTCCATCTTCTCTGTGGGACCTGACCGCAATCAAACGAATATTGTTACTAGTGTGTGGAGATAGCATAGAAAAGCGGAAACGGCCGTTCAGCTAAGAGTTGGGCGAAGGTAGTTCGGCCGACTCTTTGCGACGAAGCAGCGTAGCGATGCAGGAGCAGCGGTCATAAAAAGCTCACACTAATGGCATTGTTTGCCGCCTAGCCAGAGAGACTTACGACTCGAGGAGTTGGCCGTTGGAGTCTAGACAAAGAAAAGCGACGGCACCCGCTTAGCTCTGAAAGGCATAAGACGGACCAGCGAAGCGGCGTTCCGCCGCGCAGCTGGGCTGGCTTATGACCCGAAGAGCTGGGTCGCCGGAGACTAGACACACTGAAATGATTCATATATAGCAAGAAGCCGGACATTGCGTCCGGCTTCTTTTTGATTTAGAGAAATAGAAAGATTTTAAAAACGATATTCCGCAAAACAGCTTCGCTTTCCTAGGGGCTTGCACTGAGCTAACTCGTGCTCGGTCCCCTTCGCCCGAGTGGATCTCAGCACTTCGCTCGAACCTGAGTTGGATGGCCAACTCAGGTTCTACTCCCTTGGGAGTCTTCGCTGTTTTGCTTCATATCTTAGAGTGCTTTCTATAAAAAAGACAAGTTTCAGTTTATGGCAATTGAGAAGGTGGATAGATCAAACTTGTAAATAGCTGAAATGAAGCGAGAGGCAGCTACCCGCCGAAAGCGCAATGATCAAAGAAGTAGAAGTTCTATCGCTAGCCTAAAAGAAGCCGGACAACGCGTCCGGCTTCTTTTTGTAGAATGATTATTAAAGTCGTACATATTTTGTCCTTAAATTTCGTTATGTTAATAAAACATCCACATGTTAATATTCTGAATGCTACAGATTTATGACATATATGACGGATTTTTACCTTAAATAGGCTTTTTTATTAATCAGAAGAAGAAATTATAGCCATTTTCTAAAGACATAAACCTAAAAATAACCAGTAACTGTAATTTAATGGGTTAAACAATACGTTTTATTTACATTGAGCAGTTTTATGCTATTTTGATATAAGTTTGTGATAAAGTGATGAAGGTTTAATTGAACAGAAGATTTTTAGAGAGAGTTAATGAAGGGGGATTATGAGTACTATATGGGAAACTTAAATGACAAGAGCTTCAGCATTAGCGGCTCAAACCTTATTAAAATAGCGGCTTCGGTTTTTCTGGTGATGGGCTTGAATACGAATCCGGCAGCAGCAGAAAATATTGGCCATGATGGTTTTAAAACTGTTTATCATATATATAACGACGGCAATTACGTCGGCGCCGTAAGTGAAGAAGAGAAAGTGGAAGAATTGGTGGATGCGAAAATTGCTGAAACAGAGCAGGAATTCCAGGAATTGAATCTGGAACCTGACGAAAGCTTCAATATGATTGCTGAACAGGTTTTCGAACCGGCAGTTAAAAATGAGGAAGAGGTCCTTGCAGCGTTGGACGAAGAGCTGGATGTAAAAGCATCCACTTTCGCTTTGACATTGGATGGGAAAGTCATTGCCCAGCTGAAAGACCGTTCAGCTTACGATGAAGCGCTTCGTCAAGTGCTGCTGGCTTACGCAAGTCCGGAAGAATTGGATGAATGGGAAGCCAACAAGCGCACTTCGGTAGCTTTACCTGAATTGAAAGCGGGGGAAACCCGCATTACGTTAATCGATATAGAAGATAATCTTTCAGGCATGTCTGACCAGGCTGCACCGGCAGACATCAGTACACCGGAAGAAGCGGCAGCGCTTTTATTGGAAGAAAAAGATATTACAGTAACTGTTGAGAAGCAGGAGAAAGTAAAAGAAGGGCTCAAATTTGAGACAGTCGAGAAAGAAGACGAAGAATTGTTCATCGGCAAGTCGAAAGTTGAGCAAAAAGGCAAAGAAGGCGAAAAGGAAGTCGTCTATTCGATCACGGAGACTGGCGGTGAGCAGTCGGGACGTGAAGCAATAGAGCAAGAAGTGACGGCTGAGCCGGTTGAGAAAGTGGTTTTGAATGGCGTGAAGAAATTGCCGTCAGTCGGAACCGGTAAATTTGTATGGCCGGCACAGGGCGGATATATCTCAAGCAAAAAAGGGCCGCGCTGGGGCAGAGAGCATAAAGGCATCGATATTGCCCAGCCGGACGGCTTTGATATTCTGGCTGCGGATCACGGCGTTGTGAAAGCGGCAGGTGCAGACGGCACTTTCGGCAATCGCGTCATCATTGATCATGGCAACGGCTACGAAACGATTTATGCGCACCTTAAAACGATCGACGTCAAAGTCGGGGCTAAAGTGCCGCAGGGAACGAAAATCGGTGTGATGGGAACTACCGGACGCTCAACAGGAATCCACCTGCATTTTGAGATTTCGAAAAATGGAGCAACTCAGAACCCATTGGATTATATAAAACAATAATATGATTTGAATGCCAGCGAGCGGGAAATGTGATTTCCGTTTCGCTGGCATTCATATTACTGCTTGAAAAGGTAAATTCGAAAATAGAATAAAGAGGCTATTCCGCCAAAAAACGATGAAATATTTCCCGGGAAATATCACACGATGAATGAGAGATGCTAAACCGCCTGAACAGTGATAAAGTTAAGGTAGAAAAGTTTACGATCAGGATGGGAATTTCTATTCAAAAAAGGGGAGATCATTGATGAATAAGACGATTTTGGTAGTGGATGATGAAAAGCCGATTGCAGACATTCTGCAGTTTAATTTAAAGAAAGAAGGATTCAATGTCGTTTGTGCCTACGACGGAGATGAAGCGATCAAATTGGCGGAAGAAGTTAAGCCCGATTTGATGCTTTTGGATATCATGCTTCCGAACCGCGACGGCATGGAAGTATGCCGCGAAGTTCGCAAAAAATATGATTTCCCGATTATCATGCTGACAGCGAAAGACTCGGAAATCGACAAAGTGCTCGGTTTGGAATTGGGCGCGGATGATTATGTGACGAAACCTTTCTCCACGAGAGAATTAGTGGCGCGCGTGAAAGCCAATCTTCGCCGCCAAAATATTGTCCCTTCTGAAGAAGCGGGACCGAATTCGAACGATATCCAAGTAGGTGCTTTAACAATCCAGCCGGATGCCTACCTGGTTCTTAAACGTGAAGAAACGATCGAATTGACCCACCGTGAGTTTGAGCTGCTGCATTACCTCGGCAAGCACATCGGCCAGGTCATGACGCGTGAACATTTGCTGCAGACCGTATGGGGCTATGATTATTTCGGGGATGTCCGCACAGTGGACGTAACGATCCGCCGCCTGCGTGAAAAAATTGAAGATAACCCGAGCCATCCGGCATGGATTGTTACACGCCGCGGAGTAGGGTATTATTTGCGAAATCCTGAACAGGAGTAGACTGAATGCAGAAAGTAACCTTTTTTAAATCAATTCATGTGAAAATTGTGCTGATTTATATCTTGCTGATCCTTTTGGCGATGCAGATTATCGGCCTTTATTTTGTACAGCAATTGGAAGAATCGTTGATCAACAGTTTTGAAGAGTCCCTTAACGACCGGGTTGAAATCATCGAATTCAGTGTGCGGGAAGAGATAATCCGGAACCGGACGGATGACGACTTGACCGTGGAACAAAGCCTGCGTTCAGTATTGAACGGCTTTAGATCCGATGATATTTCTGAAATCCGCGTGGTCAATTCCCAGTACCGCATCATCGGCTCTTCGGCCATCGAAAAACAGCCGTTGATCGGCCAGCGTTCTGCGGATGGATTGGTAAGGGAAACAATCCTCAGTGGTGAAGCCAAACAGCAGATTAAAATAAACAAAGAGACCGAACGACGGGTATGGGTCGCCACGCAGCCGATCATGACGGTTGGAGGCGAGCTGCTCGGAACCCTCTATATAGAAGCGAAAGTGGAAAATGTCTATGACCAAATGGACGAAATCAATTCGATTTTGGCCGGAGGGACGGCATTGTCCTTGGTGATAACGGCAATTCTGGGTATTCTGGTTGCCCAAACCATTTCCAAACCGATTTCAGATATGCGGAAACACGCTCAGGCCATGGCAAAAGGTAATTTCTCCCGCAAGGTCCGTGTTTACGGCGACGATGAAATTGGGCAATTGGCGAAAGCATTCAACCATTTGACGAACCGGTTGCAGGAATCCCAGCAATCAACAGAAAGTGAACGCCGAAAACTGGCTTCCATTCTGGCGAATATGACGGATGGCGTCCTATCGACGGACCGCAGGGGAAGAATCATCCTGATCAACGATCCGGCGCTGCGCCTATTGAATGTTTCACGTGAAACGGTGATGAACCGTCCGATTACAACAGTTCTTGGGCTTGAAAGTGAATATACATTTGAAGATCTGATCCATATGAAAGATGCCATCACACTCGATTTTGGCACTTATGAACAGAGTGCTTTGCTGCGGACAAATTTCTCGGTAATCCAGAAGGAGACCGGCTTTGTTAACGGGTTGATTGCAGTATTGCATGATAATACAGAACAGGAAAAAATCGATATGGAACGCCGCGAATTCGTTGCGAATGTATCGCATGAACTGCGTACACCGCTGACAACGATGCGCAGTTATCTTGAAGCGCTTGCTGAAGGTGCTTGGCAGGACAATGAGCTGGCTCCGCGTTTCCTTAATGTGACACAAACGGAGACAGAGCGAATGATCCGCTTGGTAAATGACTTGCTGAAACTGTCGAAAATGGATTCAGGCGAAACCGAACTCAATAAGGAAATGGTCGATTTCAAAGTGTTCTTCAACCGCATCATCGACCGTTTTGAAATGTCGAAATCCCAGAATGTCATTTTTGAGCGTGATATGCCAAAAACGCCTTATTTTGTGGAAATCGATACCGATAAGATGACGCAGGTTTTCGATAATATCATTTCCAATGCGTTGAAGTATTCACCTGACGGCGGCAAGGTTTCATTCCAGGTAAAAGAAGTGGATGGCCTGCTGCAAACGAAAATCAGCGATCAGGGGATGGGTATCCCGAAAGAAAATCTGGATAAGATATTCGATCGTTTCTATCGTGTCGACCGGGCGCGTTCAAGGGAAATGGGCGGCACCGGACTGGGGCTGGCGATTTCCAAGGAAGTTATCAATGTCCACGGCGGCACCATTTGGGCGGAAAGCGATTATGGCAAAGGGACAACGATATTCTTCACGCTTCCATTTGAAACAGATGACGGAGGTGAGTGGGAATGAAATATATCGAACAAATAAAGTCGATCGTCCTGTTCCTGCTTGTGTTTCTCAGTCTTGCTTTGACGTTTACAATCTGGAATTTCACGCCGAAAACCCTGGCTCCGATCGATGACCCGGCACCTTCACTCGAATCGGCGATTGTGGAAACGAAAAAAATCGAGCAGGTAGTCAGACCGGTGAAAATACTTTACCACGGGGAAGAAAGCGTCAACGGAACAGTGAATAAGGATGAGATAGATTTATTGTTAAAATCAATGAACCAATGGGAAATCGGTGATTTGACCTTGCTGTCGGATGAAGCGACAGTAAATGAAATGACAGATATTATGCATGATCCGGCACGCGCGGTTCTCTATTATCCGGGTGCTGTGCCATTTCCGGTGTTCGATGCGATGATGAATATCACTGATACCAATGTGCCGGAAGCGACCTTCAACCGGATGGTCGTAAACTGGGAAAGCTCATCGAACGGAGCCCTTGAAATTTATTTCGTGAATTCGGATTCTGGACGCATCTATGAAGGGTCGGTTCAATTGGGTGATTTTTCGAGCTTTGAACAGAGCATTATCGCTCCTTCTGAACAATATCCTCTTTATATAACCGATAACTCGATAGGCACGCTGCCGATCTATATACCGGAAGAGCCTGTTGATACTTCGAGTTATGTTTATCTATATGAAGAAACGGCGTTGGACACATATGCGAGCCGGCTCTTCGACGGACCGGCTAACAATCTTCCTAACGGAAGCTTTACAGATAATACTGGGGCGTTCCTGGAAAGAAATGAAACCACGAAAGGGTTGGAATTTGTTCAATCCAAGGCGGAAACAACCGATCCTGCAATTCCATCGGAACTTGTTTTCAACACGACAAAGTTCATAAACGACCATGGCGGTTGGACCAACGACTATTATTATTTCGGCATGGAGCCGATCAACCAGTTGATTGACTATCGATTGTTCATCAACAATCTTCCGGTATTCGGTTCAACCGTATCGCCTGTCATTGAGTTGCAATGGGGGACGGCTGACGGCGAAGAGCAGGTTTTCCGCTACGACCGGCCAATCTATATATTGGAACCCACCGGCAGAACGGTAACAAAAGAGCAAGCATCCGGTACAGCGGTTCTCGCTGCCTTGTCGCGTTTGAATGAGGAAGAAAGAGCGCAAGTAAAAGAAATTATGCCAGGCTATGAACTGACCCGAAACTCGAACGATTCCGATCGTCTGATGATGGTCGAACCGAACTGGTATTTCAAAATAAACGACACATGGCTGAAGTTAACGAATGAAGTGTTAGGGGGAGGACCATTTGGACTGGAGTAGAACAAAGTCGATTTTTATCATCGTCTTTTCCATTTTGAATATCTTTTTGTACACCCTGTATTTGGAAAGTTACACAGAAGCCGAAAACTTTTCAGTCCTGACAGAATCAGCGGTGGACGACCGGCTGGCTGGCGATCAAATTACGTACCCTGACGATTTGGAAACAGAGCCAGGTGAGGAATCGTATATCAGCGGCACCCGGAAAGTGTTCACCAAAGATGATGTGCCGGTTGAAGACACCCGGGCAGCGGTAGAAGAAAATTACTTGTTGAATGTCGCATTCAATGAACCCATTCGCATCGGAGACGAGCAAAACAAGGAGAGCCTTGAAGCTTTTCTTGCCGCGAACATCTATAAAGGCGAAGAATATGTATTATGGGATGTCATAGAAGAAGAAAACAAGGCGATCTTTTATCAGGAAATCAAAGGGAAAACGTTGTATCATAGTGATAGCGGAAAAGTGACGCTTCTCTGGAATGATGAAGGAGAAGCAGTGCGCTACGAACAAACCATCTTTACGGACCTTGTTGAAAATGCCCAGAGCAAAGATGTCATTCCTCCAAAAAGAGCGATTGAAACACTGTATGGAAAAGGGATGCTGCAGCAGAATTCCGAAATCACATCAGTGACTCTTGGCTACTCTGTATATGTAGCCGTATCCGATGATACACGGATGTTCCTGCCGACATGGCGGGTGACCGTGGAACTTGAAGACGGTTCAACGACGGATTACTTTGTGAATGCCATCAAGGATGGAGTCATTGAATTCAACAAGCCGGAAGAAGAAGGTTCTCAATAAGGAGTTTTTACTATGCGTTTTAGTGTATTGGCAAGCGGCTCGAGCGGCAATGCCATCTATATAGAAAATGACCAGCATTCTTTTCTGGTGGATGCGGGCTTAAGCGGCCGGAAAATGGAAGAGTTATTCGCTTCCATCGGCAAAAAAATGAGTGATCTGGACGGCATCCTGGTCACTCATGAGCACAGTGATCATATTAAAGGGCTGGGAATAGTAGCCCGCAAACATAAAGTGCCGATTTACGCCAACGCCAAAACCTGGCTGGCGATGGAGAATCTGGTGGGCGCCATTCCGGTTGAACAGCGTTTCCATTTTGATATGGATAGTGTGAAAACTTTTGGTTCATTGGATATCCAGTCATTTGCGGTATCCCATGACGCCGCCGATCCGATGTTTTATGTGTTCCATGAAAACGGACGCAAGCTGGCGCTGATCACGGACACGGGATACGTCAGCGACAAGATGAAAGGCATCATCCAGGCATCCGACGCATACGTGTTTGAAAGCAATCACGATGTAGGCATGCTGCAAATGGGCCGTTATCCATGGTCGGTCAAACGCCGCATTTTGAGCGATGTCGGCCACGTTTCCAATGAAGACGCGGCAGTGGCGATGAGCGAAGTGATGGCTGAAAAGCCGACGAAGATTTATCTGTCGCATTTGAGCAAAGATAATAACATGAAGGATTTGGCGCGCATGAGCGTGGAGCAGACCTTGCAGACGAAAGGCATCATTGTCGGCGAGTATGTCGATCTGCTGGATACGGATGCGAATGTGCCGACGAAATTGGTATTGGTATAAAGAAAAGGGCTTCGCACTTGCGGAGCCTTCTTTTTTTTTAGAAAATGAAAATCGATATTGCGCAAAGCAGCTTTGCTTTCCTAGGGGCTTGCACTGAGCTAACTCGTGCTCGGTCCCCTTCGCCCGAGTGGATCTCAGCACTTCGCTCGAACCGGAGTTGGCAAGCCAACTCCGGTTCTACTCCCTTGGGAGTCTTCGCTGTTTTGCTTCATATCTTAGAGTGCTTTCAATAATAAATATCCTTATAAGCTTGCTTTAAGTAAGAAAAGAAACAACGCAGTTTTAAACTGTAATAGAAATGAGCACAAGCCTCATACGCGCTTTAGATACTCTTCTACAGAGTGCTCAAGCTTGCATTGTCAGAATTCTATTCATAGAATTAGATAAAGAAGTTTTCTGAGAGGATGGAGCAGATGGGGTATTACGATCAGACACCTAATGGAAGACGGCGCTCGAACCGGGGGCGCACATTTTTTGCGGGATTAAGCGGTGTGCTGGTTGGCGCATTGCTGATCTGGCTGCTGTTTTATTCGCGTCCGGATTTAATGCCTGGGAACAATGCGCAAACGTCACAAAATCAGACTGAAACAGTTGAAACCAGCCAAGAGGGGCAGACGGAGCAGCGTTCAGTGGAAGTAACGAATGATGTCACCGAGGCTGTGGAAATTGCCGACGATACGGTTGTCGGCATTACGAATCTGCAGGCGGGATCGGATTTCTTCTCCGAATCTCCAAGCCAGGAAGTAGGCACAGGCTCGGGAGTAATTTATAAAAATGAAAACGGCACCGCGTTTGTCGTGACCAATCATCACGTCGTGACGGGAGCCACAGATATTGAAGTAACAATGCCGGATGGCGCGAAAAAAGAGGCGACACTTGTCGGCAGTGATGTGTGGACGGATTTGGCTGTCCTCAGCATGGATGGTGAAGGAATCGAAGATATCGCCGAATTCGGTGATTCGGATGTTCTGAAGCAAGGGGAAACGGTCATTGCCATCGGGAATCCACTCGGACTTGATTTTTATGGGTCGGTAACAACAGGCGTCGTGTCCGGTACGGACCGGGCAGTGCCTGTCGACATCGATGGAGATAACGTGATTGACTGGCAGGTCGATGTGCTTCAAACGGATGCAGCCATTAATCCCGGAAATAGCGGGGGCGCATTGATCAATATCAGCGGCCAGCTGATCGGCATCAATTCGATGAAGATTAATGCGGCGACCGCGGAAGGCATTGGCTTTGCGATTCCGATCAACACAGCCATTCCGATTATCGAAACGCTGGAGTCGGAAGGACAAATGGTCCGTCCGGCGATGAGCATCACGTTGATGGATCTGAACGAAGTGCCGCAGATGTACCGCGAAGATACGCTGAATTTGCCGGCTGACGTTACTGCCGGTGTCGTGGTCAATTCGGTGATTCCGGATTCCGGAGCTGCTGAAGCGGGTCTGCAGGAGTTTGACGTCATCGTCGAAATGGACGGCGAACCGATTGATGGCAGCATCGCGCTTCGCAAACATCTTTACGAAGAAAAAGAAATCGGCGAAACGCTGCAGGTGAAAGCGTATCGTGACGGTGAACTATTGGAGTTCGAATTCGAGCTGGTGGACAATTCTTCATTGCAATAATAAAGAAAAGCGTAAGCGACCGTGTAGATTCGACGGGCATAAGACGATCTGGCGAAGCGGCGTGTTTTTGCCGCATAGCCAGAGTGGCTTATGACACTAGAATCTGGGCGCTGGAGTCTGGACAAGGTATATCGCTCTTTAAAGCATTATCAAGTTATAGAAGTGAATACTTTCTTTTCTTAAAAGAATGAGCCGGAGAGAAATCTCCGGCTTTTTCTATGCAGGAAAAACGAAGTTTCGGGCGAAATTAATAGAGAGCAGAAATAGAAGAACGGAGGATGGAAATGTTCAGATCGATGGATGACTTTTATGAAGTCTGGAAAGATGAAGCCAAAGGGACGCAGCAGGTCCTCGAGTCGTTGACGGATGAATCGCTTCATCAGGAATATACAGAAGGCTACCGCAGTCTGGGGCGTCTCGGCTGGCATCTGGCAACAACGCTGGAGGAAATGGTTTCGCTTACGGGTCTTCAATTTTCAGGAGCGGATTTCAGCAAGCCCGTGCCCGATACGGCTGAAGAGATTGCAGAAGCCTATAGATTCACCAACCGATCGATGATCACGGCCATGAAAGAAAACTGGACGGACGAAACGCTGGATGAAGAACACGATCTTTACGGTGAAACATGGACCGTTGCCACACTGTTAAAAGTGCTGCTTCTCCATCAAGTGCATCACCGTGCCCAGATGACGGTATTGATGCGCCAGGCTGGATTGAATGTGCCTGGACTGTATGGACCGGCTAAAGAAGAATGGGCTGCGATGGGTGCTGAACCTCCAATCGTGTAAATTATACCGCGGAGCTATTTGAGCTCTGCGGTTTTTTACTTTAATTTTTTCTAAGCCAGCTTTTACTTTGTAACATTATTGTAAAATTTGTTAAGAAAAATCATAGAATACAGTTGTATCGTTCGGAAAAGCAGAAAAATGACATGTGGATAACTTTCATGCGAAATGAGAAACAGCAACTATCCACAGAAGGAAGAAAACATGATTATACGTAAACGCTTTCTTCTGTTACAATGACTTGTGGATAAAAGTGAATGAATTGTGCATAACTGTGTGGAATATTCGGAAATCGAAAGGAATGAAAATTATGGAGATTAAATGCTGCAAAACCCACGTGGAACATGGCTTGGATGTGTTTGTCGCAAAGACAGAAAGTTATCCTATCCTAACAGAATTATCAGAAGACGAAAAGTTATCCACAAAATGCGAGTACTGCGAAGAGCCCGCTTTGTATCTTGTGGCCAGTTCTTAATTCGCCACAACATATAGAAATGCCTGTGGATATGTGTATAACAATGGTGGATAACTTGTTTGTAAATTTACTGTAAAGGGGGATATCTTGTGAATATCTCAATTGTCACTGTAGGAAAACTGAAAGAGAAATACCTGAAATCTGGGATTGAGGAATATACGAAGCGGCTGGGGAGCTACAGCAAAATAAGCGAAATCGAAGTTGCGGACGAAAAAGCGCCGGAGCAATTGAGCGATGCGGACATGGAAATCGTCAAAAAGAAGGAAGGCGACCGCATCCTCGCAAAAATCCCGGCCGACGCCTATGTCATCGCATTGTCAATCGACGGCAAGATGAAAACGTCGGAAGGGCTGGCGAAAGACCTGGAATCCCTGATGACTTACGGACGCAGCAAAATCGTCTTCGTGATCGGTGGATCGCTCGGCTTGCATGATGAGGTATTGAAGCGGGCGGATGAGAAGCTGTCGTTCTCCAAGATGACGTTCCCGCATCAATTGATGAAGCTGATATTGGTGGAGCAGGTGTATCGGGCGTTTAGGATAATGAAGGGTGAACCGTATCATAAGTGAGTACGGTTTTTATCATTGAACAAACGCTAACTTATCAATGTTTTATTCAAACGCTAAAAGCGATACAGTTATTGAAAAATATCAAAAGAATTAAAGTTTTGGCGTTTGGATTTGCTGAACACAGCTCTAATTTTCGTTATTTTTTTGAATGCATTGATGATAAGATTATTATTAAGCTTATTAGAATCACTCAATAATCGAACTGGCTGGGACGGTTTTCTAAAAAGCTATGTAATGATAAAAGATGAATTTTAGCTGGGATTTTCTCTTAAGGCGTTATATCTTTTGAGTTAAGAGAAAGCTTTAAGCAAAGAAAGCAGGACTGAAAGTAATGGGAAAAATCGGATTTGATTCAGAGAAATATTTGCAGGAACAATCAGCCTACATCCTGGAACGGGTGCAGCAGTACGATAAACTTTACTTGGAATTTGGCGGAAAATTGATAGGCGACAAACATGCCAAGCGTGTATTGCCTGGATTTGATGAAGATGCCAAAATCAAACTATTGCATACGCTGAAAGAAAATGCGGAAATCATCATTTGTGTGTACGCTGGAGACATCGAACGAAACAAAGTCCGTGAAGATTATGGCATCACTTATGACCAAGATGTCTTGCGCTTAATTGATGAATACCGGGCATATGGCATTTCTGTCAACAGTGTGTTGATTACGCGTTATCGAGGGCAACCAACAGTCAAAGTATTTATGACAAAGCTTGAGAGAAGCGGAATTAGCGTCTGTATTCACCGCGAAATCGAAGGTTATCCGACAAACGTGGACGCGGTCCTTGGGGAAGAAGGATTTGCGACGAATCCTTATATTAAAACGACAAAGCCAATCGTGGTAGTAACGGCCCCTGGCCCGGGCAGCGGAAAGCTTGCCACCTGCCTTACCCAAATGTACCATGAGAATAAACTGGGAAATGAAGTCGGCTATGCCAAGTTTGAGACTTTTCCAGTTTGGAACCTGCCGTTAAAGCACCCGGTAAACATCGCTTATGAAGCGGCTACCGTCGATTTAAAAGACGTAAATATGATGGATAATTATCACTATGAAGCATACGGGAAAGTAGCGGTCAATTACAATCGTGATATTGAGACGTTTCCTGTCATCAAACGGATCATCGAAAGGATTACCGGCAAAGCGTCTGTTTACAACTCACCGACTGACATGGGGGTTAATCGTCTGAAATCGGGCATCACGGATGATAGCGTTGTCCAGGAAGCTGCCAAGCAGGAAATCATTCGGCGCAGTTTCGTCGTAGAGAACGATTATAAAAAAGGGCTTGCCGATGAAGACAGTGTACGCCACATGCAAGTGATTCTGGAAGAGACCGGTTTAAAGAAAGAGGATCGGGCACCTGTATTGCCGGCCCGTAATTATGCGAAAGCAATCCAAGCGCAAATTGACAGCACGAATTTACAAGCTGTCATTGCGATAGAACTGCCGAATGGCGAGATGATCACCGGTCGAACGACCTCTTTGATGGATGCTTCGGCAGCCGCGATTCTGAATGGGTTGAAGAAATTGACCAATATTTCCGATGAAATTGATTTGTTGTCGCCGATGATTTTACAAACGATTCAACGTTTGAAAACCGATGACTTGAATAGCCGCGTCCCGACATTAAGCGCCAATGAAGTGCTCATTGCACTGGCAATCAGTGCGGTCACCAATCCTACTTCTGAGCTGGCTTATAAGCAATTGCCAAATTTAAAAGACACCCAGGCTCATTCTACGGTTATATTGAATAGAGAAAACGAACAGACTTTTAAGAAGCTTGGAATCGACATCACCAATGATCCGGTATATCCAACTGAGAACCTATATTACAATTAGATTTTAGAAAACACCTGCCTTTTTCTTCTTACATAGAAGTCTGAGGTGGATTTTTTTCATTGATAGAGTTTACTAGAAAGCATAATTTTACAATCGGCCTTCTTTAAAACTTAAATAACTTATAGCTAGTCAAATACTAGTATCTTCAAGATAATCCTGGCATTCAAACTTCGCAAGGAGAGATCTTTAATGGCGGAAGTGCCCAAAATGAACAACAACCCACAACCAATCTTCGAATCCAAACGATGCTACACAAGGCCTTTCGCCGAAACCGATCTCGATGATTTCATAACCTACCGCAACAACCCGGAATGGATGAAATATCAATATTTCAAAGGGCTGTCGCGGGAAGAATACGAAGAGATTTTATTGAAGGGACAGTCCGTGGAAAGCGGGGGGCAATTTGCGATCATCAGGAAAGCCGACCAAACTCTCATTGGCGATGTCTTCATTAAGAAGGAGTTCGATACTTTCTGGATTGGCTATACTGTCAGCCCGTCCTTTAAAAGACAAGGTTATGCCTATGAAATAACTCGGGCAATGATTCAGTGGATCCAGCAGCAAGGCGAGTTCAAGATTATGGCCGGGGCTGCACCGGAGAATATTGCTTCTATTCAGTTGCTGGAGAAATTGGGATTTGCTCAGGTTGATGAGGAGAACGGGGAACTGATTTTCAGCTTGCACGTTAAGTAAATAATCGATAGCAAAGATTGCTATACTAAAAGGAGCACCAGGAGCTGAAAAATAGCTTTGGATGCTCTTTTTTACAGCCCGAGAAGGAGTGAACCGCATGGCTTTTAGAGAAAGCGTTCATATTGATGCACCTGTTGAAACCGTATTTGCCATCACAACGGATTTTGAACATGCTCCAAAGATAATGGATAATGTAATAAAAGCGGAAAAGCTGACAGAAGGACCTCTGCAGGTTGGGACGCAAGTTCAGGAAACCAGAAATGTAAGGGCCAATGAAATTATTACTGTCCTTCATGTCATTGAATTTATTCCAAATCAAACATACACGGTGAAAAGCGAAAGTGGCGGAATGACGGTGATTTATCAGTATCAGTTCTTGGCTAATAAGGCTGGAACGACCGTTGATTTCACTGGCTCAATAAAATCAAAAGGATTGAAGAATGCTTTTATCAGGCCTTTTTTCGAAAAGATCTTAAAAAAAGAAGATGAGAATCATTTGCTGAGATTGAAGGAATATATTGAACAGGAAAAGATTGAGTGAAGATAGACAACCATAAAAGGAGGACAAAACCATGAAAATTATTGTTTTCGGCGCAACCGGAGGAGTCGGCCAGGAAGTCGTGAAGCAGTCTGTGGAAAATGGTTTTGAGGTTACGGCATTTGTGCGGACACCGGCAAAGCTGGCAGTTTCTCATGAAAATTTAAATATTGTTCAGGGTGATGCCTTTAACGGTGCAGAAGTTGCAGCTGCGATAGCCGGCCATGATACTGTCGTGTCATGTCTCGGTTCAAGCCAGGGGATGAAAAAATCAACGGAACTTCAGGATATGGTGAAAAATATCGTCGCCGGCATGAAAGCGCATGATGTAAAACGGATTGTCTACACCGCATCGGCTGGAATTCATAAGGAATTGACAGGCGTAAGCGGAAAAATGATGATGCTGATGCTCAAAAATGCGCTGGCCGACCATGGCGCTGCTGTTGAATTGATTCAATCGCAAGGACTTATCTATACAATTGTGCGGCCAATGGGCTTAACAAATGGTGCCTTTACAGGAGAGTATCGAGAAGCGGCTGAAGGCGTCCCTGAAAAATCGATGTCGATTCCACGTGCGGATGTTGCCCATTTTATTGTGAAAGCATTAAATGACCCGCAATATGAAAACAGCTCAATCGGACTTGCCACTTAACTCTGAACCGAAAAGGAGGAGCCAAAATGATTACCGAAACCGATTTAAAACATTTGCACCGTTGTGTGATATTAGCGGAAACGGCTTTGGAGAAAGGCGACGAGCCGTTCGGATCCGTGCTGGTTTCAGCTGAGGGTGAAGTACTTTTTGAAGACCATAACCATGTGGCGGGAGGCGACCATACGCAGCACCCCGAATTTGCGATTGCCAGGTGGGCGGCCAATAATTTGGCGCCTGAAGAACGCAGCAAGGCGACGGTTTATACGTCGGGCGAACATTGCCCGATGTGTGCGGCGGCTCATGGCTGGGTGGGCTTGGGCAGGATTGTCTACGCAAGTTCATCGGAACAATTGGGCGGCTGGTTGAGCGATTTGGGTGCTCCACCGTCACCAGTCCGAAATCTGGCCATTGGAGATGTAATAAAAGATCCGGTAGTCGACGGCCCTGTTCCGGAACTCGCGGAAATGGTTCACCAGCTCCATCGGCGATTGCATGAGACGAAACGGTAAACAATGAACCCGTGTGCCGCTTAATCCTTTAGTATGAAAACGACCCTAAAGATATGGAGCAAAACAGCGAAGACTCCTGGAGGACTGTGGTGAAAGCCGTGCTCCTGCATCGCTGCGCTGCTTCGTCGCAAAGACATAGCCTCGCACTGCGTCGGCTAATGTCTTCGGAGCTGTTTTGCGGAATATCGATTACTAAGAATATTAATCTAACTATATTCCCAACCGTCATCCACCCCAATAGTTGTTATAATGTAAGAGCACCAAAAGCTGAATCAGCTTTGGATGCTCTTTTTTTGTACGCAACACGGATTTTACTAGCCAGGGAGTTGGAATAAAAGATGAACAAAAAAGACATAGCCGATATCCGCAAACGGTTTAAGCTGGATACGGATTTACTCAAAATCGCTGAAATTTATAATGTATATATCCAAAAGGAAAGCAGTGAAATCTTCCACGAAGAAAGCCGTTCCTTTTCTTTATTGGACCGGGAGCAGCAGGAGCTGTTTCTTGCCAACTTTAAAAAGGTGTTGGGCGGGAAGCTGGACCAGAAGCTGTTTGAAGTGAAGTTCCAGCCGCAGGAAGAAGGGCAGACGGACCACACGCAGCATCTTCTCTACGAAGGGCTTGAGGCGGACGATACGGCCGAGTGGCAAGAGAATATGCAGCAGCTTGCATTGAAGATGGTGCTGGACAAGCAGTATGAAAAGGACATGGTGGTCACGTTCATCCGCGGGACTTATTTTAAGACGACGAAGCGCGAGGCGAATGAAACGGAAATCGATATGCGCGATGAAGTGTTCACGACGCCGTTCATCCTGTGCAGCATGAACACGACCGAGCTGCCGAAAAGTTCGCTGGTGTTTGATTTCGTCGAGAAGGAATTCAAGTCGAACCTGGTGACGGATCCGGTCATCAAATTGACTTCGCCGATCGGCGGATTCCTGTTCCCGAGCTTTACGGATAATGCGGCAGACATCCATCACGTGCTTTACGCGGCGAGCAAGGCGAATAAACCGGATTTCCAGTTTATCGAGAACGTGCTGAACGGAGATGAAATCGTCACGGCTGAGGAAGACAAAGCGGTGTTCGAGGAAATCGTTAAAGCCGTCATCGGCGACGAAGTGAATTCAAAAACGCTGGCCAACGTCTACGACGAAATCAACGCCATGCTGGTGGTCGATGAAGAGTACGACGACGAAGACGAAGAGACGCCTATACTGGACGCAAAAGAAATGGAGCGGGTGCTGAAGGCGAGCGGCGTGAAGGATTTGAGCACGGAAAAAGTGGAGCGGGCATTCCAGCAGGTCGTGGAAGACCGCAATTACGAGATGAAAGCCAGCCACATTGTGCCAAGCTATGCTTCGAAATCGATTAAAATCAGCACGAAAGTCGCGGATATCAAGATCAGCCCGCAAGACTTACGTTACGTCAAAGAAGTCAATTACAACGGCAAGCGCTGTTTGCTGATTGAAGTGGAAGAAGATACGATCATCGAAGGATTTAAGCTGATTGCGGAAGAAGAGCTGGAATAATAATTGAAAGACAGCCAGCTTCCTGCACCTCAATGACTGCACGAAATGACCTGCAAATGAGAATTTCGATAAATCTTCTCAAGTGAAAATTTCCGCATTTTCATTGCATCCTTGAACGGAATACGAGTAAAACTCCAAATTGATACCTTATTGCTGTTCACGGAGTCTCTAGTTTAGTGTAATTCTAATGTAAGAATTATTATCTGCCGGCAGTAATGCATAAAAATCGCAGATTTAAAGAGAGATGCAGTTTTTTCATTATCAATTAGGAGGGTTTAGAGAATGGGAAACAATGAACAAGGAACTAACGAGCAAAAAAACCACACTGCAGCTTCGGATGCACAATGTCCGTTTACGGGTGCAGGCGGCGGACAGCCAAGCAGCCAAACAGGCGGACACGCTGACAGTGCAATAACAACATCCACCAAACCAGGCAAAACGCAAAACAAAGACTGGTGGCCGAATATGCTGAATGTGAATATTCTGCATCAGCACGATACAAAAACAAATCCTCTGGGGGATGAGTTTGATTATAAAGCGGAATTCGAGAAATTGGATTACGATGCACTGAAACAGGATCTTCGTGACTTGATGACTGACAGCCAGGACTGGTGGCCGGCTGATTACGGACATTACGGCGGTCTGTTCATCCGTATGTCTTGGCATGCTGCAGGCACATACCGTACTACAGATGGCCGCGGAGGCGGTTCTACCGGAAACCAGCGTTTTGCACCGCTTAACAGCTGGCCGGATAACGTAAACTTGGACAAAGCGCGCCGTTTGCTTTGGCCGATCAAGCAGAAATACGGAAACAAAATTTCATGGGCTGACTTGCTTGTGTTGACGGGTAACGTGGCACTTGAGTCGATGGGCTTCAAAACTTTCGGATTCGGCGCAGGCCGTGAAGATATCTGGTCACCGGAAGAAGACGTATATTGGGGCAATGAAAAAGAGTGGATGGAAGACAACCGTTATTCCGGCGACCGCGAGTTGGAAAACCCGCTCGCAGCCGTTCAGATGGGCTTGATCTATGTGAATCCGGAAGGGCCTAACGGCAAACCGGATCCGCTTGCAAGTGCTGTCGATATCCGTGAAACTTTCGGACGTATGGGTATGAACGATGAAGAGACTGTTGCGTTGATCGCAGGCGGCCATACATTCGGTAAAGCCCACGGTGCTGGAGATCCTTCCAATGTAAGTGACGACCCGGAAGCAGCAGTAATGGAAAACCAGGGAATCGGCTGGAAGAGCACTTACGGTTCAGGAAAAGGCCGCGATACGATTTCAAGTGGTATCGAAGGTGCTTGGACTGCCAACCCGACGCAATGGGACAACGGCTTTTTCGAGCAATTATTCGGCTACGAGTGGGAATTGACGAAATCTCCTGCCGGCGCATACCAATGGACTGCTAAAGATTTACCGGAAGATCACATGGCACCTGATGCTGAAGATTCTTCCATCAAAGTGAAGACAATGATGACAACAGCTGACATGGCACTTCGCATGGATCCGGCTTATGAAAAGATTTCACGCCGTTACTATGAAAACATGGAAGAGTTCCAGGACGCGTTCGCCCGTGCATGGTTCAAACTTCTTCACCGCGACATGGGACCAATCGAGCGTTATTGGGGACCGGAAGTACCGACAGAAGTATTGATCTGGCAAGATCCAGTTCCAGCAGCACCAGGCGTTCTGACTGCAGCTGAATTGGAAGAGCTGAAAGTGAAGATCATGGAAAGCGGATTAAACCCGCAGCAATTGATCAAAACTGCTTGGGCATCTGCCAGCACATACCGCGATTCAGACAAACGCGGCGGTGCAAACGGAGCTCACATCCGTTTCGCTCCACAACGCAGCTGGGCAGCGAACGAGCCGGAAGAATTGGAAAAAGTGCTTTCTTTCTATGAAAAACTGCAAGCAAGCATGGACAATAAAATCAGCATCGCTGACTTGATCGTCCTTGGAGGAAATGCTGCAATCGAACAGGCTGTAAAAGCGGCAGGTTTCGATATTGACGTACCATTTGCCCAAGGCCGCGGAGATGCGCTTGAAGAACATACGGATGCAGAAAGCTTCGACGTGCTGGAGCCGGTTTCGGATGGTTTCAGAAACTACCAGAAGAAAGAATATTCGACAAGCCCTGAAGAGATGCTGCTTGATAAAGCGCAATTACTCGGCTTGACTGCACCGGAAATGACTGTGCTTGTCGGCGGTATGCGTGCCCTTGGTGCAAACCATGCAGGCGCTGCAGAAGGCATCTTCACTGACAACGTCGGTGTGTTGACAAATGATTTCTTCGTCAAGTTACTGGATATGAACATCGATTGGACGCCGTCCGAGTTCAACAAATACGAAGGCAAAAACCGCAAAACAGGTGAAACAGGCCTGACTGCGACACGTTTTGACCTTGTATTCGGCTCTAACTCGATTCTTCGTGCCATTGCTGAAGTATATGCACAAGATGACAACAAGGAAAGATTCGTTCGCGACTTCATCAAAGCTTGGAACAAAGTGATGAACGCTGACCGTTTTGATCTGAAAAAATAAATACGGATCCTGAACAGGATCTCTTTGCCGCAAGCACACTGAGTGCTTGCGGTTTTTTTATGCATATTTTTCTTCCTGCTTGTGCAAACGCCCATGTTATCGTTTCAGATTTGGCCAATCTACAGCTATCTATAAAAAGAAGCTTGTAAAACGACACGATTGTCGATATAGTTAAATTATTAATAACGACACTAGTGTCTTTTTGAAAGAAGGGTTGCTAATTGAAAAATTTACTTCAAAATAAAAGCTATATGGCGTTGATGGCTGCACAGGCAATTTCAAGCATCGGTGACTGGCTGAGCATAGTCGCGATTTTTACGGTAGTGGGATTTAAATGGAATGCCTCGCCAATGGAAATCGGGCTGCTTATTCTCTGCCTGGCAGTGCCGATGGCTTTACTCGGGCCAGTCGCAGGAATTGTCGCGGATCGCTTTAATCGAAAAACGATTATGATCGTATCCGATATTGCCAGGGCTGCCTTGATTTTGCTGCTGGCGGCCGCAAGTTCAATTCTGATGGTATATGCGATCCTGTTTACAATCGGCGTTTTTTCAGCAGTATTCATTCCGGCGAAAAATGGGAAGCTGAAAGAAATCGTCGGAGAAGAGGACATGAAGGCAGCCATGGCTATCACTTCGATGATTGATTCATCAACCAAAATCCTTGGACCGCTCCTCAGCGGACTGCTCGTGGTGGCAATGGGGACACAACAGGTATTTCTGGTCGACTCCGCCACGTTCATTGTGTCGGCCGGGTTGCTGTTATTATTGCCTAATACAATAAAACAAGAGTCCACAGAAGAAGAAAAGGCACAGGCTTCTTTCAAAAAAGAACTGGCCGAAGGATTTGCTCTCTTAAAATCAAGCCGCTTTATGGTGGTCGGTTTAACGCTGGTGGGGATGAGCCTTCTGGTTCTGCAATTGGCGGACTCCCAGCTCATTGTTTTGATCCGGGAATTGACAGAGGCATCGCCTGATTTATTTGGATATCTGATTACAGGTTCTGGTTTTGGCATGTTTTTGGCGGGTTTATTGCTTGCCAAAAAAACGGGCTACCGTCCGTATCCGGTTATGCTGGCAGGTGTTTTTGGAATTGGATTGAGTTTTGGTATGATGGGGATATTAACTGACGCCGATTTGGGTTATTCGGCAATATGGCTGCCGATTCTCGGCTTTACCGCCGGATTTTCTGCCAGCCTGATTTTTGTGCCATTTCATGCAACTGTTCAAATCGATACACCTGTCCATATGACAGGCAGGATTTTTGGGGTCATCAACAGTGTCATGACCACGGCTACGATTCTCGGACCGTTGGCGGGCGGTTTGTTAGCGACGGTGCTCGGCATTATTCCGACTTTCATAATTACATCGGGATTGCTGGTGCTCCTGGCGCTGGCAGGATATATTGCAAGAAGGAAAGCGGAACGGGGGAAATTACATGGCTCCACGAGTGAGCGAAGACCATCTGAAGCAGCGGCGGGCTGAAATTCTGCAGGCTGCAACCACTGTTTTTATCGAACAGGGTTATGAAAACACGTCGATGAAGCACGTGATGGAAGCAGCCGGTGTCAGCCGGGGCGGGCTCTATCAATATTTCTCCAATAAGGAGGGTTTGTTCAAGGCGATTCTTGATGAAGCATTAACTGATGAAGCCAATGGCACGAAGAACATGCTGAAAGATACGGATTCCTATTGGGAGCTGTTGATGCAGCTGTTATTTGGAGAAGGCGGAAATCCCGAAACCGAAATGGATCCGCTGGCATCCAGCAAATTGGAATATTTCATCACTGGACGAAATGATGAACAAAGACGGGAATACGGCAGAAAAAGATATGAAACAGGCCATCGCCTATATGCGGATGTCATCAAAGCAGGCCAGGAAGCCGGTGAATTCAGCGATCGCTTTGACCACGATTTGATTGCCCGCTCAATTATCACATTCATTGATGGACTTGCTCTCGGTGACGCAATACTGCCGGCACAAGCTGTCCAATTAGGCAGCCAGTCGGCACTGTTTATGGAATTTTTACGAATGGCTCTGCAGGTCCAGAAGGACTGATTTCAAGATTCACCTGCTAAAAAGATTCGTAGGAAGTGAACTTTAATGCCTTCTACAAACCTTACCAGGGCGGTAAGGTTTTTTATTCGACGAAACCAATATCTGAACATTCCTATTAATGCTATTATTTATCATAGGGAGTGGTGAATTTGGAATTGAAGGATGTTATACATAACCATAAATCGATACGCGAGTACAAAGACCGTGAAATCAGCCAGGAATTGCTGGATGAGATACTGGAGGCCGGCATACGGGCTTCTTCGAGCGGCAATATGCAGACTTATTCTATTGTGGTGACAAAAGATAAAGCATTGCGCCAGAAATTGTACGAAGCGCATATGGAGCAGTCGATGGTAGTGGATGCACCGGTATTGGTGACGTTTTGCGCGGATTTCAATAGGATGCGGAAATGGCTGGTGCTCAATGACGCACCGGTCCATTTCGATAATTTCATGAGCCTTATGATCGGTGCCATCGATGCCACTTTGGCGTCGCAGAATTGCGCGCTGGCGGCGGAAAACCGGGGGCTCGGGATCTGTTATATGGGATCGACGCTGGCGAACTGTGACCAGGTCGGGGAATTATTGAATCTGCCGGAAAACGTCGTGCCGATTGTCGGCTTTTCGCTTGGCTATCCGGCAGAAGGTCCGGCGCCGCGGGACCGCTTGCCGCTGGAGGGGATCGTCCATTATGAGCAGTACCAGGATTATTCAGATGCCGACATTTTGAAGATCTACGAGGAACGGAATGAAAACGGGTGGAACCGGTATATGGCCATTCCGCGCCTGAAAGAAATGGTGGAAGAGCTGGGTGTGAAAAACCTGGCCCAGGTGTACACGATGGCGAAGTACACGAAAGAATCGCATACGGCCTTTTCGCAGAAAGTGCTGATCTATTTGGAGAAGCAGAACTTTATGAATAACGATTGAGTTTCCTGAAAGCTTGGCTAAGCCCGCAACTTGAAATTTTCAGGTTGCGGGCTTCAATATATTCTTCTTCTGCCGATAAAATAGTAAAGGAATAAAATCAAGAGCAGCAAAATAATTTCAGGTATACAAAAAGCGATTCCAAATGCAGAAAGAAGTTGCGCGATGAACAAACAGAATTTACATATATTCTTTCTTTTTTTTATCAGCATATACATTGCTGTCTTCTCACAAATGCTGGATGCGTCCACGTCCCATTTTTTATTGGCAATTGGCATATTCGTATTCTTTTCGGTTGTTTATTCCCAGCAAAGAATCAAAATACAATATAGCGGAACAGAACTGGATTATGCAATCAACTACGGAATGGCGATCGCCTTGTTTGCTGGGCCGTTGGGAGTCGTCATTTACGAAGTTTCATACCAGGTACTGGTCCATTCCATTAAAAAATGGAGATATCCGGATTACAGGAAACCCTTCCTGTATATTTTTTATAATATCTCCATCTACAGCTTCGCGAATATTACTTGTTATTATTTATATGGATTATTTGAGCCTTATTTTTCAAATATCCCTTTCGGCTTTTGGCTGCTATTTGCCGTCCTGGTATTTATCACGAACTTCCTGACAGATACCTTTATTCTCACTCATTTTATTTTCACCCAAAAAATCAGCAATTTGAAAGAAGCTATTCATTTCTATGATAATTGGAATGTCCTCGACCTGGGGAAGACAGGCTTGATCAACGGCTTTTTGTTTATATTTCTGGTGGAAGGCCAGTGGGAATTGCTGATTGGGATTTTTGCCTTGAATTATTTTGTGAGCCAATCCATTTTCCCTATAATACAGAATTTAAAGGACAAGGGCGACAGGGATAAATATATGGAATTGGCATATCGGGACGCTTTGACGGGTGCAAATAATCGCGCGTTCATGGATTTGAAAATGGAGGAACTCAGCAATAAAGGGGAAACCTTCGGGATTGTTGTTGCTGATATCGATCGCTTCAAAACAGTGAATGATACTTACAACCATGCGGTGGGCGATGAAGTGCTGAGACATTTTACGGCATTTCTGAAGAGCCATTTGCGGGAAGACGATTTATTGTTCCGAAGCGGCGGAGAAGAATTCACATTATTTTTACGGCAAAGCACTTTCGAAGAAATTTGTGAAAGGTTGGAACGCCTAAGAATCGATTTGAATGACAGCTATGTCGTGACAGATTTCAATGAAGAAGAAGTAAAGATCTCCTACACGGCTTCGTTTGGATTATATTATAAAAAATTCAATGACCATCCGTCGATAGAAAAAGGATATATTTACGCGGACAACCTGCTATTTAAATCAAAGCGTTCAGGACGCAACCGCATCACTGCAGAAAACAGCATGGAATCGAATGAATTCGTACACCGGTAAATTCCCGCGGGATGAAATTGGAATTGCGGGTTTTATTGGCGCAGCTTGGAAATTTCACCTCCAAACCCTATAAAATAGGTAGCTTTTCTTTATTGCAGCCTGGAAATGGTATATAATTATCATTTAGAAGTAGAACTATTTACTTTATGGCAAGTTGCGATAGATTTTACGAAAAACTGAGGCAAAGAGATGACTTCCGGAAGTACTGGCTTGAGCACGAATGAGGCAGGATGGCCGGCATTTTTTTGCAAATATATGGGATAAGGAAGGGTATAATGAGCAGTGTACCAAAGAAAACAGACGTTATCTTAATCGGAGCCGGCGTGATGAGCGCGACATTGGGCTCAATGTTGAAAGAGCTGTCACCGGACTGGGAAATCAAAGTATTTGAGAAGCTCGAAAAAGCCGGAGCGGAAAGCTCCAATGAGTGGAATAATGCAGGTACAGGACATGCGGCGTTATGCGAATTGAACTACACGCCTGAGAAAGCGGACGGCTCGATCGAGATCGATAAAGCGATCAAAATCAATGAACAGTTCCACCTTTCCAGACAGTTCTGGTCGTTCCTTGTAAATAACAAACGCATCAGCAATCCACAGGACTTCATCATGCCGATTCCTCATATGAGTATGGTGCAAGGTGAAAACAATGTGCGATTCCTGAAAAATCGTTTTGAAGCGTTGACGCAGGTTCCATTGTTCAACGGTATGGAATTCACGGATTCTCCTGAAAAATTGAAAGAATGGTTCCCGTTAATCATGGAAGGCCGTACGACACCAGAGCCGATCGCGGCAACAAAAATCGACACTGGAACAGATGTTAACTTCGGCGCATTGACTGAAATGCTGTTCGAATATCTGGAGCAGGAAAACGTCGAAGTGAATTACGAGCATACCGTCAAAAACATCAAACGTTTGAGCGACGGCACGTGGGAAGTCAAAGTCCACGATGTGAAAAACGACAAAATCGAATACCATACATCAAAATTCGTCTTTATCGGCGGCGGCGGCGGAAGCTTGCCTTTATTGCAGAAAACAGGCATTCCAGAATCCAAGCAAATCGGCGGATTCCCGGTAAGCGGCTTGTTCCTTGTCTGCAACAAACCGGAGCTTGTCAACCAGCACCACGGTAAAGTCTACGGTAAAGCGAAAGTCGGCGCACCGCCGATGTCCGTGCCGCATTTGGACACGCGCTATATCGACAATAAAAAATCATTGCTGTTCGGACCATTTGCAGGCTTCTCACCGAAGTTCCTGAAAACAGGCTCGAACATGGACTTGATCGGATCGGTTAAACCGAACAACGTCTTGACGATGCTTGCAGCTGGAGCAAAAGAAATGGGCTTGACGAAATACCTCGTTCAGCAGGTTATGCTGTCAGATGAAAAACGCGTCGAAGAATTGCGCGAATTCATCCCGAACGCAAAACTTGAGGACTGGGACGTAGTCGTAGCCGGCCAGCGCGTCCAGGTCATCAAAGACACAGACGAAAAAGGTAAAGGAACACTTCAGTTCGGTACGGAAATCGTAACAGCTGAAGACGGTTCGATTGCCGCACTCCTTGGCGCATCTCCGGGTGCTTCTACAGCTGTGCATGCAATGCTCGAGATCTTCAATAAATGCTTCCCGGAACAAAAAGAAGCATGGGAGCCGAAAATCCGTGAAATGGTGCCGTCTTACGGCGTTTCATTAGTGGACAACCCTGAATTGTTCAAGGAAATCCATGAAATGACCGACAAAGCGCTTGGTTTAAACAACACTGAAGTTGATACGAACGAAACAGTCGGAGCAGGAGCGAAGTCTGTTAAAGAAAAAGCGTAAATAGACGAATGAAGGAGAAAGTCCCGGATGGGGCTTTCTTCTTTTTTTGGTTTGTGTGCGGTGAGCGGGATTTATGTGCGGTGGGTGAGATTTATGTGCGGAGAATGAGATTTATGTGCGCAGTAACAATTATGTGTTGGGTTTAGTAAATTTACGCAGTCTGTAAAGGGTAGTCGAGCTTTCAAATCCCCACACCAAAGGTCAAAAGCCTGGAGCGGATGTTTTTCGCCACGCGAAAAACTCCAATGTCTTAAAGGGAGCTTTCGCGAACGCGAAAGCTTTTCATTTTAAAGCTTTTAATTCACCAATAAAGGGATTCACGTAAAATACGTAGAATTACTATAAAATGGTAATCTAAGTGGTTGGCTATTTCATTATTCAACTAGCGAAACAAATCAGCATAATAGGAATAAATATCTCAGATCAGGATTTTGTTAAAGGAGAATGTTATGAATAGAAAAATGGGCATTGCTTTGATTGTTTTTGTCTTTTACTTGATATGGCTGTACTTAGCAATATATGAATCTTCAATAGTGCATTGGTGGTCAGTCAATGAAGTAAAACAGACAACTGCAGATTCCGTGCAGATAGGTGTCTCTTTCATAAAGGTATTAGGTGGGACAATTCTATTTGTTGTTAGTGCCTTTATATTTTATTTGTTAACGGGAAAAAGGAGTTAAAACTTACTATGCAAGCGAGGCTTTAGGTTGATATTCATTATTTCGGTACAAGCAATTAACAGCCATTAAAGAGCAGATCATATAAGGGAGCGAGACTGAATGGAGTTCAAACTTGGGAGCGGGACGCTTATGCTGCCTTCTTTGCATGTCATGATTATGGCAGCAATTATTATTTATCTATTGGTAAAGTGGAGCAAGGAACTGGAGACACGCCAGTTTACGGTTTATTTTTATTTCTTGATCAGTGCTTACATCATGCCGATCTACTCCCGCTATTCCGAACAAGACGGTGAGTTCCAGCTTTGGTTTCCCGCAGGGTTTGCCGTCGCCTTCTTTTATTTATTCCGCAGTGAAAGGTATCATACAGCTAAGATGAAAGCCTGTATCCTAGGGCTTGGCATTGCATTCTACCAGATCATTCGCCATTACATAGGATAGAATGAGTAAGAATTTTTCTGTACATAAAAAGGAGAAAGCTGCCGTCACGGAAGCTCTCTCCTTTATTGATTTATTCTTAGAAACCTCTCTTGAAGAACGGCACTTTCTTCAATGCGATAACCACCGGAATGGCGACGATGATGCCGACAGCGTTTTGTACGAGGTTGCCCGGGATTGAGGCGGCCGGAATGATCAAATTGCTGTAAATGATGGCTTCACCGATGTAATAGACAGCCAGCATGACCGGCACCGATGCAATGGCTCCGATGATGTTGAATGTTTTGCTGCCGCCCATGCGGCTTGCGGACCAGGCGATCTGGCCGACGATGTAGCCCTGCAGGCCACGCGCGACAAATGAAATCGGCGCCCAGAGTGTCCAGCCGGATACCAAATCGAATAATCCCATTCCGAAAGCGCCGGCAAGCGCCGCTTTTTTAGGGCCGAACAACATTGCGATGATGAACAGCATGGCTGTTCCGAGGTGGACGAGTCCGCCGTTTGCGGCAATAGGCAAACGGATGTTCAGCAGAAGTGTAGCTACGAATACCAACGCAATAGCCATCGACGTCAAGATCAGGTCGAATGTTTTTTTGTTGGAAACAGTTGTTGGGGCAGTTGCTTTTTGCATAAATAATACCTTCTTTCTTCGGCTCTTTTAATCGTCTTACTTTCCTGCTAAGAATAGCAAAGGGTTGACCCAGTTAAAAGTGCCAATTCCGACAAATTCTTAGGGGTCAGTTTAATAAAACAGCTTGACTCGCGTATCTGCGAGTTCTTTTTGGTAAAATGTAGGGAGCAATCGAATCAATGTCAATGTGGAATTGATTTGGGGGATGCATCATTTTAATTTGCACGGTATAGATTGGAGAATACTTGTATGGAGAACGAACAGTCGCGATATTCGAGGCTTGCCAATATCACACAAATCATCAATACGAAACTGGAATTGCAGGAAGTGCTGCAGCAAGTGACCACGGCCATTTCAGAGGAAATCGTCCGGTGCAATTCGGTTGGAATCTATCTGCCCCAAAAAGACGGCACTTATCGCGGGTTTGCAGGGAAACCGGAGCTGATGGGCGGAATGACTCTGCAATCGCAGGTGATTGATCCGGCAATGGACCCTCTCGCAGCGGAAGTGATCGAAACCCGGCAAACCATTTATATACGGGACACGGCGACTGACAGCCGGCCAGACCCGAGATCGGTTGAAGCTTTCCAGATCAAATCGCTTCTGGCGCTGCCGATATCCTTCAATGGGGAATTGTTCGGGCTTGTCTTCCTGTTCGATTCGGGCACGCCGATGAACTTAACGCAGTCGGAGATTGAAAGCGTCGAAGCTTACGTCAATATGGCGGCCGTCGCGATTCAAAACGCGAAATCCATTTCCCAGAAAGAAAAACTGCTCGAAGAAAAGCAATTGCTGCTGGATCTTGCACAGGAGCTGTCGCTTTGTTCGACGATACGGGAAAGCTTGAAAACCTGTTTTGCTTATCTGGATAAAACGGCTCCCGGCTGTGACCTTGCCGCGCATATTATGAAACCTTCTTTGGCCAAAGAAGACAAGCAGTTGGAATTCTATAAGGCAGGCGAAAAGACGGAAACAGAATGGAATGAAAACCTGAAACAGCTCGGTTCGCTGGCCAGCTACACGGAATTGCTGAATGACGCGGTTTTATTGCGGAAGCGAATGCGTTTAGTATTGAAAGGCGATAAGGATTTACTGTTGTTCCCGTTGATTTCGATGGGGAAAGTGCAGGGGGTCATATCAGCGATAAGCTCGCTCGAACGGAAGAATTATATTGAAGATCCGCAGATTCTGCTGGCTCAGTCGATAGTAGACGCCACGGCACCGGTGTTCTCGAATTTACTCTATATGGACCAATTGGAAGTGATGGTCGAAGAACGGACGAGTGCGCTGTACGCGGCAAACAAGCGGGTCAACAGTGTCGTCGAGAGTATTACCGACGGATTTTTCGCGTTGAATAAAAATTGGGAATATGTCTTCATGAATCAGCATCATTTTTTGCCTGGAGGAAAAAAAGCGGAAGATGTGATGGGCAAAAGCATCTGGGAAGTTTTCCCGGAAACCGTAAATACGATGATTTATACTGAATTCCATCGCGCGATGAACGAACGGGTGACCGTGCGTTTTGAGACGCAATCCGACGAGGAAGATTATTGGTATGAAGTTACGGCTTACCCTTTTGATGACGGTATTTGCTGCATGCTCAAAAACGTCAAGGAAAAGAGAAAGTACGAAAAAGAGCTGAAGAGGTTGGCGAATCTCGATTTGATCGGCCAGATGGCAGCGGGAATCAGCCATGAAATCCGCAATCCTATGACGACAGTGAGAGGTTTCCTGCAATTATTGAAAACGGATGAATTATTGGCGCCGCACGCTGGGCATTTCAATCTGATGATCGATGAACTGGACCGGGCCAATGCCATCATCACCGAGTTCCTGTCGGTCGGCAACACGCGCACTTCGGACATGAAGATGATGAATCTGAACACTATCATCAATGACATCTCGCCATTGATAAAAGTCGATACGTTCAATCAAAATAAACATCTTGAGATCTACACACGGGAAATCCCGGATTTATTGTTGAACCATAACGAAATCCGTCAATTGATCATTAATCTATACCGAAACGGCCTGGAAGCGATGGAAGAAGGACGGACGCTGACAATCGGGACCTATGTGGAAAATGATAATTGTGTCGTACTGGCGGTTCAGGACCACGGCTGTGGCATAGATTCTGAAATCATCGAGAAAATCGGCACGCCTTTCTATACGACAAAAGATGAAGGAACGGGTCTCGGCCTCGGCATCTGTTACGCAGTGGCAGCGCGGCACAAAGCTACGATTGAAATTGAAACCGGTCCTGAAGGCACGATTTTCTTCACACGATTTCCTATTGATAAGCCGATTGAAAAAGAATAAGGGGGAATGGCAGTGAGACAGCTTTATATGAAACAGAAAGTGTTTAGTCTAAGCGGCAAATTCACGGTGAAGGACAAGGAACAGCAGGATGTCTATTACGTTGAGGGCAGCTTCCTGCAAATTCCGAAGACGTTTACAATCATGGATCCTGCGCGTAAGGAAATAGCGTTGATCACTAAAAAAACATTCAGTCTGCTGCCGAAGTTTTTCGTAGAAGTGGACGGCCGTGATGTATTGACGATCAAAAAGGAATTCACTTTTTTCAAAGCGAAATACACGATTGATGCTGAAGGCGTCGAAGTGCGCGGCAATTGGTGGGATATGAATTTTGAGGTATTGCAGCACGGCAAAGTCGTCGGCTCAGTCAGCAAGCAATGGCTCACCTGGGGCGATACTTATGAGGTCAAGGTGCTGGACGAAGAGATGGAGCATCTGCTTATTGCGCTTGTCGTGGCAATCGATTGTGTGAAGGCGGATGAAGCGGCTGCGGCTGCGGCGACATGATGGACGGCCGATATATTTTCGAATCAGAACGGCTCGGTTTCCGGAGATGGAAGGATGACGATAGGGGAGCGTTTGCCCACATGAATGCGGATCCGCAGGTGATGGAGTATTTTCCGAACATGCTGACGCAAGCTGAATCCGATGGTCTGATCGAGCGCTTCGAGCAGCATACCGAGGAAAAAGGCTTTGGAATCTGGGCAGTCGAACGCAAGGAAGACGGTGCGTTCATCGGCTTTATCGGATTGCTTGAAGTCGGCTTTGACGCCGGCTTCCAAGGTGCCGTTGAAATCGGCTGGCGGCTGGACAATAAATTCTGGAAACAGGGCTATGCGTCAGAAGGGGCGAAAGCCTGTCTGAATTACGCATTTGGTGTTTTGGGCTTGAACGAAATTGTATCATTTACAGCGACCCTCAACCATCCATCCGAAACGGTCATGCAGCGGATTGGCATGAAAAAAGCGGGCGAATTCGACCACCCGAAACTGGAAGAAGACAGCCCGTTGAAAAGACATGTGCTGTATCGGATCACGGCTGCCCAATACGCCTCGCTATGAGCGAAATGCATTGACTTATTACTGTTTAGGGCTTATTGTTAGAGACGCGATGAGCTCATTTGCGTAAGACGGACAAGCATTCCCTAGAGGAACACGTTGTGGAGCGTGGCTTGGACGCCGCAAATATCGATGCACCCTGCCTTTTGGCGGGGTGTTTTTTCATGGGCGAAAATGTTGGGGTTTTTCCCTTAACACTTTCTTAAAAGTGTCTGCAAATCAGTGAACGTTCGTAAAGTTATTTGATATGTTTACGAACGTTCTTTTTCTATTTTTTCGTTGTTTTAGAAGCGTTCGTAAACGTGTACTTTTGCGAACGGTTTTATTTCCAGAATTGTCTTTCTATTAATTCTAATTTTAAGTATATTTAAATTAGGAGTTAAGAATCTATCTGTGGCTTATTCAACTAACGTGGCGGAAATCTTTAATAAGGATATTCATCTTTGCGGTAAAGTTTCATAATAAAGGGGGCGCAAAATTGAAGAGGATTATTTTAGTATTTGGTTTATCGCTGGCATCCGTTTTTATCTTAGGTGCGTGCGGTAATGTGGAGAAAGCTCAACATATTGAGGTATACGTTATTGAAATATTGGAAGAAAACGCTGAAGGTTTTTCCGAAATGACGGGTTACAAGAAAGTAAATGCAATTACCAATACAGAAGCAAGTGAAAATCATGTGGAAACAGATATTAAAGCGATTGAAGACTTTTATGATACAGAAGGAAATTATATACGAACGGAAATCATCCATTCAAGATTTGATAAATCTCATATTACCAAAGCCGAAGACAGTGAAGAACGTAAGGAAGAAATTAAGGAACCATCAACAATCCTAATTCCCAATGAAAGTATGGAAAAATTTAAATTATATGATATGACGAAGGAAGAGAAAGAAAAAGTAAAAGAACATGTATTATCTTTTATGGATATGCTATAAGCCATATTTTGCTTCGAGTGTTTTAGCGGAATAAAACATTATTGCTAAATGGAAGTTCAAATTTTTTATTTTATAACAACAATAAACTTTAACGTAGCCAAATTTTACAAATAGAAACAAAGGACTTACTATTCTTCATTGAATCAGTTTACATATCAATACGGTATCGGAAACCGCACAAATAGAAAGTGCATTCTTTCGAACAGTCGATTAGCAGGCTTGTTAAAGGATTTTTAAATTAATTTATAATAAGTTAAATTATTTCTTCTTACTACCTTTAAAATTGCTATCAATTTTTATATTCGGATTTTGCTTTCTTAATTGTGATATAAATTCAATTTTATTTTTGGGTGAAACCCCTATGGTGTTAAATCTTCCATAATTAATTTCTATTTTATCCATAGACAAAGCAGGATCTGTAAAGGGGTTTTTAGTCTCTCTTACACTATGGAGACCATCTATTTCGATTTCCCGCTTAAAAGGACCGTATTGAATTTTAAGAAATTTATCTTGAATTGTATATCCCGTCCTAAACCATATCCACATGAGACAAAAACCAATTGGAAATAAAATAATAATTTTAATCCATTGCTTATCCAGAAAATCTGGAGTCATCCAAACTCCAAAGTCCGGGAAAAAAACTGGAGGAACAATAAAGAGTATTGAACCCACCCAAAGTATAATCGACATCCACACATCTTTTTTCGAAGGAAAATACATTTTATTCACTTCCTTTCACATATTGATAAGAGAATAAATATTCTTTTTCTATTATTTACGATTTGGAAATTAATCAGTTTCGTTAATTTATCATTTTTATTCCATTCAAAAATATATTTGTGATTTTTCTGACTATGTGATAATCTTTGAGGGAACAACTGAAGAACAACTGAAGAACAACTGAATACATGCACCACTGGGGGAGCCGGTTACCGGCTGAGACGAGCAATGCTCGGACCCTTTGAACCTGATCTGGATCATACCAGCGGAGGGAAGTGGGCGAGCGTATGCCGGATTTCTCTATTCCTTTGCGTATATGATTGCCGCTTTCCTTTACTGGAAAGCGGTATTTTATTTTGCCTGAAAGGGGCTGGAGAAGATGAAATTTACACAGGAAGTGCGGCAAGAGTGCGAGGGGTTATGGCAGGCGAGTTTTGATCATCCGTTTGTGAGAGGGATTGCGGACGGCAGTTTGCCGGTGGAGATATTCCGCTATTACGTTATGCAGGACGCTTATTATCTGACGAATTTTGCGAAGATGCAGGCGGTCGGTGCACTCAAAGCGCCGGACCTCGCCACGACGAAAAGCTTTGCGCATCATTCAGAGCAGACGTGCGCGGCGGAAATGGCGCTTCATGAATCATTCATGGGCATGCTCGGGGTAACAGAGGAAGATTGGAAAAAATTTGAACCGTCTCCGAGTGCCTATGCTTATGTGTCGCATATGTACCGCGCGATGGAAGGGGATCTGGCGGATGTGGTCTCGACGATTCTGCCTTGCTACTGGCTTTATTATGAAATCGGGGAGCGCTTGAAAAATGCCGAGCCTGATCATCCGATTTACGACCGGTGGATCGAGACTTATGGTTCGGAGTGGTTCGGGGAATTGGTGCAGGAGCAGATTGAGCGCATGGACCGTTTGGCGGAAGGGCTGTCGGCCGAGCGGCGGCAGGAACTGAAGGACCGCTTCCGTCGCAGCAGCTATTACGAATGGAATTTCTGGCAGCAGGCCTGGACGATGGAGACGTGGGAATTGCCGGCGCAAGTAAAGGAAGGTGTAGGATATGATCAATAAAATCCGCAGCGAAAATCCGATCATCCATTGCATCACGAATCACGTCGTATCGAATTTCCAGGCGAACGGGCTGCTGGCAATCGGCGCTTCGCCGATCATGGGCGAAGCACAAGAAGAAGTGGAGGAACTGGTCGCCATTTCCCGCGCATTGTCATTGAATATTGGAACCTTGAATAAAGACACACTGGAAAGCATGATGCTTGCCGGGAAAAGAGCGAATAAGGAAAAAATCCCGGTTATTCTAGATCCGGTGGGAGCAGGAGCGACCACTTTTCGGAGAGAAGCCGTCCAGAAGATTTTAACGGAAATCGATGTCCAGGTGCTGCGCTGCAATGCGGGTGAACTGGCTGCAATCGGCGGTGTGGAATGGTCGTCTAAAGGCGTCGATGCCGGTTCGGGCAATATCGATCTGGAGGAACTGGCGACCCGAGTAGCTAAAGAATATAGTTTGGTTGTGGCAGTGACAGGCGAGACCGATATCGTGGCCAACGGTTCGCGGGTGGAAAAAATTGCAGGCGGCGACCGGATGATGAGTTCTGTAACCGGCATGGGGTGCCTGCTCAGTGCTGTCACTGCCGCTTTCACGGCAGTGTCATCTGATGATCCAACAGCTGCTGCGATTGAAGCTCTCAAGTTTTACGGTGCGGCCGGTGAAAAGGCAGCAGCCACTTCGGAAGGACCCGGCAGTTTCCGCGACACATTCCTGGATGTTTTATTCGGCATGGAAATTGAAGAAAACAGCTTCGGCTTTGAAAAAGAGGAAGGAGTGGATGTGCTGTGGCAGCGATCAAGCAGGTATTGACGATTGCAGGTTCGGATTCCGGCGGTGGAGCGGGTATCCAGGCGGATATCAAGACATTTCAGGAACTCGGTGTTTTCGGGACATCGGCTATTACAGCGGTAACGGCGCAGAATACATGCGGCGTGTATGGGGTCTATCCCATGCCTGCTGGCGCAGTAAAAGCACAGCTTGATGCAATCGGAGCGGATTTTGCCATTGCGGCCGTGAAAACGGGGATGCTCTTCGACGCTGAAATCATCGCTGAAACGGCGGCGGGAATCGAACGGCACGGCTGGCATAACCTCGTCGTGGATCCGGTGATGATCGCAAAAGGCGGGGCAACGTTGCTGCAGGGAGAAGCGCTCGAGGCGATGCGGACATTATTATTGCCATTGGCAGCGGTCATCACACCGAATATCCCGGAAGCGGAAATGCTGAGCGGCATGGAAATCCATGGTGCAGCAGACCGGAAAAGAGCGGCTGAACAGATTCTCGCTTTTGGCGCGAAAGCAGTCGTCATCAAAGGGGGACATGCTGATAATCCGTTGATTGCGGAAGATTATTGTCTCGATCAAACCGGTGAATCATTTGTATTGCGCTCTGCGCGCATCCATACGCAGCAGACACACGGCACGGGCTGTACATTCTCAGCCGCTTTAACAGCTGAACTGGCTAAAGGGCAAACTTTGCCGGAAGCTTTGGTGACGGCGAAACGGTTTATCCAGTCGGCTCTTACACATCAATTGCATATCGGTGCGGGGCACGGTCCGACAAACCACGCCGCTTTCCGCCAATTTGCAACGGAAGGGGATGTGCAATTTGTTCAATAAACCCTCTGTTTATTTCATCATGGGCACGCAGAATGCTTCAGGAAAAGACCCTTTAAAAGTGTTGGAAGGAGCTTTAAAGGGAGGCATCACCCATTTCCAGCTTCGTGAAAAAGGAATGGGAGCTTTGCAGGGGCAGGATTTGCTGGAGTTCGCGGAAAAGTGCCGGGATTTATGCGTCATTTACCAAGTTCCTTTTTTAATCAATGATGACGTTGAATTGGCGTTAGCAGTCGGTGCTGACGGAATTCATATCGGACAGGAAGATATGGATTGTGGACAGGCGCGGGCGTTGATCGGGAAGGAAAAGATGCTCGGTGTTTCTGTACATTCACTCGAAGAAGCAAAAATTGCTATCGATGCCGGTGCGGATTACCTCGGCATGGGTCCGGTTTACGGCACGCAGTCGAAATCGGATGCGAAACGGCCGGCAGGCACTGCAGGCATCAAAGAAGTCACCAGGCATTTTCCGCTGACGCCTGTTTTTGGAATCGGTGGCATCACGCCGCAAAATGCGCCGGCAGTTTGGCAGGCGGGCGCATGCGGTGTTGCCGTCATTTCGGCACTGTCGGGGGCTGACGATATCGCTTTGCAAATCGCGCATTTCAAAGATTCATCTAAAGGGGTGTTGATATGAACACAAAAAAGCTTGTCGTAATGTCAATGTTCGTAGCACTGGCAGTCGCAGGTTCGGCGTTTGTATCGTTCCCGGCAGGAATCGCACGCGCCTATCCGATTCAGCACGCCATCAATGTCATCGCGGCTGTGCTTTTCGGACCAATCCCTGCCGTAACGATAGCCTTTGTGACAGGGGTCGTGCGGGTGCTGACAGGCACCGGATCGCTATTGGCGTTTCCTGGCGGCATGATCGGAGCATTGTTTGCGGGTGTACTATATAAGATGTCTGGCCGCATTGGATTGGCGGCAGTGGGCGAAATCATCGGCACCGGCATCATCGCATCACTTATCGCAGTGCCATATGCCAAACTATTGATGGGCACTGAAACTGCTGCGCTATTCTTCATGCCGCCGTTTCTTGTATCGAGTATCAGCGGCGCGATATTGGGGGTAGTGCTGGTATACAGATTGGAAAAAACGAAAGCGAAGGAATTATTGTATTGAAGGACTTTAAATAGAGGCCTTTTAAAATAGCAAGGTCTGCTATAATAGTGCAAAAAAAAGAGCTTGAGCGATATTATGCTCAAGCTCTTCTGACGATAAAGCCCATATGCCGACCGCTTTTTCTGTCTTCGCGATAGGAAAATCCTTCGGGATTCATAAACGTGCATGTCTGGTCGATTGAAATATGGCCCGTAGGAATTCCCGCCAGTTCACATTGCTTTTTGACGGTCAGCTGGTTATCGATATGGTATTTGCCGGTTTCCGCGTTATGGTACATAAAATCATCCGCATAGCCGAGTGCTTTGAATTTCAAATAAACATCTTCGTCCACTTCGAATTTTTCCTGGCTCAACGCAGCGCCGATCTGGACATGGAAATCTTCCGGGCTGCAATCTTCCTCTTCCTTCAAATGTTCAACAAGCTTTCTGGTGACTTCTTTGACGGTGCCCTGCCAGCCGGAATGTACGGCGCCGATGAGACCTTTGGTTTCATTATACAAAAGGACCGGCACGCAATCGGCTGCGAACGTGCATAGAAGAACATCGGTTTCGTAAGTGTAAAGCGCATCGGTATTTTCCACTGCATGCCCGGTGTCAGTGGAGCCGCGTCCTTTGTCTGCAGCTTCGACGCGGTGGAAATTAGCGCTGTGCGTCTGGTTGGCGCACACGAAATCGGTCAAAGTGAGACCGAGGAAGTCCGCCAGTTTCCGGCGATTTTCCACAATCAGCAAAGGATCGTCACAGGTATGGAGCGCCATATTATTAAGTTCGAATTCGTCAGCATCTTTCATCGTGAGGCCGGCTGTCAGATTTGCCGAATTGACATATAGTTTTGTTTTCATATCATCACCTGACTCTACTATATAAGAGGAGGATTTTATTGTATAGAAAAAAGAGGCAATAAAAATCCCGCCCCTTGTGAGGCGGGTGGAATCAATTAATGCTTTTCTTCATGGGTTCCAAAAGCAAAACGATATAGCCGATGTCGTCTTGGAAGTTCCAGTCGAGAAAGACTTCAGTAATATTTCGTCCCAATACTTTTTCGGGATGCGATTCCAGTATTAGCCGCCGTTCCAGCGGTCTTTTGGCGAGTTTAAGGATTTCGGTGTAGCCTTCAGCGATTAACGCGTTTTCAATCCCCACCAGAATGTCGATTCTTTTAACAAGTATAGTCCGTTCATTGAGCCAATAGCTTTGGATGGAACTTGGTGTTTTTTCAGCTCTTTCACTGGCTGTTTCAATCTTTTGTTCGAAAGCTTGTCTATCAACCTCTTCGGGCCATTCAAAATCATTTTCCTGCACTTTTTCATTGACTACACCAATCAATAAACCGGTTTCCTGCTCCAGATTCCAGTCTGCATGAAATTCATGGATATCCATCTTCGCTATGCGCCGCAGGTTTTTCTTTATGTCGTCTTTTAATTCATTGATTAATAGGTCCCGGGTTTCTAAGACCCGCTTCCATTGATTTTGTTTAAGCAGAACGGCTTCCATCGGAGCAACGAATCCGCGGAAATGGATGATGATAAAGGGCTTTCGGATGGTTACATATACGGATGTGGGTCCTTTGCCGAAATGATCTCTCAGCAGTGTCGAAATATAGCCGCCAATTGTAGATTGCACTGTCTTTTCTACAGCCATGGTGATTCCTCCTTGCGTCGGAAACATAAATATCCGAAGTTTTTAAAGTTAATCGTTTTCATAAGTATAGGGGTTAAGTTGGGGAATTGCGAGAAGACTTCTTTTTTTGTGACAGATAGTAAATATCTGGAGGGACAATACTGAATACAGCTGAAAACCATTAAAAATAATATCTTAATAGTAGTATATTATTCCTGTTAGTTACTGATAGAATGAGAACAAAGGTAAGAAAAAAATGCGGAAGTGGGAACCACATGAAAAAGTCGAACCAAAGCGGTTTGGATTATGAATTTTGGGCGAATAAAATTCTTTATTTTTATGGATTGCTGGCCATTGTTGCCATTGGCGGCCAATTAGTCGGTCTGATTGTCACGTTCATTTATTATGCTTCTGATATAGAAGAGTATATTTCAATGCGTATGATTTGGCCGACAAGTTTTATCATAATGATAATTTTTATATCCTGGGTCATGGTGCGGATCTTAAGGATCTTTAATCCCTATATCCTCTTTTTTTCGGGGACGTTACTTGCCGTTGTCATGATTTTGGCCAATCCGGGGCTCCCGGGGCTTCAAATGACTTTGCTGTTGCCGATGGCGATTTCCTTAATCTACTTGAAGAAATTAAAGCTGACCATCAGTTTTTTAACTAACTTTATCGCTCTGATCATCATTTATTTCATAAGTGAAGACAGTCGGGCTGTTATGACGCCATATGAATACTTTGCGTATTTGTTCATTCTCGTGGCCGGTTACATCGTTTACCTGGCAGTGATTGAACGAGGGACGGAAATGCTCACAACATTGCGGCATGCGGCGGAAAAAGAAGAAGAACTGCTTATCCAGAACCGCATCATGGATCGATTATCGAAGACAGATGCGTTGACTGGGCTTTTTAATCATAAAACATTTCAAAACTATTTGGATACGCTGGTTCAGCAGGCGGAAGAGTCAGGGAGGCAGCTGCAATTGGCGGTTTTGGATATCGACAATTTCAAAGGCATTAATGATAACTTCGGCCACAGCAGCGGTGATTTGGTGCTGAAGCATGTAGCGGAAGTCCTGTCGGAAAAAGCGGGTGCGCACGATATCGTTGCGCGTTACGGCGGAGAAGAATTTGCCGTAATTTTTACAGAAAAGTCTTTCGAAGACACATTGGAACTTCTGGAGGAGATGCGCAAAGCAATAGCCGAATTAAAACATCCGGAAATCGCTGAAGGAAGCGTCACGATCAGCGCCGGTTTGCAGAATTACTATCCGGGTCTGTCAAAAAGCGATTTTTTCAAAAAGGCGGATGCACTGCTGTATGATGCGAAGCGGAATGGTAAAAATCGAATTCAGCATAACAGGAGTTATAACTATATTGTCTGATGATTACTTGCCGCTACGCCTTTGGGCGGGAGCGGTTTTTCTTGTCGGGACCGGCTTAGGCCTTTCAGAGCTTAACGGGTGCCGACGCTTTTCTAGTGTCCAGACTCCAACGGCCAACTCCTCGAGTCGTAAGCCCCACTGGCTAGGCGGCTGAGAGAACGCCGCTACGACAGCGTGTCTTACGCTTGTCGGAGCAGGACGGCCGTTTCCGCTTTTCTATAATGGGCCATCAGTTCGATTGTACCAAACCGGTTTTATTAGCGATAATGGAAGGTAAATGCAAGCATGTGCGGGAAAGGGTCATTCCATGAATACATTATTGAACGACTATCGGATAAAAAAATTATGCGGCATGGCTGCTTACCGAAAAGGCAAGGCTTATTTTGATGCGGGCAAAGTGGCATTGGAGCCGCTCAGTGAACAGGCTGCCGTCATCAAAGCGGAGGTCCGGGCAAACGGTATTTTTGAGGTATCGGTCAAGGAGGAACAGGATGGGACGATTCTCGCTTCGTGCAGCTGCCCGCCGGTCGGATTCGTCAGCACCTATTGCCAGCATATTGCCGCAACGCTTCTGGCAATCAATGAAGTGCAGCAGCAGGAACTGCAAAAAACCCAGCGTTTGATGGCGTTGTTCGGCGACAACAATATGCGTCCAAGCAAGAAACAGCTGCATTTTGACGACCGGCCGGTATTGGAGATCAGTTTTCTGCTCCATTCGGTCGAAGCGGAAGACGGCGAGCGTTTCTTCTCAGCGAAACTCAGCGCCGGGATGGATGCAGTTAAGCCGATCCGCGATGCGGGGGCGTTCCTGCAGGCTGTCGATCAAGGCTCCAACTATCCGGTTTCTTCGGATTTAACCTATTCACGGGAGGCATTCAGTTTTACGGAGGAAACGGACGCGCTGCTGCGTGAATTGATGAAGATCAATGGTGCGGTGACTGGCCGGGGCCGCATCATTATTCCCGCCTCTGCCTGGGATACGTTTGTGAAATTGATCGCGGAAATTCCGTCAGTCAATATCGGGCATAAAGGGCGGATTTACAGAGGGTTGCGTTTTGATACCGATTTACCGTTGATATTCCGTTTTGAAGCGGCCGGCGACGCGGGTTATCTGCTGAAAGTGGAAAGGCTCGAACAGATCACGGTCATGAAATCTTACGGACTGGCCATCAGCGACGGGGCATTCGTGAAATTGCCGCAGGACGACTGCGGGCGGTTGGAAGAACTGAAAGAGCTGATGGAAGGTTCGGCTGAGCTGGAGATTGCGCCGGCTCAGGCTGACTATTTCATGGAAAGCGTCATTCCGGGACTGGAACGTCTCGGAGAAGTACATATGGCGGCCGCTGTCACCGGGCGGCTGGAAGAAACACCGCTGTCGGCGAAATTATTTCTCGACCGGATCCGCAACCGGCTGCTTGCCGGAGTTGAATTCCATTACGGCCAACTGGTCATCAATCCTTGTGAAGAAGCGGAAGATGAGATCCGCCATCTGCCAGGCATCCGCCGCCAGCGCGCCAAAGAAGAGCGGATCATGGAGCTTATGAAGAACAGCCTCTTCACCCAAACGGACGGCGGCTTTTACATGCAGGACGAAGAAGCGGAATACGATTTTCTGTTCCACACCATTCCGCAGCTGGAAGAATTGATGCAGGTCTACGCAACGACAGCAGTGAAAATGCGCGTGCAGAAAAATTACCTGGGACCGAAAGTGAAAGTGGAAGTAAAAGAGCGCACGGATTGGCTGGCGTTCAAACTGGAGCCGGGTGAGATTCCAGAGGCGGAAATCCGGCTAGTGCTCGCTGCGTTGAAGGAGAAGCGAAAATATTACCGCATCCCGAGCGGTGCGTTATTGTCTTTGGAGACGCCCGAATTTATTGCGCTGAATGATTTGATGCTTGAACTTGGCAATGAAGAGCAGTGGTTCGGCGACGAAATCCGGCTGCCGCTGATTCAGGGACTGCAGCTGGTGGCGTCGCTTGAGGAAGGCGAATTGCTCGATCCGGGCGCGGATTTTGCGAAGCTGCTGCAGAATCTCAGCAACCCCGAAGAAATCGGTTTTGACATCCCGGAACCGCTGTCAGAAGTGTTGCGTGATTACCAGAAAGCCGGATTCAACTGGCTGAAGGCTTTGGCGAAATACCGGTTTGGCGGTATTCTCGCGGACGACATGGGGCTTGGCAAGACTTTGCAGAGCATCGCGTTCATCCAGTCGGAATTGCCGGAAATCCGCCGGCGAAAAGCTCCGGTGCTGATCGTCGCGCCTTCTTCGCTGACTTATAATTGGCTTGAAGAATTCACGAAGTTCACACCGGATATCAAAGCCGTAATCATTGATGGCAATAAAACCCGGAGAACGAAACGGTTTGCCGACAATGCAGAAGCGGATGTCCTCATAACGTCTTATCCGTCGCTGCGCATGGACGGCGCTTTGTACAAGGGCAAGACGTTCCATACATTGTTTTTGGATGAAGCACAGGCTTTCAAAAATCCGGTGACCCAAACGGCGAAAGCGGTCAAAGCGATTGAAGCGGATTACCGTTTTGCCCTGACCGGGACGCCGATTGAAAATTCGCTGGACGAATTATGGTCGATTTTCCATGTCGTATTCCCGGAATTGCTGCCGAACCGCATGCGTTTTGCTGAAATGCGGCGCACGAGCATCGCCAAACGCGTCCGTCCGTTCATCCTGCGGCGCGTCAAACAGGATGTGCTGAAGGAATTGCCGGACAAAGTCGAAACCCTGCAATTTTCCGAACTGTATCCGGCGCAGAAAAAATATTATGCGGCGTACCTCGCTGAACTGAAACAGGAAGCGCTCAAGCATCTCAATAAAGACAGCCTGCAGAAAAACCGCATTAAAATACTGGCCGGGCTGACGCGGCTTCGCCAGTTATGCTGCCATCCGTCGCTGTTCGTTGAAGGCTATGAAGGCGGTTCAGCGAAATTCGATCAATTGATGGAAATCGTCGAAAGCAGCCGGATGGCGGGACGCCGTGTATTGGTGTTTTCCCAGTTTACGCAAATGCTGCAATTGATCGGCAACCGGCTGACGCGGGAAGGGCGGCAGTATTTCTATCTCGATGGCAAGACCCCGCCGCAGGACCGCGTTGAAATGTGCAGCCGCTTTAACGGGGGCGAAGGCGACTTGTTCCTTATTTCATTGAAAGCGGGCGGCACCGGGCTGAACCTGACAGGAGCCGATACAGTCATCCTCTACGACCTGTGGTGGAATCCCGCAGTCGAACAGCAGGCAGCAAGCCGGGCGCACCGTATGGGGCAGCAGCACACCGTGCAGGTGATCCGGATGGTCGCTAAAGGAACAATAGAAGAAAAAATCACCGAATTGCAGGAGAAAAAGAAGAATCTCATCGACGAAGTCATCCAATCCGGCCAGGAACCACTGGCGGCGATGACGGAAGACGATATTCGGGAATTGTTGATGATTTGATGGGTAGTTATTTATGAAGAAAAAATTTATTTTTGGCATCTCTTCAACTTTGAGAAGGATTTTTGAAGATATGGAGCAAAACAGCGCAGACTCCCAAGGGAGTAGAACCGGAGTTGGCTTGCCAACTCCGGTTCGAGCGCTTTGCGACGAAGCTAGCGCAGCGATGCAGGAGCACGGGTTTTGGAAAGCAAAGCTGTTTTGCGGAATATCGGTTAACATATCTATTCCATTGCCAGGAAAGCATTTAACCGGAGGGTTTGCTAAAATAGAAGGAAAGGAAACGGAGGTGAAGATATGGATCCGAAAAGTTTAGTGGCCCGAGTGAAAGACCGCATTCCGGAAGTTTTGGGCAATAAGGAGTTTGCGAAATTTGCGATTTTACTGCCGTTGATCGAAAAAAACGGCGAAATCCATATCCTCTTTGAAGTCCGTTCCCATCTGCTCAGAAACCAGCCCGGCGACATTTGCTTCCCAGGCGGAAGAATCGATAAACAGGATGAGTCCGAGAAGGACGCGGCTGTCCGTGAAACGATGGAAGAGCTGGGCATCGGAAGCAAGCAGATTTCCGATATTTTCCCGTTGGACTATATCGTTTCGCCGTTCGGCATGATTGTATACAGCTTCGCGGGAATCATCGATCCGGATGTTGAATTTCGGCCGAATCCGCCGGAAGTGGACAGTCTGTTTACGGTGCCTTTGTCGTTTTTCCTCGAAAAAGACCCAAAGGTTTACCGGGTGAATTTTGATATCCAGCCGGAAGAAAGTTTCCCCTACGATCTCATCGCAGGAGGGGAAAATTATAATTGGCGCACCCGCCAGGTCGATGAATATTTCTATATCTACGAAGACAAAGTAATATGGGGCCTGACCGCTAAAATATTGACGCATTTCATGGAGATCATTCGCTGAATGGTCTTTTTTTTATACTTTTTCCGAGAAGTTGAGACATGTGTTTTAACAGCTGAAAAAGGCCGCGAGATAAGGTTTTTTAAATTTTTTTTGAGATTGGCGTGACCCCTACACATCATAGGCTTCAAGCGCCACGGCACACCGGCGAAAAACTGGGGGTAATTTGGAAATGAAAATAATGTGTGTTACCATTGCTACTTAATTGTTTTGTTTAAATTTTCACAAGCGATTATTTAAACAATACCGAACGAAGCGGAGCGCTGGTGAGAAGGTGCGCAGATTCAGAGAGAAAACCCAGTTGGCGGTTTTAGAATCTATGCAGGATTATACGCTCATCATTTTATTTTAAATTCATAAACTCTTTTTCACAGTGTTAATTCGGTCTATTAAGTTAAATAAAAACATCGTAACAGCGTATAGTCTAATCGTTTGATTGAGCACAATCTTCAATTGGAAAACATGCCATGGAGCCGAGGTTTTTCCGTCTTTAAGAAGAAGGAAAAATGTTTTATTTATAATAGGAGATGATAGTAAGTGGAGAAGAAAAGAATAGTCGTAAAAATAGGCAGCAGCTCATTGACGGACGCAAGCGGTAAATTGTCGATCAGCAAGCTGCGTGAACACGTGGAAGCATTGGCCCGTTTGAAAGACCACGGCCACGAAGTGATTTTAATCTCATCAGGAGCGGTAGCCGCAGGATTTAAGAGCATCGGCTATTTATCGCGCCCGGATGCAGTTGTCGATAAACAATCAGCTGCGGCTGTCGGACAGGGACTGTTGCTGCAGGCATATGCAGATGAATGCAAGAAGCACGGCATTGTCGCCGCACAGTTGCTGTTGACCAAAGACTTATATAAAAACGCGAACGATACAATCTCGAATTTATTGGAGCGCGACGTATTGCCGATCATCAATGAAAATGATTCGGTGTCTGTAAAAGAATTGACGTTCGGAGACAATGATATGCTGTCGGCGTTAGTCAGCAAATTGGTGCACGCGGACTTCCTGATAATTTTGACGGATATCAACGGCATCTACAGCGGCAACCCGAATACCGACCCAACAGCTGAAAAATATACATTCCTTACAGAAGTCCATGAAGAAATGGAAAATGCCGCTTCTTCAGAAGGCTCTTCAAACGTTGGCACCGGCGGAATGAAATCAAAAGTGATAGCTGCTAAAACAGCATTGTCTTCAGACGTACAGGTCTTTATCGGCTCTGGTGAAGGCAGTGAAAAGCTGGTCGACATTTTTGAAGGAAAAGGCGACGGAACTTATATCGGCACACTGGTGGAACCTAAAGTATTAGTGAATGCATAAATCGAAAGGAGACAAAGGATGACTGAACTTCTACAAGAAGAAAAAGTTACAGAAACTGAATTGATCCTAAAAGCACAAAAAGCAAAAGAGGCCGCTTTCCAATTGGCGAAAGCGACGACAGCAGATAAAAATGAGGCTTTGCAATCTATTTCAGCGCAATTGCTGGAGGAACAGGACTTCATTTTAACTGAAAATGCAAAAGACATAACGGCCGGGCAGCAGGCAGGGATGAACGATTCACTGGTGGATCGCCTGAAACTGGATGCAGCCCGTTTGAAAGATATGGCTGATGCACTCATCCAATTAACCCAGTTAAACGACCCCATCGGAGAAACCCTCGAAAAATGGGAGCAGCCTAATGGACTGGCAATGACGAAAATCCGTGTTCCAATCGGGGTTGTCGGCATGATCTATGAAGCGCGCCCTAACGTAACAGTTGATGCCTCGAGCCTGTGCCTGAAAACAGGAAATGCGATTGTACTGCGCGGCAGTTCAACCGCTATCAACTCCAATAAAGCGATTGTCCAGGTAATTCGCCGTGCGCTGGAAAAAACCAATTTGCCGGTTGAATCGGTTCAATTGCTGGAAGATACGCGCCGGGAAACGGCGTCGCAAATGTTCAAATTGAACGATTATCTGGATGTTTTGATTCCGCGCGGCGGAGCGAAGCTGATCCAAACGGTCGTGCAAAATGCCACAGTACCCGTTTTGGAAACAGGAGCGGGGAACTGCCACATCTTTATCGACCAAACAGCTGACGTGAAGATGGCAATTGATATTGCGATCAACGCGAAAACACAGCGGCCTTCTGTCTGCAATTCGTGCGAAACGATTCTTGTGCAGAAAGATTGGGCAGACGCCCATCTGGCTGAACTTGTGGATGCTTTACAGGGAGAGAACGTGAAGATTCACGGAGATGAAGCTGTACAGCAGCTATCTTCATCTGTTGCGCCTGCAACTGACGAAGATTGGGCGACGGAATATCTGGGCTTTGAAGTGGCCATAAAAGTCGTTGACACGGTCGATGCGGCCGTTCAGCACATCAATCAATACGGCACGAAGCATTCGGAATCCATCATTTCAGCGGAAGCGGCGAACGTTGAACAATTCTTCAATGAAATCGATGCAGCTGCGGTTTATCACAATGCTTCGACCCGCTTTACGGATGGCTTCGAATTCGGCTTCGGCGCCGAAATCGGCATCAGCACACAAAAACTTCATGCCCGCGGACCAATGGGCTTGCCGGCTTTGACATCAACGAAATATATTATCAGAGGCAATGGACAAACGAAATAATGAGCAGTGGAAAGCTATCCCGAAAGTCGTTTGAGCGGCTTTTGTGGGTGGCTTTTTTTGCAGGATAAAAAGTATGCTTTTCGATACGTGAAGAGGCTTTAAAGAGAGCGAATTTCTGTCTAGACTCCAACGGCCAACTCCTCGAGTCGTAAGCCTCACTGGCTAGGCGGCTGAAAACATGCCACTACGCCAGCGTGTCTTACGCTTGTCGGAGCTGAGCGGCCGTTTCCGCTTTTCTTTACATAAGTAAAACTTATCGTTTTTCATAATAACTATTGAATTTATTTAAGTGGATGGAAGGATTATAGTTAGGGTGAAAAGAGGTGACGGGGATGGATTTCATATTTATGTTCTTTCTCGGTGTGGTTGCCACGACTTTGGGGACCTTGGCTGGTGGCGGCGGGCTGATCAGCCTGCCAGCGATGCTGCTGCTCGGGTTGCCCGTCCATTCAGCAATCGGCGCCAATAAAGTCTCGAATACAGTTAGCTCGTTCTCCAGCTTTTATTACTTAATCCGCAAAAAGAAGATATCGTTGAAAGAGTCTTATTGGATTGTGCCGGTCAGCTTATTGGGCGGTGTGGCAGGCGGCTTTATCGCTTCATCGATACCGGAAGAACAGATGTATATACTGGTGAGTTTTCTTTTAATCGCTGCATTTTTCACTTCGTTTATTGGTAAAAAAGGATTTACGGGTGAAAGCCGGCTGAAATTGGAGCCGAAAAGTGCGGGCGGGTTATTCGGTATCGGAATATATGACGGCCTTTTCGGTCCGGGGCAGGGAACGCTGATGCTGTTCCTGTTCAGCTATCTCAATATCGCCTATATCCGCGCAGTTGGCTTTGTGCGGCTTGCTACATTTTCCAGCTGTCTCGGAGCTGCGGTCACCTATACGCTGGCGGGCCATATCATCTGGCAGTTGACGCTTGCGCTGATGGCCGGATCGGTTACCGGGGCACAGGCAGGCGTGAGAATTGCCGAAAAGCTCAATCCGAAATTTGTGAAGCCGCTGCTGCGTGCGGTCACCGTGTTGTTAATTGCGCAGATTCTTTTTACGCGAGTATTTTGATGGACTACAGGATAATAAATGAAGCCTTTGCGTATGCAGAGGCTTTTTTGGTTGGGTTACAGGGGTTGTAAGAGGTAAATCTACTGGGAATAATTGCTTGATTTTTTATTCGATGCTCAATTATCCTGCGTTTCGGAATTTGCGGGCGATTAAATTAGTTTACGGGCGATAAAAATAACTTGCGGGCGATAAAAAAATTATATCGGCGTTCAGCCAAAAAACCGGAGTGAATTGGAAATAATTACTTATTTTATTTAAGAGAACGAGATTCAATAATTCAAGAAGTTAAAAAAAGGGAAGTCTGTCTTGTTCTGTGTTAGGCTAAAAAACAGCTATTTTCTTTTCAAAAACTTGTTAAGAAGAAATATAAATGAAAGAAGGTACCAACCGAATGAAAAATATAGCCGGGATGAAACGATCACGTTTCATCATACTTTTAGGCGCGTTAACAGCTATGATTCCTTTTACCATCGATATGTATCTTCCGGCGTTTCCGACTTTGGCAGAGGTATACCATACCAATGCGTCGGCAGTGCAGCTCAGCTTGACCGCCTGTTTGCTGGGGCTCGCATTTGGGCAATTGGTGACGGGGCCGCTCAGTGATTCACTCGGCCGTAAAAAGCCGTTGATCATTTTTTTGATAGCTTATGCCATCGCTTCAGTCGCTTGTATCTTTGCTCCGAACATATACATATTCATCGGATTGCGCTTCGTGCAAGGCTTTGCAGCTTCTGCCGGGCTCGTTATTTCCCGGGCAATAGTGCGGGATGTCAGCAGCGGATCGGAATTGACCCGCCTGTTTGCGTTGCTGATGGTCGTCAATAACCTCGTGCCGCTGCTTGCTCCATCAGTAGGAAGTACGGTCCTCTTGTTTGCCGATTGGAAAGGGATATTCCTGATTCTCAGTTTGCTGGGGCTCATTCTTTTATTCGTGAGCGCTTGGCGCCTTGAAGAAACCCTGCCGCCGGAAAGAAGGGTGCCGGGCAATCTGACGGAAACGTTCAGCAATTTCAGCATCATCATCAAAGACCGGAAGTTTACCGGTTATGCGTTGGCACAGGGACTGTTGATCGGCGGCGTCTTTGCCTACGTGGCCGGAACGCCGTTCATCTACCAGAACATCTACGGCGTTTCGCCGCAGGTCTTCAGCATCCTGTTCGGAATGAACGGCATCGGCCTGATTTTCGGCAGTTATGCCGTTGGCCGTTTCAGCCATGTCTGGTCGGAGAAGAAATTCCTTGAAGTCGCGTTGTATACGGCAACTGCTGCTGGTGCTGTCCTGCTTACTGTCGTGTTGGTTGATGGACCGCTTTGGGCTGTCGTCATTCCGATCTTCTTCTTTGTCACAGCAATCGGCGTCGTCGGCACCGCTTCCTTCACGCTGGCAATGGAAGAACAAAGCCGCGTGGCAGGCAGTGCCTCTGCGTTGCTCGGACTTCTGCCATTCGTTCTTGGTGCAATCGCCGCGCCTTTAGTAGGGGCGGCTGGAGAAGATACCGCTGTACCATTAGGTTTGATCATATTCACCATGTGTCTGCTGGCACTTCTTGCCTATTTATTCCTTGTAAAACGTCTGGATCATAAAGTTGATGCGAAATAAATAAAAATGGAAAATATAACCTTGCAGCTGTCGGAACCTATTCGACAGCTGTTTTTATTTATCCTAAATCGACTCCCAATTTCAACCATTTGAATGTTAAAATTAATGTATTACATAAAATTAATGAGGTGTTCAGATGGATTCAGCAAATGAATCAATTCTATCCATTCAGGATCTGACAATGAGCTACGGAGGAAAACAGGTGCTGAACGGCATCAACCTGGAAGTGCAAAAAGGGCAGATTATCGGCTATATCGGTCCGAACGGCGCCGGCAAAAGTACGACGGTAAAAATCATGCTCGGCCTTATCGAGGATTATAAAGGGAAAGTCGTGATTTTCGGCCAGGACATATCAAAAGGCGACCCGTCCTATAAACGCCGAATCGGTTATGTGCCCGAAAATGCGGAAGCTTACGACAACCTGACAGCAATGGAGTATCTCGTCTTCATCGGAGAACTTTACGGTTTGGAGCAGGCGTTTGCACAAGGGAAAGCGGAAAGCTTGCTGCAGCAGTTTGATTTGATCGATGTCCGCCATGCGCGCCTGTCTTCTTTTTCAAAAGGAATGAAGCAGAAGGTGCTGATCATTTCGAGTCTCCTGCATAATCCGGACCTGCTGTTTTGGGATGAACCGCTCAGCGGTCTTGATGCCAACAGCATGATGGTCATCCAGGAAATCCTGTCGCAGCTGGCGAAAGAAGGAAAGACCATCTTTTATTCGTCGCATATCATGGATCTGGTCGAAAAGATCAGCAATCGCATTGTCCTGCTGGTGAACGGCAAAGTCGTGGCGGATGGCAGTTTCGAGGAATTGCAGGAACAGAGCGAGGAAGGGTCGTTATCGGGAATCTTCAACCAATTGACGGGCTTTACCGAGCATCGTGAAAAAGCGGCGCATTTCGTTTCCGTCGTAAGAGGAGACCATGACGATGCGGGAGTTTAAATCACTCAAATTCATCGCGTTGTTCAAGGGGCTGTTCCGTCGTTTCGGCGTCGATTACGAAGTCATGATGCTGATTTTGCGGATCAAACTGACAATGGACGAGCGGCGGGTGCCGACGGTGTTCAATGAAATGGGCAAGAAAAAAGAAGGCAATCAATTCCTGAAGTCATTGTGGATCTACGGCATCTACAGTCTACTGTTGCTGCCGTTCCTGTTTATCGGCGAGAATTACATTTTCCAGATGAGTATCATGTTCGGCATGATCTTGTTTATTCTGATGACTTCAATGATCGCCGATTTCACATCGGTCCTGCTGGATGTCCGCGATAAGAACGTGCTGCAGACGAAACCGGTCGATAAAAAGACGATTACGGTTGCCAAAACGATTCATATTCTGATTTATATGAGCTTTGTTACCGGCGCATTTGTAGCCTTGCCGTTGTTCGTGGGTTTATACCGGCACGGACCTCTATTCTCTTTGATTTTCCTGGGAGAAATCCTATTGGCGATGTTATTGGTTGTCGTGTTGACGTCGCTGCTTTACCTGTTCGTGCTTCGTTATTTCGACGGGGAGCGCTTGAAAGACATCATCAATTACGTCCAAATCCTGCTTTCCGTGGGTCTCATAGTCGGTTACCAGGTGCTCATCCACGCATTCGAATTCTCTGATCTCAATATCACTTATGCGTTCAGCTGGTGGCATTTCCTGATTCCGCCGATTTGGTACGGTGCGCCGTTTGAGATGGTCCTGAACGGCAATGCGTCCGGCTATATGATTGCGTTTACGGTACTTGCGATTCTTGTGCCGATTGTTGCGATTTTGATATACAGCCGATTGATGCCTTCATTTGAACGTAATCTCGAAAAAATGCTGAGCGATACGAAAAGCCGCAAGCCTGGCAGTCATTTACTCGACAAATTTTGGGCGAAGCTATTGTGCCGCAGCAAGGAAGAACGTGTTTTCTTCCGCTTTTCAGCGTTGATGATGAAAAAAGAAAGAGAGTTCAAGCTGAAAGCTTTTCCGAATCTTGCGATGTCTGTGATTTTCCCGTTTTTATTCATATTCAATGAATTGCGGATCCGCAGCTTAGCCGATATTTCGGAAGGCAATATGTTTTTGTTCATCTATTTCTGCAATATCATGATTCCAGGGACGATTTTCATGCTGAAATTCTCCGGCAGCTACAAAGGCGGCTGGATTTTCAGGGCAGCGCCGATTGAGCGTGAGTCAGCAGCTTTCAGCGCGGCCATCAAAGCGTTTCTCGCCAAACTGTATCTTCCAATATTTTTGGTGGTCGGCATTGCGTATATCTTCATCTTCTCGGCACGCATCCTGCCGGACCTTGGCGTGGTGCTGCTGAGTGCGATTCTGCACTCACTGATCACCTATCGAATAATGAAAGACGAAGACTTTCCGTACACCAGGTCATTCGAATTCGCACAAGATCCCGGCTCTGCCCGGATGATCTTGTTGACGTTCATCCTCGGCGCATTCCTCGGCGTCCATTTCATCGCGAGGTCGATCGACTACGGCATTTACGTCTATTTGGTACTGCTGATTGTGGCAGTGGTCGTCGGGTGGCGCAAAACGTTTCCGGAGAACTGGAAAGCGGAGGATGTGAAAGAAACTTCCAAAGCGGAAGTGGAGATGTAGGGAGACACCTCACTGGAGCGAGTGCTTCTGTGGGGTGTTTTTATGGAGAGTGAAAATTCGTTTCTGGTAATATTATACAATAAAATCTCTGTTAAATTGAAATGAAGAACTAGAAAGTATTTGTGACGAATTGGAAAGTATTCCAGTCATTTTGGAAAGTATTTGAGTCAAACTGGAAAGTATTTAAGGTGATTTGGAAAGTAAGTCCAAATATTGGAAAATGAATTGCTGATTTTTCATTCTTTGATACGGTAAATCCCGCTCTCAATATGTAATGGACAGTATTCGACTCATAACAGACAGTATATCCTTGAAAGTAGAAATATCATTTCTCAAGCTTTTATCTGGCATACTTCAAAAAAAAACATTGAATTCATCGGATGGTTTCGCCGCACAGCGGCAACCATCCACTGGAACATTCGCCCTGGCGAATGTTTTTCCAATCCATAAGAAAGTCCGGACGGCTGTCGCTGTCCGGACTTTTTTCATCGCTATGAAGCAATCTTATCACTCGTCAAAGCATGCGTATTTCCCTCGGTGTCTTCAAAGAACGCCATCCACGTTTCAGCGGGACCGTTTTTGACGACACAATGGGGAGGGCCGCTGAACTCGACACCGCGCGCTTGAAAGTCGGCGTAGCTGAGGTCAATATCTGTCACATCAAAATAGAGCACCGAACTGGCATGGGCGAATTGCTCCCTTTCCGGCAGGCTCAGCATCAGGCGCAAGCCGTCGCAGTCGAAGAACGCCATCGTATCTGTGTTGAACAGGAGGGACAGGCCCAGTTGTTCTTTATAAAAGTCGATCGCCCGTGCAATATCTTTCACAGGCACGCCGATTTGACTGATTTTCTGCACAGCGGTTGTAATCATTAATATTGTCCTCCTTTTAGAATTTCTCGATTTCGTTCATGATGTCTTTCATAATGTCGATGGAAGCTAGGGTCTTTCCGGGAATCTCCAGACTGTGCTCGGTGCCGGGCACCAATCGCAGCATCATCTGCGGATTCGTTTTTATTTGATTCCAGCGATCATCATCGTAACCCGGATCTTCATCGCCAATAAAACCGAGTGCCCGGTTCGGGAGAGTCTGCATCGCGTCAAAAACATCCGGCCGTTTGATGAGCGGCGTCAGCCAGATGGCGGCTGCGTCCCGGAACAGCGGACGCTGCAATTCGGAAGCCAGCGCGATGGTGCCGAAGGATTTGCCGATCAGGCAGAATTTTGCGTAGGAGGATTCAGCCATCACTCCTTCGATGATTTTTGCCACATCAAAGCGAACGGCTTCGCTCAATTCTTCCATACTGAAGTCATCGTAAAATTCATCGTTGTAACGGTAATTCACATTTAAAACATCGTAGCCTTTTTGCAGATAGATATCCGTCGCGTAATGGAACAGCGGTGCCTGGCTCGTATACCCGGCGCCCGGCAGCATTACAGCAAGGCGGTCCGAAGCTTCTTCCTGCCTAATCATCAGATAAGGGACTCCGTAACCTTTATAACCTTCAGCAGATCCTTTTACTAATTTCACCAGCAACTCCCCCTATTATTTCCAGTATAGCGAAATTTCGGAATTGTGAAACTGCAAATTGAAATAAAGGCATAAAAAAACGCCTCATTAATACTTATTATAAATTTACTATGCAACTCCATTTAGAGAAGGCAAACAGAGATATGAAGCAAAACAGCGAAGACTCCCAGGTGACTAAGCGAAGTGCTGAGATCCACTCGAGCAAAGTGGAACGAGCTCGAGTTAGCTCAGCGCGAGCCACCAGGAAAGCGGAGCTGTTTTGCGGAATATCGGTTCCTAGCTTTCTTTCTCAACAAGCGAACGCCTCATTGAAAGTGAAATACTTTCAATGAGGCGTCCAGTTTTAATTCGTCCGTGTGCGGTTGTGCTTCATCATCATCAATCGGTAGCGGACGGTGCAGCCGATGCAATAGCCCATCAGCGCAATGCCGGCTGCCGCCATGACCATGATGCTGAAGAAATAAGCGGCTGCCGTGATTCCAGCGGAGAAGAATACCAGCGATAACCCGAGGCAGACAGTCGCAATCCATTGATTGAACAATTGCTGGTCGCGGTCTTCCTGGATATATTCATTGGCCGGCTTCTTCAAAAGCGGTCTGGCGGCCATGATGACCGGATTCTTTTTCGTGATCAATGTATAGACACCCACTGCAAACGGCAGCAGGAGAATGGCTGGTGAAAAGATCAGTCCGGCGATAACGGACAATACGATAAAACTCTGATTTATTTGGACAAGCGGTTTTGGAATCGTCATAATGCAGCCCCTTTACTCTTTTGGATATTATACCAAGTAACTTAATAGGAATAAAGGGAATAGTACTGGCGCAACTTTCTACATCAATTGGGAGATGAAAACAGTGGCGATGCCGAAATAAATCAGCAGCGACAAAATATCGTTTATTGTCGTGATCAGCGGTCCCGATGCGATGGCGGGGTCGATGTTTAATTTGAATAAGATCAAAGGGATAATGGTGCCGGCCATGGTTCCGATAATCAGCGTCAGGAGCAGTGAACTGCCGACGACAAAGCCGAGCACGAGGCTGTCTTGCCAAAAATAAGCGATGCCCGTGATCAGCACGGCGCAAATCACGCCGATGATGATGCCGACCCATAATTCCCGGACAATCAATTTGATGCTTTGGCGGAAATTCGGTTTTTGCGATACGAGGCCGCGCACGACCACTGCCAGCGACTGTGTGCCGGTGTTGCCGGTCATGCCAGCAATCATTGGCATGAAGAAAGTCAGCGCGACAACCGTTTCAAGCGTCGCCTCGAACCGGCTGATGATGCCGCCTGACAGCAATCCGATAAACAGTAAAAGGACGAGCCACGGCAGGCGACGGTAAGCGGCGACGATCGGCTTGGTTTTGAAATCAATCGATTTACCGGAAGCGGATAGTTTCTCGATATCCTCATTGGCTTCCTGCATCACGACATCGATTACATCATCGACGGTCACAACACCGACGAGCCGGTTATCGTCTTCCACAATCGGCAGCGAGACGAAATCGTAGCGGCTGATGAGATTGGCGACTTCTTCCTGGTCCGTCAGCACATCCGCTTTTACAACCCGGCTGTACATGACATTTTTGATTTCTTCATCCAGCTCACCGAGAAGCAGGTCCTTATAGGATACAACCCCTTCAAGGCGTCTATCCTCATCGACCACGTACAGGTAGTTCAGAAATTCGGCGTAATGGACGAAATGCTTAATCTTGTCGATAGCTTCACGGATGGTGTAATGGCTCGGAATCCAGACGTAGCGGTCATTCATGATCCGGCCGGCGGTTTCCGGCGGATAATTCATCAGGTTTTGGACGATAGACGATTCGTCAGTGTTCATATTTGCCAATAATTCTTCGGCACGATGTGGCTCGATATCGGCAAGCAGCGACGCGAGATCATCATTATCCATCCGGTCGAGAACTTCCTTGGACTTTTCGATGCCCAATTTCTGAAGGATTTCCAGCTGTTCTTCGCTGTCGAGCTCATCCATCAATTCCGTCAATTGTTCCGTCGTTAAGTATAGTAGAAATTTAGTGCGGTGCTTGTCCGGTATGCGGAGGTAATGCTGCGCCATATCATAAGGCTGCAGCTCATCCATGACTTCCTGGAACTCCAGGATCCGCCCTTCTTTCAGCGACTGGACAATCGCCAGTGTAATTTCGTTATCGGTCATTAATAATGCCATCAGAATCTCTCCTTGAATCAACAGAACGCCTGCGTTCCGAAAAGCGGATGCGCGGCGTGTTCATTTGTTACACTATCCCCCAAAACGCCGGTGATGAAAAACTTTTTTTATGCAAAAAAATCCCGGCGAGCCGAAGCGATGCGCTTCTTCTCCGGGATTCTGTTTCGTTTAGTTGGACTGCTTTCAGCTCTGTACGCTTTCTTCCTGATAAACCGGGACCCATCCTTCAGTCGTAACGAAGATGCGCACAGCGACCACTTTACGGTCATCGGAAAGGGTGAAATAATGCGTAATGTTTTCCGGTACCGAAATCAAATCGCCAGGCGTCAAGTGGACTTCGAAAAAGCGCTCGTCTTTGCCCTGGATGATGAAAACGCCGTGGCCGCTGACGATATAGCGCACTTCGTCGTCAGTATGGATGTGTTTGCGCTGGAAGTTCTTCAATAATTCGTCCAGTTTCGGATTCGAGTCGGAAAGGGAAATGACGTCAGCCGCTTTGTAGCCGCGGCGCTCGGAGATGTCGTCGATTTCCGCTTTGAACGCTTGCAGGATCTGTTCTTTCTCGTCATCGCTCAAATCGAATTTTTCGCGGAGCGGTTCCGGCAATTTATTGATATCCCAGTGCTCATAAACGACTTCCTGCTGCTCCAAAAATGCTGCGACTTCGTTTTGCGCTTCGATCGTTTCGTCTGTACCTTGAATTTTGATGATTGCCATTATAAATCTTCCTCTCTGATTGGGTTTATTTTATGTGAAGTAATGCTAATTGGTATTGAAATAAAAACTCGCTGGCCTCCAATAATTTCTTCGCTTCAAAAGCATCTTTGCCCCACACGGTGATGCCGTGGTTGCGGATCAGGACTGCGCCTTTATCGGCAGTCAGGTGTTCTTCGAAATCTTCCGCCAGCCGCGGGATGTGGGCGTGATTGGCGATGATCGGAATGGATAAGACGGCATCTTCATCCCATAAGCCGAATGCTTTGATGAGTTCCTGGCCTTTGAAATCGATTTTGCCGTCGCGTCCATAATGTTCGGACAGGACATTATTGGCAACGGTATGGACATGGAGACTGCAGCCGGCACCGGTTTTATTGTAGATGGCGCTGTGCAGCAACGTTTCGGCGGAAGGCTTGAGGTGAGTGGCTTCGACCGGCTCGCCTGCCGCATCGACGAGAAGGAAATCCTCATCGGTCCGTTTGTATTTATCCTTGCCGCTTGCTGTGACCAGAAACTGGAGCGGCGTATCGCTTACTTTGATGGCGAGATTGCCGCTAGTGCCCATGAACCAGTCGCGTCCGGCCAGCACGTCCTTGACGTCCGCCAGCTCATTCCATTTTTCCTGTAACTCTGTCAACGTCTGTTCTGTCGTCATGACCGCACACCCAATTTCGCATCGATGATTTCTGTAACATCCCCGAAATTCTCAAAAGGCTCGTAAGGGATGTTCAGTTCTTCACATTTTTCAATGAGAAAATCGCGGGCGATGACCAAGTCGGCATATTTTGCCGCCTGCAGGTCGGTGATCGAATCGCCGATGACGATGCTTGTGCCGCCGTCCGCAAGTAATTTGCGAATGATTGACGGCTTACAGCAGCCGCAGCCTTGGCTCGCGCACTCGTCGTCGCAGCCGTGCGGGAAATCGATGCGGATCGTGTCGCCCGAGAAATCCGCTTCGTTGCAATAAATGCCTTCGAATGGTCCAAACGGTTCGAGCAGCGGGTAGACGAAAAAGTCGATGCCGCCGCTGACGATATAAAGCGGGATGTTGTGCTCTCTTGTATAAGCGACGAAATCCGCAAAGCCTTCGCGGATCTCCGCCTGCTCGAGCACGTAAGCGATGACTTCGTCCTTTTTGGACGATGGCAATAAAGAAAACATCTTTTTGACACCTTCACGTATCGAGATGGTTTGAGCGAGAATCTCGTCTTTGATCGGTTCCCAGCCCGGTGGATTGAAATGCTTCATGATGGCGATTAAATTATCGTTGGTTGTGATTGTGCCATCAAAATCACAAAAGATGATTGGCTGTTTCATAATTACCCCCATAATTCCAAAGCTGTTTTTAATTCTGGCTGCTGTTCACTGGCGTTTTCCAAGCTTTGCTGTTGCAGGACGGCATCGACCGCCTGGCGGAATGCTTTCCCGCCGCCTGCTGCGCCGTCCGGATGTCCATGGACCCCGCCGCCTGCATTGATGATGCTGTCGATTCCGAAATCGTTGATGAGCAGCGGCACGAGTCCCGGATGAATGCCTGCGGAAGGAACCGGGAACGTTGGCTTTAACAGGCTGTCATTTGTTAACTGTTCGCCGAGCGCCAGTGCCGCTGTCTTCTCCATAGCAACACTGCCGTAAGGAGAGGGAAACAGTGAAAAGTCAGCGCCGGCGTAGCGCGTCAATTTGCCGAGCGCGAGCGGTGCCGCGACGCCGTAGAACGGAGAAGAAGTGAACGCACCGCTGAATGCCGGATGCGCCATGAGCGGCAGAGCGATGTCATCGTCTTCCGCCAATTCCTGCAGCACATCAAGTCCGTAGGCATGAACATTGAACAGCAATGCATCGGCACCGAGTTCACGGGCTTTTCGTGCCTTGTCGCGTAATTGTGATGTGCGGCCCGAGAGGTTCACCGCGTAAAGTGTACGGTGGCCGGTTTCGGCATAAACTTCGTGCAGAACTTGTTTTGCAGCGGTGATGCGCTGTTCAAAAGGAGTCAGCTGATTGTCGAACAGGATTTCGTCGTCTTTGACCAGATCGACGCCGCCGAGCGCCTGCTGTCTGAGCTGCGCCGTTAAATAATTGATGTCTCGGCCAATCACGCCTTTGAAGATGCTCATGACGAGCGGGCGGCCGTGGACGTCGAGCAACCCGCGGATGCCGTCGATACCGAAGCGCGGTCCCGGAAATTGTTTCAATAGACCTTCTTCAAACTCGAGGTCCAATAATCTCACTTCACCGTCGAGCGACAATTTGCCGAACACGGTGGTCAGGATAGCCGGCAGATCCGCCGAGAAATTCGCGCTTGGGTAGGAAACTTTGATATGCGCTTTGATTGCATCGGGCTTGAGGGGGTGAGGGCTTTGTGGAAATTCCTCCACCGACACCACATGGCCTTTATGCTTTTTCAATTGCTCCTGCTCGAGGAGCGGCAAGTCGGTCCACGACCCGATTGTGAGTCCGAGCGCGATGCCTTCCGCTTTCTTCTCAAATGACCCCGCTTTGCCGTATACCTGGTAGCTCGCTGTCAGTCTGCTCATATGTGACACTCCTTAAGTTCTTTTCCTGAAAAATAAAAAACCTCTTCAAATAAGAAGAGGTTAAGGGCGTTAACGACTTCTTATTTCTCAGCCAAACGTTCTGGCTGCAAGAATTAGCACCGTGTCCATCGCTGGACCGGTTGCCGGGCTTCGTAGGGCTTGTCCCTCCACCTGCTCTAAATAAGAATTGGATATTCGGTTGGTTGTTGCAATAAAGTAATTCTGATTATTCCATGTGCGAAGAATTCTGTCAACAGGGAATTGTGAGAAAGTTTTTGGGGAGAGATGCCTGTGGTAAAACTGCATAGATGGAAGTGAGCGGCTCGACGCTCACGGACCCAGCAGTTTGCGCAGCAAACTGTAGGCGATTAGAGGTTTGGATTGGGTTTTGGAGGCGGAAAGGGCTCCGGACAGTATTTTCGTTTTGCGGATAGTATTTTGAGAATGCAGACCGTAAAGCCTTAATTTGGAAATAAAGATCGGGAAATAAGTTTGGACAGTAACAAGTCGATAATGGACAGTATTCGCTTCCTAATGGACAGTATTTAGACGATAATGGACAGTATTTCAGTTGTAATGGACAGTAAATCCTAAATTTGGAAATTCAACTTGTTTGGAAATGAAAAATCAGCAGTCCAGCGAGGCAAATTTCACCCGAAATAGCTGATTCGGCTCAAATCCACCGGCATAAAACAGCGACACCTTCAATCGACGACCATTTTCACCAAAAAACAGACGAAATCACTGCCGAAATTTGCTGTCACTTCAACAAGCCAGATCAAAACCGCCTCCAAAACCAAAGATCAGAAATGGAAAAGCCTTCGCCGCCAGCGAAGGCTCCTTTCAAACCCACAAACCCAGGAAGTTTCCGCCGAGCGGAAAACTTCCGCTAAAAGGGACTTAGTTTTTATTTGAAGTAAAGGGGGAGGTGCAAAAGCAGTCCGTCCACATAGCAGTTCTTTCATAAGAGCATGCAAAACGGAACGAGCAGCCATTTTGCAAATTGAAAAATAATTCAAAACTTCCTGTTGACAGTCTATTCTGAACCGTGATAGGATTCATCTCATAACAAAAACCGCATATAAAACTTAGTACTCTTATCAAGAGCAGGCAGAGGGAAATTGGCCCTATGACGCCCAGCAACCGACCGTAATACCTTCGTGAGAAGGGGCGCTTTATGCGCCGGGATGAACATCCCGCAAGGCACGGTGCTAATTCCACCAGATATTTACTTTCTGGAAGATAAGAGGCATGGAACCTCTTAATTCTGCGCCTCTTTCTTTCGGGAAAGAGGCGCTTTTATATTGTAATTTAGGAGGAAGATGACCATGACAACTACAGCAGTATCAACATATCACGCATTGACGGAAGCAGAAGCCATCGCTTTGGCGGCGGGACTTTTTCCGGCAGGAACAGATCTGGAATGCCGGGAAATCGGCGATGGCAATTTGAATTACGTGTACCGGGTAAGCGACCGGGCAAGCGGCAAAGGCGTCATCATCAAGCAGGCGCTGCCTTATGCCAAAGTGGTTGGCGAAAGCTGGCCGCTGACATTAAAGCGTGCGGCGATCGAAGCTGCGGCGTTACGCAAGCACGGTGAATATGCGACTGGCCTCGTGCCGGAAGTGTACGGCACCGATGAAGAATTGGCGTATACGATCATGGAGGATCTTTCCCATTTGACGATCGCCCGTGAAGGTTTAATCCAAGGGAAAAACTATCCGAAACTATCAACCGATATCGGTGAATATCTGGCACAGACTTTATTCCATACTTCCGATTTCGCGTTGCATCCGTTTGAAAAGAAAAAGTTGGTTGCCGAATTTTCCAACCCGGAACTTTGCAAAATCACGGAAGACTTGATTTTCACGGATCCGTTTTTCGATTATGAGACAAATGATTTCGAACCGGAACTGCGGCAGACGGTGGAAGCCATCTGGCAAAATGACCGTTTGAAGCTCGAAGCGGCAAAATTGAAACGCAGCTTTTTGACGGAAGCGGAGGCATTGCTTCATGGCGATCTGCACACCGGCAGCATTTTCGCTGATGACAATGAAACCAAGGTCATCGATCCGGAGTTCGCTTTTTATGGACCGATCGGCTTTGATGTTGGCTTGTTTATTGCCAATCTGATTGCACAAGGCATTACGCGGGACGGCGAAGGCCGCGGCACAATCATCGGCAATATCGAGAATACGTGGCAGGTGTTCGAAACGCGCTTCACGGAGCTTTGGGAAAATGAAGGCATTGAAGATTTTAAAGGCGTTCCGGGTTACCGCGAATCCGTTCTCGAAAAGATTTTCAACGACACACTCGGTTTTGCCGGCTGTGAATTGATCCGCCGCACAATTGGTCTGGCGCATGTCAAAGACCTGGACGGCATTGAGGATGCAGAACAGCGCATCGAATCCAAAAAACAGGCTCTCCACATCGGGGAGACATTGATCTTAAAACGCAGCGAACTCACATCGATTCAGGATGTGACAGCGCTTTTGAAGGAGCTGTAAAGAATGGCAATCCCATTATCGATCCAATGGATCAACAACCAATTGATCATTCTCGATCAACAAAAACTACCGCATGAAACGGAATATATTGCGCTGAACACAATTGAAGATGTCTATGATGCGATTATTACGATGAAAGTCCGCGGCGCACCGGCGATCGGCATAACGGCGGCTTACGGTTTGGCATTGGCCGCTCAAAAGCACGACACGGAAACGCTGGAAGTCTTTCACCATTACCTGAAAAAAGACGCGGTTTACCTGGCGTCTTCACGCCCGACGGCAGTCAATCTGGCGTGGGCGATCGGCCGTCTTCAGCAAGCGGTCCAATCGGTAAAAACGGTTGCAGCGGCAAAAGCGGAAATTTTAGCAGAAGCGAAACGCATCCATCAGGAAGACGAGGAAGCGTGCCGGACAATTGGCGGTTATGCACTTGAATTATTGGAAGGCCGTTCGAGAGTCATGACAATCTGCAACGCGGGCTCCATTGCGACAGCAAAATACGGCACCGCGCTCGCGCCGTTTCATCTCGGGAAGGAATTGGGGCGTGAGTTCGAAGTCTTTGCCTGCGAAACGCGTCCGGTATTTCAAGGCTCGCGCCTGACGGTGTGGGAGCTGCAGCAATCGGGTGTTGATGTAACGCTGATCACCGACAGCATGGCGGCGCACACGATCGGTGCAAAAGGCGTTGAAGCGATCATCGTCGGTGCTGACCGCATTGCGGCAAACGGCGATACAGCCAATAAAATCGGCACCTTCAACTTGGCGATTCTGGCCGCTGCTTATAAAATCCCATTTTATGTGGCAGCACCGGCATCAACTTTCGATCTGCAGATTCCCAACGGCAAGAATATTCCAATCGAAGAACGGTCGGCGAAGGAAATCACTCATATTGCAGGCCAACCCATCTCACCGAACGGCACAAAAGTCTACAACCCGGCATTTGACGTGACGCCGGCGCAGTACATTACGGCGATCATCACGGAAAATGGCATCATCCATCCGAATTATGAAAGAAATATACCGGAATTGTTTGCAGCAGTTTCAGGAAAAGGGGAAAATTCATGAAAAAACAATCATTTTTAATTATCGCGGCTTTATTGTTCATCAGTATTTTATTGGCGGCGTGCCAGCCGAAAGGCGAAACAGTGACGGAAGCGGAAACGGATTCTGACAAAAAATCGGAAGCCTCGGAACATCCGCTGTCGGGCAAAGAAGTGGCATTGATTTTGCAGCAGAATCTCGGAACGTTTTCGGCGCAATACATAGCCGGAGTGGAAGAACAGGTTGAGAGCTTCGGCGGTAAAGTTACAGTTTTTAACTCTGAAGGAGATCTGGCGAAGATGGCATCCAATCTGGATGCCGCCATCAACCAGGGAGCAGACGCGATCCTGATTGACCACGGAACGAAAGAGGCGTTGAACCAAGGCGTCGAAAAAGCGGTGGAAAAAGGGATTCCGGTTGTAGCATTTGACGCAGGAGTTGATGTGGAAGGCGTGGTTTCGCTTGAACAGGGAGATCAGCTGATGGCAGAACAGACGTTAACGAAATTGGCTGAAGATCACAATGGCGAAGCGAATATCGTAAAAATCTGGACAGCAGGATTTGCCCCGATGGAACGCCGCCAAATCGCTTATGAGCAATTCTTGAAAGACAACCCAGGCATCAAAGAAGTAGCGGCATTCGGTGCTGCCACTCAAAATACAGCGCTTGATACACAAGCGCAGATGGAAGCAATCCTGAAGCAATACCCGAACGAAGGCGACATCACAGCTGTTTGGGCGGCTTGGGATGAATTCGCGAAGGGCGCTGTCCGTGCCATCGAGCAGGCAGGGCGCACAGACATCAAAGTCTACAGCATCGACATGAGCGATGAAGATTTGCAGATGATCCAAAAAGACGGCAGCCCGTGGGTGGCTTCGGCCGCAGTCGACCCGACAGATATCGGACGCATCCAGGTGCGTTACGCGTACCAATTGATCAACGGTGAACAGCCGGAGGAGAAAGTGGTGCTGGAGCCGGTCTTCATTGATGCCGCTGAGCTTCCGGACGAAACGGTGACAACTGAAACGTTGAGCGAGCACATCGAAGGATGGGGAGCGAGCGAGCAAGGCTATACCGACGATCTTCGTGAATTGGAAGGGGAATAAAGGATTGGAGCCGTCCTCGGAATTGGGCGGCTCCTTTCGGCGAAAGGAGGGTGCAGAAGTGGCACAATTACTGGACATGCAGGCAATCGGCAAACGATTTGGCCATGTAACGGCGCTGGAAAACGGCCAGCTGGAACTCGAAAAAGGTGAAGTTCACGCTTTGCTCGGTGTAAACGGAGCGGGAAAAAGCACGATGATTAAAATACTTTCAGGAGTTTATGGCCAAGACAGCGGCGAAATCAGGCTGGACGGAGAAGTCATTTCCCTGCGTTCACCGAAACAGGCCAAAGAACACGGCATTTATTGCGTTTACCAGGAAGTCGATACGGCCATTGTTGCGGATCTGACGGTCGCTGAAAATATCCTGATGGACAGTTTTGCTTCAGGCAGCAATTTCCTGTTGTCGAAACAGAAGATCAACAAGCAGGCGAAAGAAGCGCTGACCCAATTGCAGTCGGAGGAAATCGCCGTAACTCGAAAAGCGGGCACGCTCACTTTGGCGGAGAAACAGCTGGTGCTGATCGCCCGGGCGCTCGTGCATTCGGCAAAGCTCATCATCTTCGATGAACCGACAGCGCCCTTATCATTGACGGAATCGGACAAACTGTTTTCAGTCATCCGAAAATTGAGCAGCGAAGGCGTCGGCTGTGTATTCATTTCCCACCGGCTGCCGGAAGTATTCGAAATCAGCGACCGCATCACTGTGATGCGCGAAGGGAAATGGGTAAACACTTTCGTTACGGCAGAGTCTGATTCCGAGCAAATTATCGAAGCGATGCTGGGTGAAACGCTCAGTCATGAACTGGAGTACCAGACGCATGCGACTGGCGAGAATCTGCTGGAAGTTCGGGGGTTATCGGACAGCGGCAAGCTGAAGGATATTTCATTATCCGTGAAAGCCGGTGAAATCGTCGGGATTGTCGGACTCGTTGGGGCAGGCAAGACAGAGCTGGCCAAAGCGCTGTTCGGGGCGTCGAGTTCAGTCAGCGGCTCTGTGGAAGTCGCGGGAAAACAGGTCCGTATCAAGCATCCGGAAGATGCGATCCGGGCAGGGATGGCATTGATTCCCGAGGAACGCCGGAAAGAAGGGCTGTTTGTCCACGAAACGCTGCGGGCCAATGCCTCGTTTCCGAATCTCCGGAAATTCTCGACAAGATTATTCATGAATAAAACAGCGGAAAACAGATTTGCCGAAGACATCATCGATAAATTGAAGATTAAAACCGGCGATACGGAGACACCGCTTATCCATCTGAGCGGCGGCAACCAGCAGAAAGTGGCTATAGGAAAATGGATGAGCCTCGACTCGCTGCTGTATTTATTCGATGAACCGACAAAAGGCGTCGATATCGGCGCGAAAGTGGATATCTTCAAATTGATCCGGGAACTCGCCGGAAGCGGCAAAGGCTGCCTTTATTTCTCCAGTGAAATCCATGAAGCGATCGGCATCTCCGATCGGATTCTGGTAATGTGCGATGGTCAGATCGTGAAAGAATTATCACGTCAAGAAGCGACCCAGGAAAGGATATTACTTTATGCAAGCGGTGGAAAAGAAGAGCTTAACCAAACGGAAAAACTCAGCGAAAGAGAACGCAGTCCAGTTTCTGTTTAAATACGGCGCGATCATCCTATTGATTGCGATCATCGTGTATTTCAGCAGCATCAGCGACGCATTCTTCAGCTACGGCAACTTCTCGGATATCCTCCGGTCGATTTCAATCGTCACGCTATTGGCGCTCGGCGTCACATTTACGCTTGTCGTCGACGGCTTCGACTTGTCCGTCGGTTCGACGATGTCCCTGTCGACCGTCGTGACGGCGTCACTGATGGTGTGGTATGACATGCCGCTGTGGCTCGTACTGTTATTGCCGCTGCTGATCGGTGTGGCGGTCGGGCTCGTCAACAGTTTCCTCATCACGGTCATCGGTATCCCCGATCTCCTCGCGACACTCAGCATGATGTATATCGTGGCGGGCCTTCACCGCACGTATACGGAAGGGTATTCGATCTACAATAATATGCCGCTGACTTCCGGCGGCACGGCTCCCGGCCAGTTGTCCGAAGCATTCCTATGGATTGGCCAGGGCCAGATGCTTGGCCTTCCGGTGCCGGTGTGGATCATGGTCGTCATGGTGCTGGCGGCGTATGTAATTTTGAACCATACGCGCTGGGGCCGCATTCTTTACATGACTGGCGGCAATGCGGAAGCGGCGACGCTGTCAGGCGTCAACGTGAAACGAGTGAAGACTTCGGCGTACATCATTTCCGGCGTCTTCGCTTCGATGGCGGGCATCCTGTTTACGGCACGCGTGGGTTCAGGACAAATCGACGCCGGCGCACCACTCCTGATGGAAGCGGTCGCGGCAGTATTTGTCGGCTATTCGGTGCTCGGCGCCGGCAAGCCGAATGCGCTCGGCACGTTTTTCGGTGCAGCGGTCATCGGCATCCTGCTGAACGGGCTGACGATCCAGAACCTGCCGTATTACGCGTTCGATATCATCAAAGGGGCGGTATTGGTTGCGGCGCTCGCGGTTACGTATGTGTATGCGAAGAATAAGTTTTCGAAAACATGAGTTGTTTATGTTTGTAAATTTTTCTGAAATAAAAAGGACGTTCGTAACGTGTGTGCACACGTTTGCGAACGTCCTTTTTATTTATTTTTTTTGTCTTCAAAAAAGTTTCTCTGCTCTTCTCTGCTGCTTACTTCAATGAAAGAAGGTAATAAAACAATAACAATAATAGAAAGGATGGGAAACAAGCTAAATAAAATAGCTCTTGGTAAATCAAAGAAAATTTGAAGAAGCAGTGGCAATAAAACAATAAGAGTTAAAAAACTGATTTTAGTTTTGGACTTCTGTGTTTGATATTGTTTTTCCCCACAATAAGGACAACTCATTGCCGGATCTAATGTTGTTGTTTTTTTAAGCGTCTGCTTCCAGCTCCACTCATTGTGGCAATTACCGCAAGTTGGCATTTTTAAAACTCCTCCGATAGAAAATTCATAATACTATTTCATCCTTATTATGAACTTATCGTAACATATGGAATACTATTTCCTAAATAACGGAATTTCTGAATGCAGTATACAGGGCCATCAAGTTAGGATCAAATCTAATTTATAGAACCTTTTATCGACTTGCAGCTAAATACCACTGGACCCTAATTCATAATTTATCCTCCCAATTTATTTAATTTGAAAAGACATTATAAATTTGAAAATTAATAAAGATTTATTTACCATTTTAAGGTAATCTGAAAAGGATAGTACAAAAGGAGTGTGACCAATGGAATGCAATAACTGTTCAGTCGCTGAACTGAAATTTGATATCAAACTCGAAGGCGAAACGAACCTCTCCCTGATGGAAAAGGTCGTCAGCCATCTTGCGCGTCGTGATATGGAAACTACAAGGAAAGAAAATAGATTGCTTATGAACGAGCGTGGTGCGAAAGAATTCCTCGATTTCTGCTTGCATCACATGGAACCGGCAAAAGTGGTATTCCGGATCGATAAAGGCGAATGGAACAGGATTGAAGAGATGGAGCAGGTTTTCAATACGGAATGGATTGATGGCGTGATCCGCAAGGAATTGCTGGTCTGCCATTACCAGCCGATCGTCACGGCGGATGGAGAAATTTTCGCGTACGAAATGCTGGCGCGTTTCCACCATGAGGACGGTACAGTCATTTACCCGAATGAAATCTTCCCGGCTGCCAAATCACGCAGCAGACTTTACGCGCTCGACCGGGTTTGCCGGATGGCCGCTGTACGCCATGCCGCTGTTTTAAAAGACGTGAAAGCTTTTATTAATTTCATCCCAACATCGATTTATTCGCCTGAATTCTGCCTGCGGTCAACGACGAATTTGGCCAATGAGCTTGGCGTCGATCCACGGCAGTTGGTGTTTGAAGTGGTGGAGACGGAAAAAGTGGATGATATCGATCATTTGCGGGGAATTCTCGCTTTCTATAAGAAGAAAGGTTTCCAATATGCGCTGGATGACGTGGGTGAAGGCTATAGCACCATCGAATTGCTGGCGGATTTGAAGCCGCATTACATGAAACTTGATATGCAGTATGTGCAGGGTGTGGCAGAAGATGCGGCCAAACAGAAGACAGCTTTGCGCTTCCTGGAGAAAGCACTCGAAGTCGGGTCGGTTCCGCTGGCGGAAGGCGTCGAAACGAAAGAGGATTTCGACTGGCTGAAGCAGCAGGGCTACCATCTGTTCCAGGGTTATTATTTCGGCAAGCCGGCAAAAGATCCTCAGGGAATCGTGACAGTGCCAGCTTAACATGAGCATTTCCTGCGGCAATGAAAAACGTTTCGGGTAAACTGAACGAAAAGGAGTGGTGGCTGTGCTGAGCTTTGATCCTTATCAACAGACAGAACGCGAAAACTATAAATTGCTTGTGGGCACGATCATCCCGAGGCCGATTGCTTTTGTCACAAGCAAATCCGAGGATGGAATTGTGAACGCTGCACCTTTCAGTTATTTCAATATCGTGTCGTCGAATCCGCCGATGCTGTCCGTTTCCGTTCAGCGCAAGGGCGACGACAAAAAAGACACCGCACGCAATGTGCTGTCCGGCAAAGAATTCGTCGTTCACATTGTCGATGAAGAAAATGTCTTCGAAGTCAATGAAACCGCGGCATCGCTGCCGCCCAATGAAAGTGAAATCGATGTGACCAAACTTACGTTAATCGACAGCGAGGAAATCGGTGTGCCGGCTGTCGCGCAGTCGAAAGTCCGTTTTGAATGCGTTCTTGACCAGGCAGTCGATTTGCCGAATACAGACCTGCTCATCGGCAGGATCGTCCGGATTCACGTGGACGAAGCGATTTATGAAAACGGCCGCATCAATGCGCAAATTCTGAAACCGGTCAGCCGCCTGGCAGGAACGAATTACGCTAAATTGGGCGAGATGTTTTCGTTGAAGCGGCCGGATTAACTTAGAAATTATGTGCGTGGAGGCCAAGAAGGCAAGCGTTGCTTTTCTTCTTGGTCTCTTCTTTTTTATGCCGGGTTATGCAAAATTCAAAAGCGGGAGCGGATGTTTTTCGCTGCGCGAAAAACTCCAGTCTTTAAGGAAGTCGCCGCGAAAGTGGCGGCTTTTTCAGATTGAGGGGTTCGGTTTTGGGTGAGCGCAACTAAAATGGCTTTAAGCGCAACTAAATTAGAGTTAACCGCAACTAAATTGCGAAATCGCGCAACTAGAATAAAGAATGTGGAAAATATTTCATATTTTGTTCGCTTTTCTATATTCTAGCGTTGAATAATTGCTGACCGCACCTCAGATGGAGAAAACCGCACCTCGCAAGCCAATTTCCGCACCTCAGATCGAGAAGACCGCACCTCAAGCCAATCAACCCGCACCCCAAACCAATCAACCCGCACCCCAAATCAAAAACGCAGCCAGCTCACCAAGCTGGCTGCGTTCCTCGCATATTTTATTTCTTCATCAATAAATAAATAAAATAAGGCGCGCCGATCAAGGCTGCCATGACGCCCGCCGGGATGCCGGATGGCTCCAGCAGATTGCGGCCGATGGTGTCCGCTAGCAATAACAGCCAGCCGCCGATCAAAATGGCGAGCGGCAGGAATAATTGATGGCGTGGACCGACCAGCGCTTTCGCAATATGCGGCGCCATCAGGCCGATGAACGCGATGCCTCCCGTAACGGAAACAGCGGAAGCAGCCAAAGCGACCGCAGCCAGCAGCAGCGTGATGCGTTCTTTTTCGACAGAGACACCCAAGCCGACCGATACTGGTTCACTGAGCCCAAGCATATTCAAGCGATTGGCTTTATAAAGGACAAAGGGAATGAGCACCAATAACCATGGCAGCAATGCCAGGATGAATGGCCAGTCGGTGCCCCAGATATTGCCAGCCAGCCAATTGGCAATGAAATCCACTTTTTCGCGTTCAGCGGATGAAATCAGCACAATCATGACACCGGACAGCGCCATCGAAAAGCCGATGCCTGTCAGAATCAGCCGGATCGGCTGAAGCCCTGTCTCTCTTTGATAAGAGAACAGGTAGATCAAAATCGCCGTCAGCAAAGCGCCGCCAAAAGCGACCAATGGCAATAGGTAAACGAACGAACCGGCCTCAACAGGCACGAACAGGAAGAACAAAGCGATTGCGGCGCCGGCACCCGAATTGATTCCGATGATGCCTGGGTCTGCCAGGTCATTGCGCGTAATGCTTTGCAGAATCGCACCGGACAAGGCCAGCGCCATACCAGCAAGCACCGTGATCAGGATGCGCGGCATACGGATGGAGAACAAGACGAAATTCTCCTTGAACGTTCCCTGGCCGATGAGCGAGGCAAAAATACGGTCGTAACCCATGGAAGAATAACCTGCGCCGACGCTGATGATGGCTGTCGCCAAAATCAACCCGAGCAGTGTGAAAAAGAAGACACGCTGTTTTTTAATCAAAGCTGACTGGATCATGTGAACGCACGGCCTCCTTTACGGACGATAATCAGGAAGAACGGCAAGCCGAGCATGGCGACGATTGCAGCCACCGGCGTTTCAAAAGGCGCGTTGATCGTTCGGCCGAGCAAATCGGCAAATAACATAAAAATCGCGCCCGCTACAGCGGACATCGGGATGATGTGCCGGTAATCGACGCCGACAATGGCGCGCACGATATGAGGGACGAGCAAGCCGACAAACGCCATGTTTCCGGCAAGCGCTACAGCGGCGCCCGCTAAAGCAGTGATGACGACAAACAGAAACACTTTTGTGCGGTTGGTGTTTTGGCCAAGGCCGATTGCCGCTTCCTCACTGAGACTGAGGATCGATAATTGCCGCGACAGCAGCAGCGCGACCACCATTGCAAGGAGGATGAACGGGGTGATCGTCTGCAGCTGGCCCCATGACGTGCCGATCAATCCGCCGGCCGTCCACATGGAAATGTCTTTTGAAATCTTAAAATATAAGCCGATGCCTTCTGCCACGGCCGTCAGGAAAGCGGAAATGGCTGCACCTGCCAGAACAATCCGAAAAGGCGAAAAGCCGCCTTTTTTCATTGAGCCAAGGCCGAATACCAAAGCACCGCCGACAGCTGCGCCAATAAAACAGGCGACCATGATGCCGAAATAATTGGCGGCCGGAATCATGGCGAGCGTTACTGCAAGCGCTGCATTGGCACCGGCAGTCAATCCCAGTAGTCCCGGGTCCGCCAGTGGGTTGCGCGTCATCCCCTGCATAATGGCGCCGGACACTGCAAGCGCCGCGCCAACCAGAACAGCCGCCAGTTCCCGAGGCAGACGAATTTCACGGATCACTGAAATGGCATCATTCGAAACGTTTGAAAAAAGGGCAAGGCGGATATCGTTCAAGCTGATATCCGCTGCACCAAAAGCGATGGCTGCTGTAAATGTCAGCACGAAAACGGCAACCGCCGCAAGCAGCTTGGCGAAGAAATTAAATTTTGTCGGCATAAGGCATCATCATTTCTGTTAAGGATAAAAAGGAATTCCCGAGGATTCAGGAATTCCTTTTCTTTTTTATTTCAAGAAATTTTCTTTAAAGAATTCCAATTGATGATCCAGTGAAAGCGGATCGTTGAAATAGAATTCCTTGGCGTTGGCTTCAAACACATGGCCGCTTTTCACAGCTTCTGTATTTTTATAGACATCTGTTTCCTGGAACGAATTGTCCTGTTCAGAGTCTTTGCTGAAGATCACGTAGTCGCCCATGTATTCAGGCAAAACTTCCTGTGACAAAGCGTAGTAACCGTCTTTCAATGCCATTTCTTTCACTTTTTCAGGCATTTTCAATTTCATTTCCTGATAAAGGATTTCCGTTCCGCGGCCCCAGCTGTCGCCGAATACGTAAATTTGCTTATCGAAGTTCTCGATGACCGACACAGTTGCGTCTTCACCGATTTCAGCACGGATTTCTTCGCCCGCAGTTTGTGCGCGCTCTTTGAAGTCGTCAATCCAGGCTTGAGCTTCTTCTTCTTTATTTACTGCTTTACCGATTTCAAGATGCTGCGTCAGGTAATCCACATTATTGTAAGTGAATGTAACTGTCGGTGCAATGTCGTTCAGCTTATCAATATTTTTCATGGTGGACGAACCGATGATCAAGTCCGGATCCAACTCGATGATCTTTTCGAGGTCATCTTCCGCGACTTCTTCCACGTCCGCCAATTCTTCTTCAAACCGAGGGTTCATTTTCGACCAGGAATCCACGCCGACCAGTGGCACATCAAGCGCCATGGCATTTCCAGCATAAGTCGACAATACGATGACACGCTGCGGGTCTGCAGGGACTTCCATCGGTCCTGTTTCTGATTCATATGTAATCGTTTCTGGCTTCGATTCAGCCGAAGCTCCATCTTTTTCTTCCGTTGACTCTGAATTGCACGCTGCAAGGAATAAAGCAGCCAATAAAACCAGCAGGAATGTTAATTTTTTCATTATGGTCATGCTCCTTTGATTAAGTTATAGGTAATGCAAATCGGCTTCTGCGTTCTTGGGTCCATTCCAATCTCTGCGTCAATCCGAAATACGGTTTTCAATACATCTGCAGTGATGACTTCGTGGCAGGCGCCCGCCTTGATGATTTCACCATTTTTCATGGCAATCAGGTGGTCGGCAAAACGTGCGGCCTGATTTAAATCATGCAATACCATGACGATGGTGCGCTCCTGCTCTTCATTCAGCTTCTGCAGCAGTTCGAGAATTTCCAGCTGATGTGCCATATCAAGATATGTAGTCGGTTCATCGAGGAAAATCATTTCGGTTTCCTGGGCGAGCGCCATGGCGATCCAGACGCGCTGGCGCTGGCCACCCGATAATGCGTCCACCGGATGATATTTGAAAAACTGTGTGCCGGTCACATCGAGTGCCCAGTTGATGATGTCATGGTCCTCGGCGGACAGGCGTCCAAACCCTTTTTGATAAGGGAAGCGGCCATAGGACACCAATTCGCCGACGGTTAAACCTGGCGCATTTTCCGGAGTCTGCGGAAGAATAGCGATTTTCCGGGCGAGCTTCTTTGTATTTTCTTTGGCGATATCAGCGCCGTCGAGTACGATGCTGCCTGACTGATGGGGAATAACGCGAGTCAGGGCTTTCAGTAAAGTGGATTTGCCGCAGCCATTTGATCCGATGATGGTCGTTATCTTCTTGTCGGGGATGGACAGCGATAAATCTTTTACAATCGCACGGTCTCCGTAGCTGATATCCAGATGCTCAGCGAACAGGCGAACCATAACTTTCAACCTCCTTGTGAAACTGTGTGAGAAATAGATTGATAATGATTATCATTTTCAGTACAATCAATACTATAAAGTTGTTGAGAATCATTGTCAATTAAAAATTGAAAAGAAAAGGATGAGAGCTGAATGGCACATAGCGACATATTCGACGTAACGATAATCGGTGGAGGTCCTGCGGGACTGTATTCGGCTTTTTACAGCGGTTTGCGGGAAATGAAAACGAAAATAATCGAATTTCAGCCGCGCCTTGGCGGAAAAATTCATGTCTATCCCGAGAAAATGATCTGGGACGTGGGAGGCCAGCCGCCGATGCCGGGCGCTAAGCTAATCGACCAATTGGTGGCGCAGGGACTGACATTCAATCCGGAAGTGGTGCTGAATGAGAAAGTCGAAAGTATTGAGAAGCAGGAAGACGGCTTGTTCAAACTGGAAGGTTCATCCGGTCAGATCCATTTGTCGAAGACGGTTATCGTGGCAGTCGGCGGGGGCATTCTCAATCCACAAAAACTGGAGATTGAAGGAGCCGAGCGTTTTGAAGTATCCAATCTGAATTACACTGTTAAATCGCTCGAACGTTTCATAGGAAAGACCGTCCTCATTTCAGGAGGCGGCAACTCAGCAATCGACTGGGCCAATGAGCTCGAACCCATTGCCGATAGAGTGTTCGTCAGCTACCGGAAAGATGCGCTTGCGGGACACGAAGCCCAGGTCAGCCAATTGCTGGGGAGTTCGGCTGTCTGTTATCTGAATACATCCATCAGCCGTCTGATTGCCTCTGATAACCGGGATGCCATCGAACTCGTCGAATTGACCAATCAGATTAATGGAGAGAAAACATTGCTTCCTATAGATGAAGTCATCATCAATCACGGCTACGAGCGCGATATCAGTTTGCTCGGCAACAGTCCTTTGGACATCGAGATTGCGGACGATTACTATATTGCGGGAACGCCGAAAAGCGAATCATCGGTCGACGGCCTCTTTGCCGCCGGCGATATCCTCCAGCATCCCGGCAAACTCAATCTGATCGCCGGCACTTTCCAGGACGCGGCCAACGCCGTCAACCAAGCGAAAAGCTACATCCAACCCGATGCAAATAAAATCGCCATGGTCTCTTCGCACAATGAAATCTTCAAGAAGCGCAATAAAGAATTGGTTAAACAGATGATGAGCTAAGAGAGGCGGCCGGTGGGGTCGTCTCTTTATCTATGCAGATGGAGCCGAGTTCAAAAGTGTGGAGCGGATGTTTTTCGCTGTGCGAAAAACTCCATTCTTTCAGGAAGCCGCCGCGAAAGTGGCGGCTTTTTCAAATTGGGGGTTGGATTTTTGGTGAGCGCAACTAAAATGGGTTTAAGCGCAACTAAATTGCGAAATCGCGCAACTAAAATAATAATTGCCGACCGCACCTCAGATGGAGAAAACCGCACCCCAAATCGGTCAACCCGCACCCCAAGTCGATCAAGCCGCACCCCAAACGGTCCAACCCGCACCCCAATCCCAAATCCGTCCCATCCCCGCCGATTTTATTCAAATAAATCCCGAAAAAGTTTTCCAGTAGCTTACAGATGTTCTATAATTGTAAGAATATTATAAAGAGGATGTGGGGTTGATGGAGGAGTTTGACTGGGTAGGCAGCGAGGAGCATTTTGTGGATCAGCCGGATATTTGGAAGATGCAGAAGATGACAGTCGGCCGGTTCGGCGGCAATTCGGCGGCGGGGCAGACGAAGAACGAGGATGCTTGTCTGGCTTGGGCGAACCCGGAAGAGGACTGGGAATTGGCGATGATCATGGATGCGCATGACACGGCGGAGAGTGCGGAAGTGGTCATGGAACAGTTTCTCGCGCATCAGGAAGAGATCAGGTCGTTCTTGTCCATGGACGTCAGCTTTGAATTTTTTCAGAGCCTTGAAGCGTTGCTGCTGCGGATTTTTCGGCAAAAGGATTTCCTGGCAACGTGCCGCGAGATACAAGGTGAAACCGCGTGTTTGATCGCCATTCGCAAAGGCAAGCACCTGTATTGGTTTTCGGTCGGCGATTGCCTGCTCTATCTGTTTCACACTGAACTTGCGGCAATGGGACAATACCAATTGAATCAGCGGCATTTTTACGAATGGATCGGGCGCAATAACAGTTTTGCCCAAGCGGTGCCGAGTTTCAGCAGCGGCTTGCGTGAACTGCGGCAAGGGCGCAACCGGATTCTCCTGGCAACGGACGGCCTGACGGAATGCCCGGGCGAACCTTATGCGGAGCCGGTAAATATCTACGGACAATTTGATGGAATTAATGAAGAAGCTGGCATCCAGACGCTGCTTGAAACTGTGCAGCAACAAGGGGTGAGGGATAGTGTCACCCTCATCACCTGGACAGTGGATGCTGCAGAAAAACCGCTTTACGCCAGCAATCAGCAAACTTTTACGAAAGAGGATAGTTGGGATGCTGAGTAAAGCGTCGGCAGCAAAACCGACGCCGCAGCTCAAGGAATTGATGGCTTTTGCGATGTCGAATGAGCGAGTGGAAGCGGAACATGCTCAGTATCTCAAAAATCCGAACCGCCATTTGTATTTTGTGGAAGAAGCAGCGTTTATCGGCATCGAAATGAAAGACGCTTCGCGCTGGGAGATCTGCCATATTGCAGTTGCCGGCGAACTTCGCGGCAACGGGACCGGATCGCGGATGATTGAAGAGGTCATCAAGCTTCATGGTATTCAGGAAATCTTTGCGGAAACAGATGTGGATGCAGTCGGTTTCTACCGGAAAAACGGATTCCATATAAAAAGCCTGGGCGAAAAATACCCAGGCCGAGAACGATTTTATTGTGCGAAGACTTTGCCTTCCAAATGGCGCGTGCAATTATAAAGCGGACATTGCCATGCGCCTTCAAGATTTTTCAGGATGGTGATCGAGGTATTGTCGAGCAGGGTCTTCTTGAATTGCTCGGGCAATAATGATCTAAGCGTCAACCCGATCAAGCCGCCGTGGCTGACGACAAGGACGCGTTTGCCGGGATAATCTTTAACGATATCCTGCAAGGCGGCGGTTGCGCGCTCTGCCACCGCTTCACGTGTTTCCATCCCCAGGTCGAGCGAGCGCCAGTCAGCGCCCCATTTTGCCACGCGTTGCTCTTCCGTGGTGCCTTCGATTTCGCCGCCGTTCATTTCGCGCAGGCGCGTATCAAAATGGCTGATGGGGAGAGCGAGTTTAGCACCGATAATTTCAGCGGTTTCCTTGGCGCGCTCCAAATCACTGGCGATGATCAGGTCCCAATCCTCTTCAGCTGCCAGCCGTTCGGATAAGGCGATTGCCTGCTCCCGGCCGGTTTTATTCAGCGGGATATTGCTGTTGCCCTGCGCAATCCCGAGCTCATTCCATTCTGTAATGCCATGTCTCACAATGCCGATTGTGGTCATCCGATCCAACTCCTTTGACGATCTTTCTACTATATAGAATAAACCAATTTTGACACTGACGCACGCACCAAAATCGAACAGGGAGGAATACATATGAATGGAACACCAACAATCTACAGCCAATTGCCGACCATCGAAAGTGAACGCTTGATATTGCGGAAACTCGAGCTGACGGATGCCGAGAATATGTTCGAGTACGCCTCCGAGCCGGCGGTATCTCGATTCATGCCCTGGCAGGCGCATCAAACGACTGACGATACGAGAGAGTTTATCGATTTTATCCGTAAAGGCTATGAAGACAATAAAAAACTGACCTGGGCCATCGAATTGAAGAGTGAAAATAAGATGATCGGCACCATCGATTTCGTCAGCTGGCTGCAGAAACGGCAGCGTGCGGAAGTGGGCTATACGCTATCCCATCATTATTGGGGGCAGGGGCTGATGCTTGAAGCGGCAGAGACGCTGATTGATTTTGGGTTCAAGGAAATGGATCTCATCAAAGTCGAAGCGCCGATTATGCTGGACAATAAACAATCACAGCGCGTCGCTGAAAAACTCGGCATGATCCGGGAGGGTGTTTTGCGCAAGCACATGATCATAAAAGGAGAGTTCGTCGATCTGGCGATGTACGCGGTGCTGAAGGAAGAATTTTATTCGCGGTAGGCGTGTGGTAAAATCGCTATCAATCTATTTCTAAGGCGGGTGCTTTTGTGGAAGTCCTTTTGTTCATTGCGATTATCCTGACAGCGTCCGTGCTTCAGACCAGCACCGGTTTCGGATTTTCGATTCTGGCGACACCTTTTTTGCTGCTTCTTTTTGGCGTCAGTGACGCCATCCAAATAAATCTTGTGCTGTCGCTCATCATTTCGTCAGCGCTGATCACGAAAATCCGCAACGACATTGATTTTGATATTTTGAAAAGGCTGATCATCGGCAGTGTCGTAGGCATGCCGATTGGCATCGTTATTTTTGTCATGGCCGATATGCAGAAGCTGAAACTCGGCATCAGCTTGGTCATTCTGCTGCTGACGGTTTTGCTGATATTATCCCTTCGCATTCGGCGTACGGCGGGCCGCGATTTCCTGTTCGGCGGCTTATCGGGAAGCCTGACGACAAGCATCGGCATGCCGGGGCCACCGCTGCTGCTGTATTTTTCGGGAACCGATACGCTAAAGGAAAAGCTCCGTGGAACGACACTTGCGTTTTACCTGTTCATTTATTCGGTCAGCCTGGTGCTCCAAATTATTTTTACCGGCACCGATAAAACCGTCTGGATCTCCAGCGCGATGGCCATCCCGATTGTGCTGCTCGGCCTGTATCTCGGGCAGCGGCTGTTCCACCGGATCGACCAGCGCACTTTCCGCTATGTCACTTATGCGATTCTGCTGTTTACGGGTTTGTATTTGCTGTTTGATAATTTGGGGTGATTGATGGAATAAAAACGAAAATGTCTTTGGATATTTTCTAACCGCAACTAAATTGGCGACAACCGCAACTAAATCAAGTTTAACCGCAACTAAAGTGCGAAATCGCGCAGCTAAAAATAAAATTTTGGAAAATATTGCAGATTATTATTCGTTTTATTATATATAATTCTTAAAAAAATGCCGAGCGCACCTCAAATGAAGATAACCGCACCTCAAAAGGGGCGACCCGCACCCCAAATCGATCAAGCCGCACCCTAAACGGTTCAAGCCGCACCCCAAGCAAGCCAACCCGCACCCCAACCGAGTCAAGCCGCACCCCAACACAAAAAAGCCATCTTTCTCACCGGCAAACGGTGCAAGAAAGATGGCTTTTCGTATGCAACATCAAAAATCAAAAATCAAAATCATCCGGATCCGGGCCGACACGCTGGTTTTCATTCAGCGCGGAAATGCGGTCCATGTCTTCGTCGGTCAATTCGAAATCGAATATTTGAGAGTTCTGGATGATGCGCGGTTCTTTTGAAGATTTCGGAATGGTGATGACGCCGTTTTGAAGGTCCCAGCGCAGGATGACTTGAGCTGGCGTTTTTTCGTTTTTCATCGCAATTTCTTCGAGGACAGGATGGTCGAGCAGCTTGCCTTGCATCAGCGGTGACCAGGCTTCCAGTTGGATATTGCGGGCTTTGCAGAATTTATGAAGTTCTTCCTGCGTCAAAAGCGGATGGTACTCGACTTGATTGACCATCGGCACGATATCCACGTCTTTCAAAACATTCTCTAAATGATGAATCTGGAAATTACAGACACCGATCGCTCTGACGCGCCCGTCTTTATACAATTTTTCAAGCGCGCGCCATGCGTCTTTGTATTTTCCTTCCACCGGCCAATGGATCAAATACAAATCGAGGTAATCGAGCCCGAGCTTTTCCAAACTCGCTTCGTATGCCGCAAGCGCAGAATCGTAGCCAAGATCTGAATTCCACACCTTAGATGTGACAAAGACATCGTCACGGGACAGTCCCGTTTCTTCAAGCGCTTCGCGAATTCCCCGGCCGACACCGGCTTCATTGCCATACATTGCGGCAGTATCTATGCTGCGGTAACCGTTGACAATTGCTGTCCGAACGCAATTAGCGGTCTCGTCGCCGTCCTTCAGCCCGGACACGCCGAGGCCGAACCAGGGCATTTCCACAGCGTTATGCAGTGTGCTGGCGGATGCCAGATTTTTCATCGGATCAACACCTCCCAATCGTAAATAACTTGTCTTTTAATATACCCGCTGTTCCAATAAAAAAACGGCAGCTGCGTTACGCTTTGGCAGCCTGCCGTTTCTTTTCGGTTTTATCGATGACAGTCGTGCCGACAAGGTCACCGGTTACGTTCAGCATCGTTGCGCCCATGCCGACAAGTGCGTCAATCGCTGTCAGCAATGCGACAGCTTCCATCGGCAGTCCGAGCTGCGCGAAGACGGTGGCGATCATGACGATTCCAGCGCCTGGCACACCGGCTGTACCGACAGAAGCGAGCGTACCGACGAGCACAACCATCAGCATATCCGGCAAGGATAAGGGATTGCCCGTCAAATTGGCGGCAAAAGCGGCGGATACGGCGATTCGGATGGCGGCTCCATCCATGTTGATGGTAGCGCCGAGCGGCAGGCTGAAGCCGTACAAACTTTTCGATAAGCCGAGTCCCCGTGCCGCTTCCAATGTCAGCGGCAAAGTGCCGGAGCTGCTTTGCGTGACGAACGCCGTCAGAATCGGCGTCCGCGCATGGCGGAAGAAGATGCCCGGTTTTATTTTCATCAAAATCAACAGAAGGGTATAGAGCACAATCTGCACGGCGATGGCGACATACAGCACGAGCACCATTTCACCGAGTGACAGCAGCGTATCAAGCCCCTGGCTGCCGACCACTTCCGCCATGATGGCGAAAACGCCGATCGGCACATATTGCAGAATCACTTTCAGGACGACGATCGTCGCCTCATTTAAACCGTTGACGGTTTTATAAAGATGCTCCCCGAGCTCCCCGAATTCCGCTGAGCTGCGCATATAGGCGATCGCCAACCCGAACGCGAATGCCGTGAAGATGATGCCGAGCAGATTCATTTCAGTGAACGCAGTAAAGATATTCGATGGCACGATATTCAACAGTACATTGATGACACCGGGATTTTCAGGAGTTTCAAAAGTTTCATCGGCTGGAAGCGTCATGCCGGTGCCGGGCTGGAACAGGGTTGCGACGGTCAACCCGACGATGATGGCGAACGCCGAACTTAAAACATAATAGAGGAATACCTTTCCGCCCATGCGGCCGAGGTCACCGAGACGGCTCTGATTGACGCCGACCATCAAGGTGAACAAGATCAGCGGGATGATCAGGAACGTCAATAAATTCAGCAGCAGATCGCCGAGCGGCGCCAGCACCGCAGCGTCTTCGCCGAACAGCAGTCCGACAATCACTCCAAGGATCAGGGCGATGGTGATTTTAACTATTAAAGATGTATCTGTATATTTTCTCCAAACGGCTTTCATATGCTGCCTCCTTCAAAAAAAATTATTGAAATATAGTTTAATCCGTACAAAATTACTTGGAATTAACCATTACAGTAGATGAAGGGTCGGCAGCTGTCAAAGCCGTTGCTCAAAAGGATGGTTTTACTAAACGATATTCCACAAAACAGCTCCGAAGACATTAGCCGAAGCTTGCAAGGCTAAGTCTTTGCGACGAAGCAGCGCAGCGATGCAGGAGCACGCTTTACTTCCGCTGTTTTGCTCCATATCTATAGAAACTTCACTCAAAACAAAAACTGTAGATAAGTGTGTATTTTTTTATCAAAAATTTACCCTATACACTATTAGTGCCCAATGTTATCCTATTGAAAACCAAATGCGAAGAAGAGAAGAGTAGGCAGATCCCAACCTTTCACAAGAGACCCCTGGCAGCTGGAAAAGGGGAAGGGCGGACGGCTGAAACAAAACTCTGAGCAGCGCGCCGGAACCAGCGAATGGGGGTGGCGTGACAGGAGCTCCTGTTACCGGGCAAAAGTATAAGCAGGCGCGTCCTGCCGTACTTAATGAGACTGGCATGGCGACATGCCGGTGAACTGGAGTGGCACCGCGAACCCGAACCGCCTCCAAGACAAATTGTCTTGGAGGCGGTTTTTTTATGGCGAAACTATCTGATTGGAAAGATCCGCTGATTTTATTGGCGGCAGTCGGCATTTCGAATATCGGGGCATGGATTTACCTGATCGCCCTGAATCTCAAAGTGCTGGCGCTGGCGGATAACTCGGCTTTGGCGGTAGCCGGCCTCTATATGACGGTTCCGCTCGCCGCGGTTTTCACGAATATGTGGGCCGGCAGCCTGATCGACCGGCTGAATAAGCGCAAGCTGCTGATCCTGCTCGACCTGGCACGCGCAGCGCTCATTCTGCTGCTGCCGCTGTTCGATTCATTGGCCTTCATCTACGCCGCAGTTTTTGTGCTCGGCATTGCCAGCTCGATGTTCGCGCCGACGTCGATGGCTTATGTGACTTTGCTGCTGAAACCTTCGCAGCGTCAGCGCTTTAACGCTTTTCGGAGCCTTGTCGGTTCCGGCGCTTTTCTGCTGGGTCCCGCTGTAGCCGGCACTTTGCTCGCTGTCGCAAGTGCCGATTTCGCTCTCTATACCAACGCCGCAGCTTTATTTTTTGCGGCTATGCTGACCGTCATTCTGCCAAATCTCGATGGCAATAAAACCGGCAACGCCGAAGAGCCATTGAATCTGAAATTGATTCGCAGCGATTTGGCCGCGGTGCTCGCTTTCAGCCGCAGGAACCGTTATATTGCAGTAATCTATCTGACGTTCAGTGCGGTGACAGTGCTGGCGACAGCGCTCGATTCACTTGAAGCTTCTTTTTCGATTCTGGTGCTCGGGTTGAGCGAACAGCAATACGGCTTTCTTGTCAGTGTCGCCGGTGCCGGAATCGCGGCCGGATCGCTCGTCGCCGCTGGACTCGGAAACCGGCTGACAGTTCCATTTTTGATGGGAGGAGGTGCGATAATCGTATCCGCCGGCTATCTGATCTATGCTTTTTCAGGGGATTTCACAGGCGCCGCAATCGGCTTCTTTGTCCTGGCGTTTGCGCTCGCATTTGCCAATACCGGATTTCAGACTTTTTATCAGGACAACATTCCCGTCGCCATGATGGGCCGGATCGGCAGCATCTACGGAATGGCTGAAGCGATTTTCGTCATCCTCCTTACGCTCTGCTTTGCCGTGGCTGCCGAACTGCTGGCCATCCGCCCGGTAATTATCACCGGTTCTTTGATGATACTCGGTGTCAGCATCGGTCTATCCGTCTGTATCAGCAAAGAGCAGCTTGCTGCGAATAAAACACGGAGTGAAACCGCCGTATGATCGCAAAATTAAAAAGAGACCTGCCACAACGGCAGGTCTCTTCTCTTATAAACGTTTATGTGACATCGCTTCGCGCATATCCTGCAGCGATTGTTTGCCGGCATCACTTCGTGCAATCATCAGGTTGGTATAAAGCGCATCGATCAAACTCAGCTGGGCGATACGGGAAGACAACGCTTCCGACCGGAAATCGGTTTCTTCGGAAACCGTATAAAGGCAGATATCCGATTCCTTCGTCAACGGCGACTTCGCGAAATTCGTCAGGCAAATGATGGTGACCCCTTTACTTTTCAGGACACGCAATACATCCAAAATATCGGTCGTCGAGCCGGAGTGGGAAATGACAATGGCGGCATCCTGTTCATTCATTTGGGATGCGGACATCACCTGGACGTGCGCGTCGAGATTCATGGCCACCGGCAAGCCGAGCCGGATGAATTTATGGTAGCCGTCCATCGCAACGCTTGCCGATCCGCCGTTTCCGAAAAACTCAACTTTACGGGCGTTCATGATCGTCGTGACGGCCTGCTCGATTGTTTCGCCGTCCATGATCTGCAATGTCGCTTCCAATGTTTTGATATTGGAACGGAAAACTTTCTCGGCGACCGTTTTGACTTCGTCGCCTTCTTCGATCTGTTCGTGGATATCTTTCAGCGGCGTCACCACTTCGGAAGCCAGGGAGATTTTAAAAGCTTGAAAACCTTTAAAGCCGAGGCGCTGGCAGAAGCGGAAGATGGTGGACTCCGCGATGTTTAATTCGTCTGCTATTTGGTTGATCGTCAAATGGATGATATTGCGCGGATCATTCAATACGAAATCAGCGATTTTCTTTTCTTTGTCGCTGAACTGTGAATAATTGCCGCGGATGGCTGCCTGCGCAAATTTTTGTTCTTTCATAAGTCAATTCCTCATTTCTGACACGTTTCATACTGACATTATACTACACTTCCCTTGTGTAAGGAAAAAAATTTGATATAATAAAACCACTACGGAAAAATTTTCTGCGAGGGGCAATTAAAATGGAAATTGGTTTGATTGGATTAGGAAAAATGGGCTTGAACCTGGCCTTGAATTTAGCGGATCACGGACATCAAGTGGTCGGATACGATAATTTTGCAACATTTGAAGAGGATAGCTTTAAGCGGGTTTCTTCTATAGAAGAGATGGTAAGCAGCTTAAAAGCACCGCGCACGATCTGGCTGATGGTGCCAGCGGGTGAAATCACAGAAACAGTGATCGGCGAATTACTGCCCTTGCTGCAAAAAGGCGATACCTTGATCGACGGCGGCAACTCGAATTACAAAGATACGTTGCGCCGTGCGGCAATGCTGCAGGAGCAGGGTCTTTATTTCTTCGATTGCGGTACGAGCGGCGGCACAGAAGGCGCGCGCCACGGCATCTGTTCGATGATTGGCGGAGACGAAAAGAAATTCAAGGATATCGAACCCTTATTCAAGGACGTCTCAGTTGAAAACGGCTATCTTTACACAGGCAAAGCTGGAAGCGGCCATTTCCTGAAAATGATCCATAACGGCATCGAATATGGCATGATGCAGGCGATTGCGGAAGGTTTCGATATCCTCAGCAAAAGCCAGTTCGACTACAATTACGAAGAAGTGGCCGGCGTTTGGGACAACGGTTCCATCATCAGCTCTTATTTGATGGGCCTCACACAAAACGCGTTTTCAAAAGACGCCAACCTCGACGGCATCAAAGGCGTCATGAACTCTTCCGGCGAAGGCCAGTGGACGGTTGAAACGGCACTCGACTTGAAAGTGCCTGCACCGGTCATTACCATGTCATTGATGATGCGCCATCGTTCACAGGAAGAAGACACGTTCACCGGCAAAGTCGTCGCAGCACTGCGCAACGAATTCGGCGGACATGCTGTGGTTAAGAAATAAAGGATATATAAACTGAATTAAAGTATCAGTTTAAAATTCCGCTTCGTCGCTTAGGACAGTGCAGAGATTATGCTCCTGCGCACAGCTCGTCGCAAAGGAGGCGCCAGCTTCGTATGGCGCACCTTAGCTTCCGCAATAAGCCGAGAAGAGCACTCGTCTTTGCTCCGTCGGCATTCGCCTGCTCCATAGGCGCGCCTGCGCTGAGAGAAGTCTCTGGAGATATGGAGCAAAACAGCGAAGAGTTGACCGACGCTTGCGAGGGCAACTCTTTGCGACGAAGCAGCGCAGCGATGCAGGAGCAATGACTATGCGAAAGCTTAGGTAATGTTTTCGAAGCTGTTTTGCGGAATATCGTCTATTTGATTTATTGTCTTAACCTTTATATTTTAAAACAGTTAGACCGGCAACCCATATTTTATTCACGTATAATTTGAGTATCTGAAGAGGAGGGTTCCAATGGCTGAACCATCACATTATCTTGGAGTGGACATCGGGACGACTTCGACAAAAGCCGTTCTGTTCAATAAAGCCGGGCAGGTGCTGGCGACGGAGACGATTTTCTATCCATTGCACACCCCGACTCCGCTGACGGCGGAACAGGATCCTGAAGAAATTTTCCGCGCCGTTCTTGGGACAGTGCGGGAAACAATCCGCAAAAGCGCCATCGATCCGGCAACGCTGAAATTGGTATCCTTCAGTTCGGCGATGCACAGCCTGATTGCGGTCGGCGCGGAGGATCAATTATTGACGGAAAGCATCACATGGGCGGATTCGCGCGCTGCCAAACATGCCACCCGCATCAAAGAAGAAATGGACGGCCATGCGATTTACCTGCGCACCGGCACGCCGATCCATGCGATGTCGCCGTTGGCCAAAATCGTCTGGCTGAAAGAAGACAAGCCAGAGATTTTCGGTCAATCGGCGATGTTCGCGGACATCAAGAGTTTTGTGTTCCATAAATTATTCGGCAAATATGTCGTTGACCATTCCATCGCTTCAGCGACCGGCCTGTTCAATCTCGAGAATCTCGATTGGGACAGCGGCGCGCTTGAAGTCGCTGGAATCGATGCTGTCCAGTTGCCGAAACCGGTGCCGACAACGCACCTCTTGAGCGGGTTGGCGACAGAGTATGCCGCTTTCATGGGGCTTCCAAAAGATGTGCCGTTCATCATCGGCGCAAGCGACGGGGTACTCGCCAATCTCGGCGTCGGTGCCATCGACCCGGGCGTCGTCGCGGTGACGATTGGTACGAGCGGAGCCGTGCGCACCGTTTCACCGGTGCCGAAGACCGATCCGAAAGGGCGGACATTCTGTTACGCGCTTACCGCCGACCATTGGGTCATCGGGGGAGCGGTCAATAACGGCGGCATCATTCTCCGCTGGCTGCGAGACGAATTCGCGGCTGCGGAAGTCGAAACGGCCAAGCGTCTGTGCATCGATCCGTATGACGTGCTGACACGTATCGCTTCAACCGTCAATCCGGGTTCCGATGGCCTGCTGTTTCACCCGTATTTGACGGGTGAACGCGCGCCGCTTTGGGATTCCAATGCCCGCGGCTCGTTTTTCGGCCTGAGCATCCATCACGAAAAGCAGCACATGATCCGGGCCGTACTCGAAGGCATCGTCTATAATCTCTATACCGTTCTGCTCGCGGTTGAGGAATTGACCGGCGAACCGACACTGATCAAAGCATCCGGCGGCTTTGCCCGTTCGGAAATGTGGCGCCAGCTGATGGCCGATGTCTTCGGCCAGCCCGTCACCGTTCCCGAAAGCTTTGAAAGCTCATGCCTCGGCGCCGTCGTTCTCGGCATGTACGCGCTCGGTGAAATCGAAGACTTCAGCATCGTCGGCGACATGATCGGCCACACACATACGCACGAACCAGATCCGGACTGCACAGAAATCTACAAGGAACTGCTGCCGATTTTCATCCGGCTGTCACGCCTGTTAACAGACGAATACGCAAGCATCGCCGACTTCCAGCGGAAACACCTGGGCTGACGCGAATAAAATCCGGTGCCCCGGTTAGATGGGGTGCCGGATTTTTTGTTGGCAATTAAAGCAGGAAAAGAAGAGAGATTTAATAAAAGCCGATAGGGGAAGTTTTTCGCATGGCGGAAAAGGTCCGGTGTTGTGGGAAATCTTCGCGATAGCGAAGGTTTTTTTCAAATTGTAGTTTTATTTTAGAACGGAAGTGGAGTGGTTCGCTGGTAATATTTTCTTTTATTAGTTTAAGATATCTCTGGATTTCTAATATGCAGGATTTACGTGCGATTAAAATCATTTGCGTGCGATTAAGACCGGTTTGCGCGCGATTAAATCGAAATGCGTGCGATTAAGAGCAACTTGCGCGCGTTCAGCAGAATTTCTCCTCACAGAAATCTAAGCAACTCCTTTGGAAAAAAATATTGTATAAAATTTCCGAACTCGCCACCGCCTTTATTGTCAGAAAACAAAAATTATTAACTATAATTTACCAACTCAAAATGATACGATAATAGCAGAAACAGCATCGTCAAGGGGGAAGCGCGGATGGAGTTTGATGTGATCGTAGTGGGTGCCGGATTGGCGGGGTTGACGGCAACAGCGGAGTTGGCGGATGCCGGCAGGAAAGTGTTATTGGTGGATCAGGAACCGGAAGCGTCTTTTGGTGGACAGGCCTGGTGGTCATTTGGTGGATTATTCCTGGTCGACTCGCCGGAACAGCGGCGCATGGGAATCAAGGATTCAAAAGAGCTCGCCTGGCAGGACTGGCTGGGAGCGGCAGGATTTGACCGAACCGGCGACGAAGATTATTGGGGGTTGAAATGGGCGAAAGCGTATGTCGATTTCGCAGCCGGTGAAAAACGGGAATGGCTTGCCAAAATGGGCGTTAAATTTTTCCCTGTAGTCGGATGGGCGGAGCGGGGCGGCTACCTCGCCGAAGGCCACGGCAATTCGGTGCCGCGTTTCCATATCGTGTGGGGCACAGGTCCGGGAATTGTCGCACCGTTCGAACGCCGCGTCCGCGAGCATATGAAAAACGGTCTCGTCGAATATCGTCCGCGCCATCAAGTGGACGGCTTGCTGACAGAAGGAGCTGCGGTCACCGGTATCCATGGATCGATTCTGGAACCGAGTGAAGCGGCAAGGGGAGAAGTGAGTTCGCGCAATAAAATTGGAGACTTTACATACAACGCCAAAGCCGTGGTCGTCACGAGCGGCGGCATCGGCGGCAATCACGAATTGATCCGTAAAAATTGGCCGGAGCGGCTCGGCGAAGCGCCGCATGAGATGTTATCCGGTGTGCCGGAACATGTGGATGGCCGGATGCTCGCGATTACAGAACTGGCGGGCGGTCGCCTCGTTAACCGCGACCGCATGTGGCATTACACGGAAGGCATCAAAAACTGGAATCCGGTGTGGAGGCGCCACGGCATCCGCATTCTTCCGGGACCGTCTTCGCTATGGTTTGATGCAACAGGCAAACGCTTCCCGGCGCCGAACTTCCCAGGCTTCGATACGCTGGGGACACTCGAAACCATTCAAAAAACGGGCTACAGCTATTCCTGGTTTATTCTCACGCAAAAAATCATCGAAAAGGAATTTGCGCTGTCAGGCTCTGAGCAGAATCCAGATCTGACAGGAAAAAGTATCCCGCAGGTACTGTCACGGGTGAAAAAAGGCGCAACAGCACCGGTTCAGGCTTTCATGGATAAAGGCGAAGATTTTATTGTCGCGGATAATCTGCCTGATCTGGTGGCCGGGATGAATAAGCTGACTGGCGAAAATCTGGTGGATTTGAATGAAATCGAACGGCAAATCGTTGCCCGTGATCGCCAGCTGGACAATACATTTACGAAAGATCTGCAGGTGACGGCGATGCGCGGAGCCCGGAATTACAGAGGCGACCGTTTGATCCGCGTCGCGTCACCGCATAAAATATTGGATCCGAAAAATGGTCCGCTCATCGCGGTACGCCTGAATATCGTCAGCCGCAAAACGCTCGGAGGCCTGCAGACAGACTTGTCCGCGCGTGTTCTTAATGATGCCGGTCAGCCGATTTCTGGTTTATATGCCGCAGGAGAAGTTGCCGGTTTTGGCGGCGGCGGAGTGCATGGCTACCGTTCACTTGAAGGGACTTTTCTCGGCGGCTGCCTGTTTTCCGGCAGAGTCGCTGGACGTGCGGCAGCGGAATTCAGTGGTTAAAAATCGATGGAGAGGATGATTGGGTGAATAAAAACTATCTTACTTTCACTTATGCAATTTCAGGTATCAGCATCATCATCGGATTGCTGATGATTTTTAATAGCGGATCAAGAGGAGGGTCACTGGCTGCTTCAGAAATAACTGGAAATGGTGGAATGATGGATACAGTTCAGTACAATATGATTTACGAAGCCGGCATCAACCAATTTCTGGTCCTCGGAGGAATTCTTTTAGGCAGCGGCTTGTTAATGACTTGCCTGCTTTCGTTTGTGTTATTGCTCAGATCCAAGCCTGAAGTTGAGGATGAACTTCATGTTTGATGTTTACAGAGAGTATGCTGGCCCCCTGATACCAGACAATTTTGCCCTGAAAATGATTTTATTCATCGGGGGAATGTTCGCAATCCTGTTTCTGGTGAATCTGTTCCTAAGAAAAATTGTAGGCGTGGAGAAGCGCAGATTTCTGAAAGCCAGTTATGTGAATGACCGGCATAGAAAAATTGAAATTTATATAGGTATAGCGGGCGCAATTGGAGTAGGGGCAGCTGCGATTTATGGATACGGAAAAAATGAATTGTACCCCATATACGCTACAGTCATTGTTGCGTTGATCAGTACTCTCTACCGGGCATACATGGAGCGGAAATATGCAGAGAATCCGAGGGAATACCTTTTCACACTTCTCGAATTCCCTCTGGTCATCTTGTTTACTTTAAGTTTAGGCAGCTTCCTGTTCCCGGATATTCCTTTATTCTAAAATACAGATGAATTCGAATAAAAAAATACATGGCAGCATGACTAATGAACTCAGTTTATGAAAGGCAGGAATCACAATATGCAAGAACAGCAAGTGCTGACAATCCGTCCATATGAAGAAACGGATTTTCCGGCAATTCATCAATTGAATGAGCAGGAAGGCTGGAGTAATCTGGTGGCGAAGCATCAGCAGACCAAAGCGGCATGGCAAGGGTCGAATCTGGCGGCAGTGGCGGAACAGGATGGTCAATTGGTCGGCTGTCTCCGTGCGCTGACGGACGGAGCGGTGACGCTTTATGTCTGCGAATTAATTATAGAGAAAAGCAGGCGCGGCAGCGGGATTGGCGATAAATTGATGCAGTATGTCCATGACTTACATCCGGAAACGCGGATGGAACTGCTCGCCAGCACTACGTCCAGATCTTATTATGAAGCGAAAAAGTTTCGCGCTTTTTATGGATTCCGAAAAACGTATGAGGAATAAATAATGTTTCACGTGAAACATCTTTTTGTTCTTTTAGCACGATTTTGTCCGAATTGATATGGAAGAGGAGACGGTAAGATGCAGGGAGAAAAAGTTCATATCCGTTTTTTGAAGCTGAAAGACGCCCAAGCGAAGTTGCAGATGGAATTGGATAATAAAGAATTCTTCAAAGAATTCTCCGTCATTGCCGGCGAAGACTTCTATACTTTATTGATGCAAAAAGAAGTGATTGAGCAAAGCACAGAAAACCGCGAAGCTGGCCGTGAATATAATTTTGCGATTGTGGAGAATGAGACCGGTCACTTAGTGGGCACGATCAACCTTTTCCGGATTTTCCGCGGGCCACTGCAAAGCAGCATGATCGGTTACGTTGTAGATAAAAAATACAATGGCAGAGGCTATGCGACGGAAGCGATTCGACTCGCTGTGGATTACGCTTTTCGGGAACTCGGCCTTCACCGGGTTGAAGCCGGCGTCATGCCTCATAATGCACCTTCTATCCGGGCGCTTGAAAAAGCAGGTTTCGAACGGGAAGGTCTTGCCCGCAAAAATGTGCAGATCAACGGCAGATGGCAGGATCACGTCGTCATGGCCATTATCAATCCGGAAGACGGTTAAAGAATAGGAACAATTGCTGAAGCGGGAGATGCTGGATGAAAAATAGAGACGACATTCTAAAAGAGATTGAAGAAGACGAATGGATGATGGAGGTGCTGCGCTCAGCCGAGTCGCTGCAATTGCCCGATTGGTGGGTGTGCGCGGGCTTTGTACGATCCAAAGTGTGGGATTATCTTCATGAATACGCAGAAAGAACCCCTTTGGGCGATATCGACGTCATTTATTATGATGAAAATGATTTGGATGAAGAACTGGAGAAAGAATATGAACATCAATTGAATCGGTTAATACCGGGCTTGCCGTGGTCTGTAAAGAATCAGGCAAGAATGCACGAAGTCAACGACCTGCCGCCTTACGGATCCTCGGTTGATGCCATTTCGCAGTTTCCCGAAACAGCGACCGCATTGGGCGTAAAGCTGGATGAAAAGAGTAACTTGGAATTGGCGGCGCCGCACGGATTGGATGATTTAATTGGGATGAAAGTTTGCCCAACACCAGCTTTTGAAAAAGATGATCGTCTCATGAACGTTTATCGTAAGAGGCTTGAGTCGAAAAAATGGGCGGAGAAATGGCCGAAAGTGGAAGTAGCCGCAGCATCAAAAAAGCGGCGATAAGAGGTGGAAGATGTGAAAATCGAGTCTGACCGTTTAGTTTTTCGCCGTTATGTGGATGGGGATTTTCCGTTTTTGCACGGGATGGCAGCGGATCCGAAAATGGTGAAGTATGTCGGAAACGGAGAGACGCGGGATAAAGACGGAGCGCTGCGTTTTCTTTACTGGGTTTATCAGGGCTATAAGGAAGATCCGAAAACGGGGCTATTATTGCTGGAGCGGAAAATCGACGGTGAACCTATTGGCCATGCCGGACTCATCCCGCAAAAAGTGGACGGGGCTGATGAATGGGAAATCGGTTATTGGATCGCCAAGAATTATTGGTCTAAGGGTTATGCGACGGAAGCGGCAAAAGCTTTGCGGGATTACGCGTTCGACGTGCTCGGCAAAGAGCGTGCCGTATCACTGATCCATCCAGACAATAAAGCATCACAGCGGGTTGCTGAAAATTGCGGTATGAAATTGGAGAAAAAAAGTTTGATATCCGGCAGAGTCGCATACGTATATGCAATCCACAAGGAGGAATGGAAATGATATTTCCAGTATTGGAAACACCAAGGCTTCGCCTGATTCAAATCGGTCCGGAGCATATCGATGCGCTGTTCGGCATTTTATCCATGGATGAAGTAACGGAGTACTACGGAATGGACAGTCTGCAAGACCGCCATATTGCGGAGAAAATGGTGTCGGCATTTCAAGTCGGCTTTGAAGCACAGCGCAGTTACCGCTGGGGGCTGGAAATGAAAGAGACGGGCGAATTTATTGGCACAATCGGATTGAATAATTTAAATCTGGGCTCAAAAAAATCGGAAGTCGGTTATGAGGTGCATCCGGATTTCTGGCGCAGAGGGCTGGCAAAAGAAGCGGTGCTTGAAGTGCTTCGTTATTCGTTCGAAGAATTGGGTCTCTACCGGATGGGCGCTGTCACGTATCCTGCAAACGATGCTTCGAACAACATGCTGACAAAGCTTGGCTTTAAACAAGAAGGGGTCTTGCGCGGTTATTTATTCCAGCGGGGCACGTCGCATGACGCGTTGATTTTTTCAATGCTTGAACCGGAGTGGAAAGCGCTGGGGGCGAATGGCAATGGCTGAAGGTCCAAAAATAACTTTGATGACGATGTGCCTCGTGCTCGACGGCGATAAAGTGCTGCTGATTGAGCGGCCGCCGGAAAAAGGGTTTCCGGGATATATCGGAGCCGGCGGAAAAGTGGATTATCCGGAATCGATTGCCGAAGGCGCAATCCGTGAAGTAAAAGAAGAAACGGGACTGACCGTTACAAAGCTGATTTATAAAGGATTGGATGAATTTACCGATCTCAGCGAGAATTCACGTTACATGGTTTTCAATTACACAGCGATGGAATTCGAAGGCGAGCTGCTGGAGAATCCGCCGGAAGGAAAGTTGAAATGGGTGCCGGTGGCAGAAGCGCTGGAGCTGCCGATGCAAGGGTGGTTCCGTGAGCGCTTTCCGTTATTTTTCGAAGAAGGCACATTTGAAGTACATAAGCGATGGGACGGCGTGCAGGAAGATGCGCTGAAGGAATCAGTCAGAAAATTATAGGACAAGGGGGGGGGATCAAATGGTGAAAATCGTCGACACGGCAGGTTATTTCCTGAAGAATTACGAAGGCACAACTGCATTTTTAAGAAGTTATTATAACGAATACCCGGAAATTTTCGCAGAGTATTTCGCGTATCACTGCAAGGACACGGAAGAACGTCATCAGCAGTCGATCAGCAAATACACGGAAGCGATGGAGGGAATCGAAGCGGCCCGGTGGAGGCTGCCTGCTTTAATAGAAGAAACCGCTACAGCTTACGAACGGCTTTACGGCATCACGTTCCCGATTGATGTGAATCTGCTTGTCGGGGGCTTTGGTTCCAATGCGTATACATATCGGGCGTTTATCCCGAATATCAGCTTCGCGCTTGAAAAACTGTCGCCGGAGCCGGCCCATCTGCGGGTTATCGCAGCGCATGAGTTCGGCCATGCGGCCCATCACATTATTTCTGACAGGGCGGGCATTGACTGGAGCAGGATCAACTGGACCCATCCGCTGACTTGGATTTATCAGGAAGGTGTTGCCACACATTTTTCCAGAAAGACGGCAGCCGGTCTGGACGCGGCCCTTTATTATTCATTCAACGGTGAAGGCAGCGGTTGGCTTGATTTTGCTGTCCAAAATACCGCTGAAATAAAACAGGCATTTGCGGAAGATTACAGTACACTCGATTCAACGGAATTATTCAGGGAATGGTTTTCCATCAACGGCGGCAAGCGTTTTGGCTATGAACGGCTCGTATATTTCCTGGGAAATAATTTCTTTCAAAGTAAAGTTGAAGAGATGGGTGAACTGAAGGCGATACTCGACTGGGGAGAAGAAGGGTTTTTGGAATCCGTTGAGACGTGGCTGGGGGAAGAGGGCTGAGCGGTATGCGTATAACTGTCTCCACCCGCGCTATGTTAAAATTTAGGTAATCAAGATAAACGGAGGAATACATACATGTTAAATAAGCAAGGCTTTGATTTATGGGCAAACGATTACGACCGCACCGTTCAATTGAGCGAAGAAAACAATGAGTATCCGTTTGCGGGGTATAAGGAAATATTGAATCTAATTTTTAATGAAGCAATGCAAAAAGAACAATCGAATGTGCTCGACATCGGTTTTGGCACAGGCATATTGGCGGCAAAACTGTGTGAGAACGGCCACCACATCGATGGCATCGATTTTTCGGAAGAAATGATCACTATCGCGCAGCAGAAGATGCCGAAAGCGCGGCTTTTGCAGGCGGATATCACAGAAGGCTTGCCTGAACCGATTGCCAGCAGCCATTACGATACGATTATCAGCACTTATGCGCTGCACCATTTGACGGATGCAGAGAAAACAGTATTTATCGAAACCCTGTTGGCGCGCTTGAAGCCGGACGGCAAAATCTATATTGGCGATATCGCGTTCCGTACGCGAGAAGATCTGGCAAAATGCCGATTGGAAAGCATCAAGTATTGGGACGAAGACGAGTTTTATTTTGCTTACGATGAATTTGAAAAAGCGATCAGCCATATTTGTAACAGCGAATTCCATCCTGTATCGCATTGCGGCGGTGTGATTATTCTGTCGAAATCAAACACTGACGTTTCGCAATAGTATTGAAGAAATGAAAAATGGAGGAATCCAGCCATGAAATTTGCAGTGATAACGGATGTCCACGGCAACGTCGGCGCTTTGGAAGCGGTGCTTGCTGAAATCGATGCTGCTGGTGAGGTCAGCCATATTTATTGTTTGGGGGATATGATTGCGATCGGCCACGAAACGAACGAGGTGCTGCGTATCCTATTCGGCCGGAATGATGTATCGATGATTACCGGCAATCACGATGAAGCCGTGCTGGCACTGGCGGCAGGCAGGGAATATCCAAGAAGCCATCTTCATGTTCTCGCTCATCATCAATGGATTGCCGATGGTATGGACAAAGATTTTATTGCGAAGCTCGAGAAATTGCCGCGAGTCATCCGTGAAGAATTCAGCGGGCACCGGGTGCTTTTCACGCATTATCATATGGAAGATCGAAAAACGGAAGTGCCGATCAGCGAAGATCCGTTTTCACAGATTGTCGAGCCGAATCTTGGCAACGCTGAAAAGATGTTCAGCGGCCACGATGAAAGCCTGATTTGCTTTGGCCATCACCATCCGCAGCATTTCTTCCATAATAATCGTACGATTTACCTGAACCCCGGCGCTCTCGGCTGCAACGATAAACCGGAAGCACCTTACGCCATCATCGAAGCGAAAGAAGAGGGCTTTGAAGTGGAAATAAAATCGGCCGTTTATGACAATAAAGCGTTTCTCGAAGCGTACGATAAATTGCAGGTGCCGGAGCGCGATTTCATCCTGCGCATATTCCACGGCGGCCAGGCAAATGCTTCATTGAAAAAGAGATAGGGGAGAAAACAATGAGTTATAAAGAGGATTGCCCATACTGCAATTTTGCAGAGGATCCGGAACAGCATATCATCCTTGAAAATGATACGTGTTACTTTTTGCAGCATGACCGCCATCAAGGTGTGCTGGAAGGATCTGGTATCATCATTCCGAAGAACCACCGCGTGAATACGTTTGAACTGACGAAAGAAGAGTGGAACGATACTTACGACTTGATGCAGCAGGCGCAGGAATATCTGAAGCAAAAGTATTCGCCGGATGGCTTCACGCTCGGCTGGAATGTCGGCGAAGCGTCGAACCAGTCGATTCTGCACAGCCATTTTCATATCATCCCGCGTTATAACGATGAACCGTATGCGGGAAAAGGCTTGCGGCACTGGTTCAAAAAGCCGGAAAATAAGCGGCCGCAGCACCAGGGATAATTAACTCGGAAATAATTGCCATACAAAAGCACATCTCTGACGTCAGAGATGTGCTATTTAATTTCCCGTATTGTCGAAACGAAAAATCTTAAATTTTCCTGAAATAAATAACTTTTTATGGGAATTACCATTTTTGGGAACCTTCTTCCTGTTGAGTCGTAGAAAGAGGAGTGGAAAGTAAAATACGGAGGTGCGCGTCATGTCGAAGCCGGCAATGCAATTGGTGAATTTGAAAAAGACAATTGGCAGTAAGCCGATTATCAAAGGCCTGGATTTTGAAATCAGAGCAGGGGAAGTGTTCGGGTTTTTAGGGCCGAACGGAGCAGGGAAGACGACTACGATCCGGATGATGGTCGGATTGATCGACATCACAGAAGGTGATGTGCTGATTGAAGGAAAAAGCATCAAAACGGATTTCAAAGGAGCGATCCAGCATGTCGGCGCTATCGTTGAAAATCCCGAGATGTATCCATTCCTCAGTGGCTGGAAGAATCTGAAGCAATATGCGCGGATGGTCGAAGGCGTAACGGACGAACGGATCAAAGAAGTAGTTTCTCTGGTCGGACTGGAAAAAGCGATACACGAAAAAACGGGCCGCTATTCACTTGGCATGCGCCAGCGCCTTGGAATCGCCCAGGCTTTATTGCATGGACCATCGATTTTAATATTGGATGAGCCGACAAACGGGCTGGATCCATCAGGAATCCGTGAAATCCGGAAATACATACGCAATCTTGCGGAAAAGGAAAATGTGGCGGTTATCGTATCCAGCCACTTATTGACGGAGATCGAATTGATGTGTGACCGGATCGGCGTCATCAAGAACGGTGAATTGATTGCCATCGAAGAAGTGCGGACCGTTGAGAACGAAGAAGCGCTGAAAGAAGTCTACATCGAAGTCGAGCCGATGGAAACGGCCAAGACGTATCTCGATACCCATCTTCCGAATGCGGTAGGTGTGGGCAGCAAGGAACTTTCCATGTCGGTCAAACGTGAAGAGATTCCACAGATCCTGAAAAACCTGATGGAACAAGGCATCAGCATTTACGGGGTGCGTGTCCTGCAGGCGACGCTGGAAGATAAATTCTTTGACCTGATTGGAGAGAATAGCATTGAGTAATTTCATGAAGCTGATCTGGAATGAACAGATCAAACTGTATGCGAAAAAAGGTACGTGGGTCATGTTTGCGGTGCTCCTCGTCATTGCCATCGGCGGCGGACTTATTACAAAATTTTTCGGAACCGAATCGGACTTTAAGGAGTACGGCGACAATTGGCAGACGGAACTGCAGGCTGAAAATGCACAACTGACTGCCGAAATGCAGGACGAAGAATTTGGCGGCTTCATGAATGACATGATTATTGCCGAAAACAATTACCATCTCGAAAACAACATCAAGCCGCAGCCTTATGACGGCTGGGAATATGTGCTTGAAAACAGTTTCCTCACTTCGGTCATCAGCCTGTTCACGATTATCGTGGCAGCGGGCATCATTTCAAACGAATTTAAATGGGGCACCATTAAATTACTATTGATCCGCCCAATTTCGCGGACGAAGATTTTATTGTCCAAATACGTGTCCGTATTGATATTCGCTTTGACTTTGCTCATCTTCTTATTGCTGTCATCCTGGCTTGTCGGCGCATTATTATTCGGATTGAACGGCTTGAATCCGATGGTCGTGCAGGACATGATGACGCATTATGTGCACAATGACGTACTGGGTGAAATCGCGAAATCATACGGCTTCAGCATCGTCACTCTGGTGATGATGGCGACTTTCGCATTCATGATTTCCGCTATCTTCAGAAGCAGCGGCATGGCAATCGGTCTGGCGATCTTCCTGATGATGGCCGGCAACACCATTGTTGCGTTCCTGTCGCAATACGAGTGGTCGAAATTCATCCTGTTCGCAAACACGAATCTGGAACAATACACAAACGGCATGGAGCCGACGATTCCCGGCATGTCGTTGACCTTCTCCATCATCGTGCTGCTGGTCTACTTCGCCATCTTCATGGGCGCAGCGTGGGCAGCCTTTACAAAACGGGACGTAGCAGGGAATTAATTTAGAATAAAAAATAGGAGGAATAAAAAATGAAACGTACAGCAGAAATCGTATTAGGAATTATCGGAGCGTTGGGCTATGCATTTATGGCGGCAATTGGAGGATTCATGCTCTGGATGCAGAACAACAGAGACTTGATCGAAACTGAATTGACAACTGGAACCGGCGATCCGTCGACTGACTTTTCAATGGAAGAATTCGAAGCGGCGATGGATATGCTTGGTGCAGGCGGGTGGATAGTGCTTATATCAGCCATAGCCGCAATCGTTCTTGGCATCGTCGCAATGGTCTTGCTGAAAGGCAACAAAAAACCGGTCATCGCCGGAATCATCTTCATCGCCACTGCAGTCATCATCTCAATCACAACAACGGGTCTCGGTATTATTGCCGGTATCTTCTATCTGATTGCGGGTATTATGTGCTTAGTGCGCAAGCCGCAAAGAACACTGGAAATGTAATTAAGGAATTGAAATGGGAGGCTTTTCGCTTAGCGAAAAGCTTCCTTTTTTGTTTTTGGGGGTTTTGGGAGAGGGGATGTGGGGGTTGAGGAAATGGTTTAACCGGGAAAAAGCGGTTTGCGTGCGATTAGAGTGAAATGCGTGCGGTTAGGACCAGTTTGCGTGCGATTAAAATGATTTGCGTGCGATTAACCCCGACTTGCGTGCGATTAGACGAGAATATGGGCGATTAAAAAATCTTATGCGCGGTTAGAAAAAATATGCACGATTAAAAATTAATACGCGCGATTAGGAAAAAATACGCGCGATTAGCTGTCACTTATGCGCGTTCAGCAAAACAGCCCCTGGAATTCAAAATTCCAGAGGGCTTGCGGGCGGTTAGACAGAAATGCGGGCGATTAAAATTATTTGCGGGCGATTAATCGAAAATGCGGGCGATTAAAAAGTTTTATCGGCGTTCAGCAAAAAAGCCCCCTGGAATTCAAAATTCCAGGGGGCTATCTCACAAAATTTACTTCTGTTGTCTCGGACGGATCAAAATTTCATTCACATCGACATGCGCCGGCTGCTCAACCGCATAGGCGATGGCGCGCGCAATGTCTTCCGCTTGCAAGAATTCCATTGAAAAGCCGCTGGAAAAACTGGATAAAATATCTTCGTCCGTGATCGTTTCCACCAGTTCAGTCGTAACCGCGCCAGGTGACACGATCGTCGCGCGGATGTTCATCGCTGGATCCAGCTCCTGACGCAATCCTTCTGTAATCGCACGCACGGCAAATTTCGTTCCGCTGTAAACCGCGCTCCCCGGTGTGACATCATGTCCCGCCACGGAAGAAACATTGATGATGTGGCCTTCTTTCCGTTCTTCCATATGCGGAAGAACAGCCGCGATGCCGTAAAGCACGCCTTTGATGTTGACGTCGACCATGCGGTCCCATTCATCGATTTTCAATTTATTCATGAACGATAAAGGCATCAAGCCCGCGTTGTTGAGCATGACATCGATTTGTCCGAACTGCTCAATTGTAGCCTCGGCCAATGCTTTCATTTCTTCGGCTGACGTGACGTCTGTCACTTTATAGGCAGCGCGTCCGCCCGCGTCTTCAATTTCCTTTTTCAATTCCGATAGACGTTCTTCGCGCCGCGCCGCCAGCATGACGGAAAATCCTTTGTTCGCCAACTCTTTAGCCGCTGCTTGCCCGATGCCGCTGCTGGCACCGGTGATGATAGCCGTTTTGCTCATTTTTCATCCACTCCATTTCTGTAAGTTGAATTCGAATAGCTTTTTATTGAAATAAAACAGGCAAGAACCTCAAGAAGGTTCTTGCCCTTTAGTGTACGCTTGTCATTTTTTCAGTTCAATTTTAACGTCTCCGTTGATGTAGTTGGGGTAGGCGGCTAGATCAACTCTCACTGGGTTGGCGTAGCCGTTGTCATTTATGTCTATACTGATATCCTGCTTGCCTTCATATACCGAAGTTATTCCTGAGGACTGTATATCCAGCAACTCTCCATCTGCATCTGTAATCTGTTTATCGATTCCATATGTGTGATCGGGTTGATCTTCCCTTTTCAGAATCATTTCAATCCCTGAACGGTTCGATTCAATCAATTCCAATTGGCCATCTTTAGGGCTGTGAAGCAATAAATTCTTATCAGTATCTACGAGGAAATAGGAATCTTCGACATCCACTGCCTGCATTTTATTGATGCGCAGATGAAGCTTTTCCGGCGTTTCGAAATAATTGCTTTGCAGATAATAAACGATTTCGCCGTCCTCAGCCTCTCCGCTTGCAGAGATGCCATTTGCGATGGAACTCCAAGCTTCGCCATCTTCATCTTCAAGGCGGATGTCTTCAAACTGTAGAATCTTTTTCGTATTGTCCGGATCGAAGGTAAGACGGATTCCAACCCGAAGCGGATGAATAGTTACTTCTTCCACTGTAAACTTCTGTCCTTCAACTTCAACTTCTTCATGCATTTCATACACGATACTTGGCTTCACATTCTCCGGCACTGTAAAAGGTACGGAGAAATCGAATTCATTGCCATTCACCTTAACTTGCAGATCAAGGGTGAAATCCAGGTTCTTAAACTTGGTTGACTCTATGAATTTATAACTTAAGACATCTTGAAAAATTTTGGGTGAACCTTCTTCAAAATCAGAATGGTGCCAAGAAATACCATCAGGAGAAATCTCCTCTTGGTTTTTCAGAGCTATCGGATTAATCAGGATATCCTCCATATCCACAGCTGACTCAATCGTATAAAAAATATTCATCCCCGACTCATCCAAAATGACTCCGTCAATCGTCAGCGTCGCATTGCCAATCGTCTGCGACTCGCCGATCGGCTGGTAATATTCGTTTTCAAATACGCCTTGTAATCCTTTATCGTTTTGGATCAGTTCAACAAACTTCTCCATACCCGGAATCGAGGCGACCGCATTGGCAAAAGCGGGGGACACGCGGATCGTCGTCACCAAGGTCAGTATAATCAACGCCGCAGCCGCCAAACTCCAAAGCGTCCGTTTCCGCTTGGCACGCGTCTGCAGCTTTTCACCCTTTGCCCTTTCAAGTCCCTGCATAATCGCGCCATCCGAGGCTTCCAAAGGCAGAGGGACCTGTTCAAGGTGATTTTTGAAATCTGTCAATTTCTGTTCCTCTTTCTCATACATGGTCCATCTCTCCTTTGCCTTCAAAATGGCTTCGTAATGTCCGCAATGTTTTGTGGAGCCGTGATTTTACAGTGCCTTCCGGTATCTTTTCAAGGGCAGCGATGTCTTTGATTTTGACGTCCTGAAAGTACTTCATATAAATTAATTGCTGTTCACCGGCTGATAAGGTGCTTAAGGCTTCCTGCAACTCCAGCTGGGTCAAGTCGTCTGATACTGCTGAGTCAGCTGACTCTCCATCTCTTACGTAACGTTTGTCTTTCTTCAATTGATCCTGGCAATAATTAATAGTGATGCGGATCAGCCAAGTCTTGGCATAGGCAGGTTCTTTCAAGGAGCCGATTTTTTTGAATGCCCGGTAAGTCGTTTCCTGCAAGGCTTCAAGTGCGTCATGCTCGTTTTTCAGGAAAGCCAAAGCCGTCCGAAGCAAGGCTTCTTTATGTATTTGCATCAATGCGACAAACGCTTCTTCATCGCCTTTTATCGCTTTTCGGGCAATATCGATTTCGTCCACAGCCAACACCTCGTTTCTCTCTAGTTACACATTAGACACGGCAATGCCGAAAAAGTTCATACAAAGTAAAAAAAATTTATTCGCATAAAAAAATCCCGGCACCTGAACCGGGAAATTGCTATTCTTCTGCCCGGACACCCCGGGCTCTTTTTAATATGAACCAATTCGTAAACAGATAGATCGGATAAAGGAGAAGCACCAGGCCGTAGCTGAAAATCCAGTGGATATTTTCTTCTGCATCAATAGTCATGGACTGGAACCAGCCGAAAATCAGCATCAGGCTGAGCAGGCTGGCGATGAAAATGCTGACAAAACCGATAAAAAGATTCTCGGAAATTCTAGTGACAAACCAGGCAATCACCATACACAGGACAGCTGCAGCGGCAAGAAAGAAAATATATAAATTCAAAACCGTATCCACATCCACCCGCATTCCTCCTAAAATCATTTTTAGAATCAGCAATTGGAATCAAATCTTTAATACATCCATTTTACCTCATCCGCCAGTAAATAGGGCGGTGTAATTTCAAGCAAGTCAAAATGTTCCGAATTTCATTGTAATAGTGAGAATAAAATAGTAAAATTTTACTATAATTAGACCCGGCTAGAGTATATTTCATTAAGATAAAAGTTTAGGTGGAGAAGAGGGATTAAGTGAAAAATCTTAAATGGGGAGCTTTACTATTGAGTGCTGGTTTTTTGCTTTCAGGATGCAGTGAAGAGACAGAGGCGGAAAACAATAAAGAAGCGGAAGCATCCGCGAAACTGCTGAAAGAACAGAAGTTGGAGATAACTGAATTGCAGCAAGAGAAAGCAGAGTTGCAAGGAGCGTTGGAAGAGCTCGAATTGAATCTTGAAGCCAAAACTAGCGCTGACGAAACCGAATATTATCTCGGCTTGGCCAAAGGGTTGATCGATCAAATGAGTAAAGAAGAAAAAGAGGAATTCGCCCAAGATCTCTGGGAATATGAATTAGCAGTCGACGGCCAGCCAGTGGACGCTGACGGCAAAGTGGAAACAGCTGGCGGGGCCGTTGAAATAACATTGGCGCAACGACAGCCGCCTTACCTTGTCCTGCCCTACGAGCAATTTGAAGCGGCGAAGATCAGCGGGGATTACTTGGATCATATTGTCAGTATGAAGCCGGAACCCTCGGAACTTTCAGGGCTGGACGGCACAATCGTTACTGCTGGCCTTTATATTTACCACGATCTAAAGAGCGGCGAATCCATTAGCCTCGAAATTACCGAAGAATTAAAAGAACGTCTCGGTCTGGACACAGTAAAAATTGAAGTGACAGCAGAATAGACTTTAACCTGAAGCTGCAGTTTTTGAAATCGGCAATTCCAGGAATATGCCCAACTCTGGTCCAAATACGCCCAACTTCGAATGGAATACGCCCAACTTTAGCCGAAATACGCCCAACTTCCACCAAAATACGCCCAACTCGCAAAAACTCAATAGAAAAGCCAACTGAAAACGAAGGAGCGAACCCTTATGAAACAAATTATCACGATGGGCGGAGGCGGTTTCCTGATGGAACAGGAAAATCCGTTATTGGACCGCTATATCCTCGAGCAGGCAGGAAAAGACAAACCGAAAATCTGCTACGTTGGAACGGCAAGCGGCGATGCTGAAAGCATGATTCAGAATTTCTATAACTTCTTCAATGGAGAAAATTGTGAGCCGAGCCATCTGTCTTTATTTATACCGCCAGTGAGAGACCTTGAAAGTTATGTGCTGGATAAGGACATTATCTATGTAGGTGGTGGAAATACGAAAAACCTGCTGGCGCTATGGAGAGAGTGGGGGCTGGACGAAATCTTCCGCAAGGCGCTGGACCAGGGAATTGTATTGGCCGGCATCAGCGCGGGTTCAATTTGCTGGTTCGAGGAAGGCGTGACGGATTCTTATGGCGATAAGCTCGAACCGTTGAAAGCGCTCGGCTTCCTAAGTGGCAGCAATTGTCCGCATTACGACGGCGAGGCTGAAAGAAGGCCGACGTACCGGAAGCTGGTGGACGATGGCACACTGCAGCCGGGAATTGCCGCAGACGACGGAGCCGCCATTCACTATATTGACGGGGAAATAAAGCGGATTGTCAGTTCTCGGCCGGATGCAAAAGCGTATTTCGTGTCACCGGGGAATGAGGAGGAGCTGGAAATAGAATATCTGGGCGCTAAAGATACATACTAAAAAGAAGGTGCAAACATGAAATTCACTTCAGAACCAATGACAGGAAAAATCGCCACAGAAATCTTGAATTGGCGTTATCCCTATCCATACGATTTCTATAATAATACGGTGAACGACGAATCGATGAGTGAAATCCTCGATGGTACATACCGGGCAGTCCGCAATGAAGAAGGGGAGCTTTTCGGATTTTATTGCACGGGCAATTCTGCGCAGGTACCTGCCGGCAGAATAATAGGCGTGTATCCGGCGGGTTATATCGACTTTGGTCTCGGGATGAAGCCGGCTGAGACCGGACACGGATTGGGAAGCGAATTTTTCACTTATATAAAGCGGGAGATTCTCGATCAGCAACCCGATAAGCCGCTGCGGCTGACGGTGGCCACATTCAATAAACGCGCTATCCGCCTTTACGAAAAGTTCGGATTCAAAAAAGAAGCTGAATTCAAAACGGACTTTGCCGGGTTTTTGACGATGGTGGAAAAAGACTGAAGCAAATGAGGCGGGACAGATGAGAATTACATTGCAGGAGGCAATAGAATCAGATGCTGCAGCTATACACGAATTGCAATTGTCTGCGTTTGCGCCCTTGTTAAAAAAATACAGGGATCACGGTACCAGCCCTGCAACAGAGCCGCTGGACAAAACAATCACCCGAATAAAAAATCCGAACAGCCATTATTATATGATACTGGCTGATGAAGAACTGGCCGGCGCCATTAACATTGTACGCAAAGAAATAAATGGCAGCTTGTGGATCAGCCCGATTTTCATTGGACCAGGCCATCAAAGGAAAGGCATCGCGCAAACAGCCATGTTGATGGGGGAGCAGAAATTTGCCGACGACAAAGTGTGGGAACTTTCGACGCTCGCTGAAGAAACGGGGAATTGCTGTTTGTATGAAAAGCTTGGATATCAGCGGACCGGCAAGGAGCAAAAGATTAATGAACGGGCCACATTGATTTATTACAAAAAGGAGCTGAATTAGATGATCGATTATGTCATCAAAGCGCCGAAAGGCTATCCGGACAAAATTGGCGAACTGGTATCAATGCTTGAACACGCACGCGCCGTTACGCTTTGGGAAATCGGTGGATTGAACCAAAAGGAACTGGACCATTTACAGACGCGCCACAGCAACTCAATCGGTGCGCTGCTGATGCATATCGCTGCAATAGAAAAAGTGCATCAGGTGATATCGTTCGAGAAACGTGATTTTACTGAAGAGGAAATGGCGTACTGGGGATCTGCAGTCGATCTTGGGGACGAGGGGCGGCGTGATATTAAGGATCAGCCAGTGGAATACTACCTGGAAGAATTGGCGGAAGTTCGAAAAGATACATTGAAACAACTTAAGTTGAAGGACGAAACCTGGCTTTTTGAAGAGAACACATGGCCAAACGGTGTCGCCTACAACAATTATTACCTGTGGTTTCATGTCCTGGAAGATGAAATCAGCCACCGGGGGCAGATTCGGATGCTGAAACGGGAAATGAAGCATCGTTAAGGTTTAAACAATAACGTATATGTAGTGTTTTTGGAAAAGAGAGATAGGGGGATTTGGGAATGAAACTGTTCACGGCTATACTGTTAAGCACGATTCTTGGCTATTTATTATTGTTTTTCGGCCCTTTTGTCGGAGGCCTGCTGGCATTTGGAATTATCCTTGGCATCTTGATAAGAGGACTTATGCTATTGAATGAGATTCATAAAATCATGACTGGCAAGAAGCCAAAACAATCAGCGCTCGATGAGTATCTGGAACAAAGAAACAAAAAAGAAAACGCAGCCGGGTTTAAAATGTGAGGAAAGTGGAGTAATCGATTTTAGGGCGTAACGGGATAGGGTAGAGTATCAGTAAAGAGCTGAAATTACTGAAGAGGAAGTGGACCTCAATGATTACGTTACGCTATTTCGAACAGGAAGATTTTAAGCAATTGATCGACTGGGTTGAGACGCCGGAGTTCATGCTTCAATGGGCGGGACCGAGTTTCGTCTATCCGTTGAATGACTTTCAATTGAAAGAGTATTTGAAAGACGCGAATAAAGAGAATTCATCCTCCTATATCTATAGTGTGATTGACGCCGAAACACAAAAGCTGGTTGGCCATGTTTCCTTGTCCCGCATTGACGGGAATAACCGATCGGCGCGGATTGGACGTGTCATCTTAGGCGACCCGAACACAAAAGGAAAAGGGCTATGCTGCCAAATGATCCAGCAAGTGCTGGAAATCGCTTTTGATGATCTCAAACTGCACCGTGTTACGCTCGGGGTCTTTGATTTCAATAAAGCCGCTATCGCCTGCTATGAAAAAGCCGGCTTTCAAAAAGAAGGGCTGATGCGCGATCATCAAAAGTTTGGCGATGATTATTGGAGTCTTTGGGAAATGGGGATATTGGAAGACGAATGGCGGGAAATTAAAGAAGGAAAGCCGAAGCCATGAGGTGGCTTCGGCTTTTTCTCTATACTTAAACAGCTGAAATTTCCTGAACGCCGATATAATCATCTGAACGCCGATATAATTTCCTGAACGCCGATATAATCATCTGAACGCCGATATAATTTCCTGAGCGCCGATATAATCATCTGAACGCTGATATAATTTCCTGAGCGCCGATATAATCATCTGAACGCCGATATAATTTCCTGAACATCGATAAACGCTTCATCAATGTCGAAAACGGGATGTTATATAAAGCAATCTGCTTCATGCCACGACCGAATTACTTATAACGATCAAATTTATACGAATTTGCCTTCTAACAGATGACATTCCCAAATTTTTTAAGCAAATCCTAAAGCAATTACTCACCTTGCAACATCTTTTACAGCATCTTATCCGCCAGGCCGATATTCACCTTCAGGTAATCCGGCAGCTCCTTATGTGCAAGAATTTCATCAGTGGTCATCCATAAAACCTCATCAACTTCATCGGCACTTTTGGCAAAAGGCTCGCCAGTCCGGTGACGGCATATGAAGACGATATCAATGACGTTCACTCCTGAATCCGTCACAAACGAAGAGCTGTTTACATATTTAAGGCCAGAAACTTTACAGCCGACTTCTTCGAAGATTTCCCGTTCCAGGGTTCTTTCAAGAATATCAGATGAAAATCCTTCGATGTCACATTGTCCGCCCACAAGTGACAGGCTGCCGCCGGCATGTTCTTCTTTTTCACTCCTGCGGATCAACAGCCATTTGCCATTCCGATGGATGGCGCCTTCCACATTCACTGCAAACATAAAAATAACCCCTTTTATCTCTAATTATCTAAGCTGAGTCACTCATAACCCACAATATTTCCCGGGAAATATACTCCCATAAAGAATTTAATTCATTTTCTCATATTCCTGTATCATTACATTATAATTCATAGCGCCGTAAGCGATATGGCTGATTTTTCCTTCTGCATCAACCATGTATGACGTTGGGTAAGCCTTAACGTTATAAGCTGAAGAAATCTCGCCTTCCGCATCCATTAGAACGGGGAAAGTTAAACCCATCTCTTCAACAAAAGATGCAACACCGTCTTCGCTTTTTTCCGTGTCGGTCAAGTTAATGGCCAGTATTTCGATATCTTTATTGTCGTAAAGTTTCTGCATATCGGGCATTTCAGCGCGGCATGGCGGGCACCAGGTAGCCCAGAAATTGATGAATACCGGTTTGCCGCGAAAATCCGAAAGCCTTGCTTGTTCACCGCTCAGTGTTTCGAGCGTGAAATCGGGTGCAGTCTGACCGACAGCGAGACCCACATCAGCTGATTCGCCGGAAGTAACGGAAGAAGCAGTATCACTGTGCTGGTTCGCGGAATCGTTGCCGGACATGGTGAAATCGTAAATGGCCCATGCCAGCATGGCGCCAATTATTATGAAGAATAAAGCTTTTTTCATGAGGATGCCTCCAAAAGTTTAATTTGATTCGGATTCAAGTTGATCTGAAGGGCCATTGATAAGCAGCCCGAAACATGCGGCAAGAAACAGTGCCAGGAACCAAGGTTCCACGATGTAGCCAAAAATCGAAAGATACGGCAGCATAAAATTGATTGTAAAAAAGGCGACGGCCGCTGCCGCAAGCACGATGCTGATTTGATTCAGCGGCTTCATCCGCCCTTGCAGCACATGGAATAACACCAATAAAAGGCCGAAGACGACCAGGTAAGGAAGGGAAAAAGGATTTTCACGCCATGTCATCTGGATGAATTCATAGACAAATGAAGCCGCCAAAAAGATTTGCAGAAACGAATGCGCCAGACGGCCGCCGGCTATTTTTCCTTGTTTAGCTTTAAAGTAGACCAGGATTCCAGTAAAAAGCATTGCCAGATAAAAAGCTTCCGAATTGCTCGGATAGGCGAGCACTGCAAGCGGATCCTGAACGAATAAAGGCAAGTTCAAAAGGATTTTCGCGAGCCACAGAAACAGCACGAAGTTAATCAGCTGCGAAGTGATTTCGCTGATTTGCTGTTTTCGCTGTTCTTTCGTAAGATTGCTCATCAGATAGAAAGCCAGGAAAGCAAGGGCAAAGCTGATTCCGATGATGAGAATGACGGTTAATTTGCTGATGATTGCCATAAGAACCTCCAAAAATAATAACTATCATATACTATACAGGGTATATGAAAAAGTTTAATCAAATCTGCTTAGAAAGTAAGTTGGCTTCACCATGATTTCATTTCCATATTAAGCGGGAAATATTGTCAGACTATTGCAGCTTCTGCTATAGTGTGAGGGAGGGCGGTATCCATAGGGAACTGCACCGGCAACCCAATCGCACATCCATAATAACATTCTGCCTTGATCAATTTATGACAGGGACGGAGGAAACCAGCCGATGAAAATCCTGTCCTTCTGACCAATTCTGGAACAGAGGGCTTTTTATGTCCGGTTTTCTCCCTGAAAAGGAGAGAAAAATGATGAAGAACACAGCTACATTTACAAAGATGAAAAAAGAAGGCGAGAAAATCGCCATGCTGACAGCTTACGACTACCCGTCTGCTAAAATTGCGGAAGAAGCCGGCATGGATATTATCCTGGTCGGAGATTCACTTGGAATGGTCGTTCTTGGCTATGACTCTACAGTCAAAGTGACGATCGATGATATGATTCATCACGGGAAAGCGGCTCGCCGCGGGGCGCAGGCTACGTTTTTGGTGGTCGACATGCCATTTGCTTCATTCCATGGAGATATCGACCGCACATTGCAGAACGCTGTCCGCATTTTTCAGGAGACAGGCGCGGAGGCGCTGAAGCTTGAGGGGGCGGACGAAGTCACTGATGTTACCAGATTGCTGACGCGCACCGGCATTCCCGTGGTGGCGCATCTGGGTTTATTGCCGCAGACGGCCGGGGTGCTGGGTGGCTTTAAAGTGCAGGGGAAGACGGCTGACGCGGCCAAAAAGCTGATTGAAGATGCGAAGGCCTGTGAAGCGGCGGGAGCGTTTATGCTGGTGCTGGAGTGCATTCCGTATCAATTGGCCAAAGAAGTGACGGAAGCCGTATCGATTCCGGTCATCGGCATTGGGGCCGGGAGCGAAACGGACGGCCAGGTGCTTGTATACCATGACACTGTGAAATACGGCTCGCACCATCTGCCGAAATTTGTCCGTTCGTATGCGGAAGCGGGGGATGTCATGAAAAATGGACTGAGCGCTTATGTAAGTGAAGTGAAGTCCGGCGCTTTCCCGGCTGAAGAACACCGTTTCACGATGAAAGAAGACGAGCTCCAGCAATTATATGGCGGCAAAGCCTGAAGACGCATAAAATCCGGATTCCTGTAAGAGGAATCCGGATTTTTCAAATTATTTTTATCGGCATTCTTAGTGTTTTCGTAATCAGCTTATGGATTCCAGCGGCTCCAACGCTTTTAAGGAAGCAGCAAGACGTTTGGCAAAGTCTTTGGGGCATTCCACCGATTCCATGTAAAGGCAGACGATATTCGGATTGGTTTCGCAATGCTGTCTGAAATTGACCGGCAATGGTATATGGTAACTGGACCAGGCGGCAGTGAAAGGCTGCAATTCTTCCGGCAATAAAAGAATTTCTCCTGTATTTAAGGCGTGGCCATTATTTTTTAAGTTTTTAAATGAGATATCCAATTCCAATATACAGGAAAAATTATTCTGATCGGTGTGGATATTCAACCGTCTTTTCATTTTGACGAAGCATGTCTCTCCAGAAATTTCAATCTCCGCATCCAGCAGGGACGCAACTGCGTCTGCTGTTTCTTGTAACCGATTCATGATGTTCACTCCTTCCAAATTTTATCCCCATTAAACTCACTAAAAAACGCCCAAAAGAATCCTATGATCCTTTTCGGCGTTGTCAGCAGCACAAATGTCTGTGTCATCCTGTCCGAAGCCCGCTGTTATATGGTTGATCTATCGCAAATAGGAATATGTACAGTAAGCCGAAACGCAAATTGTTTTCGGGTCTTTACTTCTATTGCCATTTTCTTCATGTAATTAAACCTAAGGGCAGAAAATAGGTTCGATTGTCACATTTTTTAAAACGGCAATCATCTGTCTGAAATTAATAAAACCGTTTCCTCTGCGTCAGGAAACGGCTATGGTTTTAACAATATTCCTGTTTTATTCGGGGACCTGCTCTTGCATCGCGGCGTCTTCTTCAGTCCGGACAACAAGGACGTCGCATTTCGCATAGCGGACAATGCTTTGGGAAATGCTGCCCATGATGATGCGTTCAGCACCGGTCAGACCGGTGGCTCCGCAGATGATCAAATCGGCACCGGTCCGTTCAGCTATTTCCTTCGGAATGACAGATTTGACGACACCGTATTCGACAATAACGTTTACGGTTTGGACGCCTGCTGCTTCCGCTTCTTGTTTATGCTTCTCCAAGAGTTCCCGAGCTTCGATCTTCGCGTGTTTCGCACTATTTTTGTCATATGCTTCTACCATGCCGAATGAACGGTTGTCGATAATATTGACTAAGTTCAATACAGCATTATTGCGCAAAGCGATACCAACCGCTTTTTTAAAAGCCCATTTCGCCTGTTTTGAACCGTCAAGGGCTACCAGTATGTGAGAATATTTGAGAGTCATCGCCGTCTCCTCCTTAAATCTCTAGTCAATAACCAATTCTCTGCACCAAATGAATCTTCCTGCTTTTCTGCGATAAATAGTTATTACATTACCTGCAAAAATGATTTTATTTTAAAAGGAAATAAACGCAAAATTTTTGCGTCAAAAAACTATTATTATGATATTCTTAATCTAAGATATTGAAGGAAAGTTGGAGTAATTTGGATAAAACAAACACGGAATTCGGAATACATGAAGCATTGCTGGGAAATGGCGCAATCCGCCACACCAGCAGAAAATATTCCAAGGGAAGCTACCTGTTCCGGGAAGGTGATCCGATTAGAGGAGTTTACCTGGTGAAATCCGGGAAAGTCCAAATTGGAAAGGTGACGCCTGAAGGCCGGGAGCTGACTTTGAAGATCTGCGGAGTAGATCAGATGGTCGGAGAAATCACGGTATTTTCCGGGCCTTCCAAATACCGGCTGGATGCCAAAGCGGTCGAAGATACCGAATGCCTCAAGATTACGATAGAAGATCTCGAAGAAGCATTGCAGCGGGATCATGAACTGGCCATGGCATTTATGCGCTGGACAGGAATCGATCAGCAAAAGACCCAGACGAAATTCCGCGATCTTTTGCTGCACGGCAAAAAAGGTGCGCTCTACTCAACGCTGATCCGCCTCAGCAACAGCTACGGCGTAAGCCATCCGGAAGGGGTCCTCATCGATATGGTGCTGACCAATCAGGAGCTGGCCAATTTCTGCGGCATGACGCGCGAAGTGGTGAACCGGATGCTGAGCGACTTGAAGAAAGACCGTGTCGTCTCCATGAAAGATGGCAAACTTATCATCCACCAGATTCCAAGACTGAAAGATGAGATCAATTGTGAAGAATGCCCGATTTATTTATGCAAAATCGACTGAGAAGCTGAACCGGAGACGGGGAAGCTTCTTTTTTTTTGCGGGAAATTTTTGATTGCGTGCGTTCAGGTACATCGGTCGGCTGCCGCGTGACTTTCCACCAATTTTTTGTCCGAAATTTGACAGCTTCATTAAAAAACTGTCCAGGTGTGATATTTATCACAATGCCTCGGAGCGGAAAAGCATAAGCTGACAATATAGAACGAATGACGTAAGAGGTGAAAATAAATGAGCAAAAATAATGAGCACGATGGATTGGATCTACGGGGGACACTGGCCAGTGTAATGGTTGTGGGTGTCATCATCGTCGTGATGTGGGTTGTTGTTTATATGATGTATTTGGGCAGATAGAGATAGAACTAGAGGGGAGAAAATTTTAATGCATTTTCATAAGTTTGAAAAGATTTGGCTGATTTTTGGAATAATATCTTTAATTGTATTCTTAAGCGTTGTTGGCGTTACCGCCTTTTCGCATGACCACCATCCGGCAGGCGGGATGGACACAATAGATCCGAAGAAAGTCGATCAGACAGCGCCTTTTGATAACCCTGGCGTGACGCAGATCGATGACGACACATATCAGGTGGCGATTGTCGCCAGCGCGTTCAGTTATGCGCCGCTTGAACTGAGAGTGCCTGCAGGCAAAGAAATTTTATTTAAAGTGACAAGCAAGGACGTCGTCCACAGTTTCACGATCGACGACACGAAAGTGAACATGATGGTCGTTCCGGGCCAGATTACGACACGTGCCTATACTTTCGACAAACCCGGCAAGTATTTGATTCTCTGCAATGAATACTGCGGAACGGGCCACCATTTTATGTTTACAGAAATTGAGGTGTACTAAGCATGATCGCTTTGCAAGATCGTAAATTAGCATTATGGTATATCGGCGTTGCCTACATTGCCTTCCTTATTGGAACACTGATGGGGCTGCTGCAAGTCTTTATCCGAAACGATAAACTTCAATTGCCGGCATGGCTTGATTATTATCAAATTTTAACGGCACACGGCGTGCTGCTCGCACTTATATATACAACTTTCTTCATCTTCGCATTCTTTGTAACAGGCATGAGCAAGAGCCTTGGAACATTCGGGCCGAAAGTAAGACTCGTTTCCTGGATCGGTTTTTGGGTGACGCTAATCGGGACGGTACTGGCGACTGCCATGATCGTCGCTGGTGAAGCATCCGTGCTTTACACTTTCTACGCACCGCTTATGGCAAGCGGCTGGTACTACGTCGGCCTTGCGCTATTCGTAGTCGGCACGTGGATCTCAAGCTTTGCATTGATCGGCCATTACCGCGTTTGGCGCAAAAATAATAAAGGTGAATTGAGCCCGTTATTCGCATTCATGACAATCACAACCATTGTACTTTGGCTGATCGCTTGTCTGGGTGTTGTCGCAACCGTATTGTTCCAATACATTCCGTGGGCATTCGGCTGGACGGATACGATCAATGTTGAATTAAGCCGGTCGTTGTTCTGGTATTTCGGACACCCACTCGTGTATTTCTGGCTGTTGCCGGCATACATCGCCTGGTATGTGATCGTACCGAAAATCCTGGGCGTCAAAGTTTTCAGTGATTCATTAGCCCGTCTGGCATTTGTACTATTCATCCTGTTCTCGATTCCGGTCGGTTTCCACCACCAATTAACAGAGCCGGGCATCTCGAACTTCTGGAAATTCCTGCAGGTCGTCTTAACGTTCATGGTTATCATCCCATCACTTATGACTGCCTTCACAATGTTCGCGAACTTTGAAATTTCAGGACGCAAAAAAGGCGCGACTGGCCTGTTTGGCTGGTTCAAGAAATTGCCTTGGAAAGATGTCCGCTTCACATCCATCTTCATCGCGATGGCATTCTTTATTCCTGGCGGAGCGGGCGGTATCATCAACGCAAGTTTCCAATTGAATGAAGTTGTCCATAACACGCTTTGGATTGTCGGACACTTCCACATCACGGTCGGTACGCCGGTCGCGATGACATTCATGGGACTCACATTCTGGCTCATCCCGTATCTGACAGGACGTAAATTCACTAAAGCCATGCAGAAGCTGGCATTCGTCCAAATCATCACCTGGTCGATCGGCATGCTGCTGATGTCGACTTCCCAGCATATTCTCGGCTTGCTCGGTGCACCGCGCCGGACGGCATTCTCGAATTACAATAACCACCCGAGCGCAATGGAATGGTTCGACGGCATCCTGACAAGCCACGTAACAATGGCAGTCGGAGGAAGCATCCTGTTCCTGTCCGCCATGATCTTAATCTATATCGTCGTCATGTCGATGTTCCTGTCACCGAAAGCATTGAAAGTGGAAGACCAGGTCGAATTCCCGATGGCCGAAAGCGACAAGACGCATACGCCGAAATGGCTTGAAAACTGGTGGATCTGGATCGGCATCGCTTTTGCCCTGATCATCATCGCCTACGCGATTCCGCTTTCTTCCATGATCATGCATGCACCACCTGGTTCAGAAGGATTCAAAACTTGGTAGGAGTTGAATAATTATGTTCACAATGGTCATATCCATGATGCTGATTTTCATTCTCTTCACAGCAATATTCGTCGAAACAAGCGTTTCTGACGAGGAATAAAGAGAAATATTGGAGTTATAAGAGCCAGCTGTCTGCGGACAGCTGGCTTTTGTGTGTGTGGCTTTGGATTTTAACGGAAATGGGGGTAAAAGATATGTGTTTTTAAAGAAGGATAGCCTGGGGGAGAGGATTCTTGCTGCATCTTGGCGGTTATGTGCGGTGAGCCGATTTTATGTGCGCAGAACAGGATTTGTGTGCGGAAATGAAGTTTTATGTGCGGTGGCAGGTAAATATGTGCGCAGTGCTAATTTCACGAGATTTTCACCAATTATATGTACTCTGAATTTCGGCCTCTCTCAGATTCCAGATCCGCCACACCCAAAACCCAAGAACAACAGCGGATGTTTTTCGCCGCGCGAAAAACTCCAATCCCTTAAAGGAAGGCTTCGCGTCCGCGAAGCCTTTTTCATCTCAAAATGCTTGTGATAAGAAGGAGATGCTGGGTGGGAGCATGGAGGTGTTAGAAAACGGCCTTTTTCCACTGGAGCCGGCAGATTATCTGATGATTGATTGCAATTGCTCAAAACGCATCCGCTTAAGTACTAGTTAGAGGGGGAGAAAGAAAAATTAAACTCAAAATGGTCTGCCTTCCGGTAGTTTTTGATGAAAAAATACTGTATTTCCTATTTCGAAAAATTTGTGCGCGGCAAAGCATCGGTTATGCTCAACAAAATATTTTTATGTCAAAAATAATACTATCTTGCTGCCTCCGGACTTCATTCCAATCCCTTAATGGAAGGCTTCGCAGACGCGAAGCTTCTCCCATCCAAATCCATCTCCCATCCAAATCCCACACCCAAACAAAAAAGAGCAAACACCCAAAGGTGCTTGCTCTTACTCATTCATTTTTAGTTAAAGTAGTTTAATGGGTTGACTGCGTTTGTGCGCGAGCCATTCCATGGGCCTACGTGTACTTCAAAGTGAAGGTGAGGACCACTTGAGCGGCCTGTGCTGCCCATTGCGCCGATACGGCCGCCTTGAGGAACATATGCACCTTTTCCAACAGAAATGGAATTCAAGTGAGCGTAAACTGTTGCATGTGTTTTACCGTTGATGGAATGCGTCATCATAACGACATTACCGTAAGATCCCATTGATCCTGCAAACGTTACATAACCGGCAGCTGCTGCGCTGATTGGTGTTCCAGTGCCGTTGGCGATATCAATACCGTAGTGGAACTCTCTTGCTCCAAAGATTGTGCGGTAGCCGTAAGGTGATGAAATGCGGCCTGATGCCGGACGGATAAATCCAGAACTTACTGCTGCTGGCGGTGATGAAACAACTGGTGCAGGTGCGCTTACTTTTTCTTTCGCAGCTGACTCACGTTTAGCCGCTGCTTCACGTTCGTTTGCTGCTTGGCGCTCAGCTTCGTTTTTCGCTGCTGCGCGTTCTGCTGCCGCACGTTCTTCTGCAGCTCTATCAGCCGCAGCGCGTTCTGCTGCTGCTTTCTCTGCTGCCGCTTTTTCAGCCGCAGCACGTTCAGCCGCTGCTTTTTCAGCTGCCGCGCGCTCTGCCGCTAACTTAGCCTGGCGCTCTTCTTCAGCTTTACGTGCCATTTCAGCAAGACGTTCCTGCTCAGCCACGATTTGGTTTTCTAATTCAGCGCTAATTTCAATAACATCAGCATATTCTTCAGTCATTTCGCCTTTTTCGCTTTCAAGGCGTTTTTGTTCAGCTTTCAACTCTTCAGCAAGGACGCCCTGCTGTTTTTTCTGGCCGTCAAGATCGGCTTTCAAGCTTTTCAGTTCAGCGTTGCGAGCTTCCTGCTGCGCAAGTTTTGATTCGACAGAAGCTTTCTGCTCTGCCAGTAATTCTTTATCCGCTGCCTGCTCGCGCATGATTTCGCGGTCAGCGTCGATCAATGTGCTGACTGCAGAGAAACGGTCGATAAAGTCAACAAAGCTGTTGGCGCCAAGAAGGACGTCTATGTAGTCAACAGATCCGCCGCTCAACTGGATCGCGCGTGCGCGTTCCTGAAGCAATGCAGTGCGTTCTTCGATTTTGATTTTCAATTCTTCGATTGATGCTTTCAATTCTTCGATTTCAGCTTTTGTAGTATCGATTTCGGCCTGGACACTGTTGATCTTGCCTTCAGTTTCCTCGACTTTATTGTTCAATTCCTGGATTTTTCCAAGAATCGTTTCCAATGTGGATTTCGTAACTTTGATTTCTTTATCTTTTTCCTGGATGCCTGAGTTCAATTCTTCTTTTTTCTGCTCAGCTTCCTGTTGTTGCTGTTCAAGCTTGTTTAACGTATTGGCATTGACATCGGCGGTTGGCAATAAAATTGAGATGGCTAGTAATGATGAAACCCCAGACAACATCCATTTCGACTTCAAGTTCAAGTTGTTTTTCCCCTTTCGAATTTCCGGTCTCTTTCTATCGTTTCTATATATACTGTCAAATAGTTTTGTTAGATAAAATTTAAGTGCTTTATAATTGCAGCAAGTTCAGTATAACAGCTCTAAACCTAATTTATATTACAGTTGTATATCATTTTCGTCATCAATTTGGTAATTTTTATAGGTAAGAAAGCACATCTTAAGGCTGACGCCAAATAAAATCTGAAAAGCCTGTGCCAAAAGTTGCTTCTTCTTATTAAATTGTTGAAAAGTCAGATAAATAACTTGATCTAATGCAGTAATAGCAAGGGTTTCCCGTTTTATTCCAAATAAATATTCCCTGGTGAATAAAATCAAAATCGACAGGATTCCATGCGCAATAATTTCGGCCGAAAGTGCTTCTATATAGAAGGGGTAAAAATAGCAGGTACATCTTCCTGTGTTTTATTGAAATAAAACAGTAATAAAAAAAGGGTGGGACAGATTTAGATTGTCGTGAAAAGCTGAAGTGAAACTTATCTGAGGATAATGATTCTAGGAAGTATTGGAGAAATCACCCGAAATTTCTTGCGCCATATGGGCTGGTGGGTGTGCCAAACGGGCGTCTCCCGTGCTATAATGCAAGGTAGTAATGGAGTGATGGAAATGGCAAAAGAAAAGAAAAAAAGCGGCACCGGCCAGGGAACTGGCAAAAAAGGCTGGAATCGCTGGAAAGCGGGATCCAATAAAGCCAAGAGCTTTAAGCCGTACACAAGCAAAAACACCAAGAAATCCGGTGACAATAAATCAGGCGAAAAAACGGGCGAAGATGAACCCGGCTGGATTGATGGTTAATAGAAAGAATGCACAAGCTGTCCTGAAAAGGGTGGCTTTTTTTATATTCTTCTCCTTTTAACTGTGAATCTCCTTCTTTTGCACTAAAAAAGTTGATTCTGGGCAAATCGAATGGAATGATATGGATATAGACAGAAACGGCAGGAGGAGAAAGAGATGACAAAAGAAGAAAAACATTTGCAGCGTGACAGTCAATTACCCGAAGTGAGGCGCCAATTGCTGGACCGGATTCGGCAGGATCTTGAGCAGGATTCAGATGTGCTTGCAATTTATCTGGCTGGCTCCCTTGCGAAAGGGAATGCGGATAACTATTCGGACATTGATCTCCACACCATCGTGAAACCCGAAAGGCTGGAGGGTTTTATTGCAGATAAGTACGGACGCGCAGGGAATTGGGGCAATGTGCTGTTCTATGAAGGCATTGCGGCGTCGCCGGTGATTGTCAGCCATTTCGACAACTTCATAAAAGTCGATTCCTGGTACCACACCATTGAAGACATCAAACCGTCGATTTGGATGAAAGGCATGAAAATTCTCTATGATCCGCATGGCATTCTTGAGCCGACCCGTCAGCTGTCAGAAGAGGCCATCTATAAAATCACGCCCGCGGAAGTGGAATTCTGGCGCACGAAGATGCTTGCGTTCATCCATGAAACCTACCGCGCGGCCATGAGGGGCGAACCCAAATATGCGCTTGCCAATCTTGACAGCGTCCGGTGGCTCACAGCATACGGCTGGTATATGGAGATGGAACGGCATCTCGACAGCCCTTATCAGGTATGGTCAAAAATCGAAGGTCCGAGAAGCCGCTTGAATGAGGAACAGCAGAAGCGCTTGGCTGGTTGGGAAGCTGACCGTGATCCGGATAGTGTATTAACGTCGCTGGCGAGCATATCGGCGGAATTCACTAGGCTCAATAAAACATTGAGTGAGCGGGTTGGAATGGATGACAACAGTGAAGTGATGAGGCGGGCACTGGATTTGGTGCTGTAAAGGAGGAAGGGAATTGGAAATACGCAAAATGAGCCATGACGATCTCGACGTGATGACGAAGTGGTTGAACACTATGGAAGTCCTGGAATTTTTCGGAGATCCCGAAGTGCCGCCGAGTGTCAGGCAAATTCACGAAAAATATGCCCCTCGAATTAACGGCTTGGTTGCAGTAGAACCATATATCGTCGAAACAAGAGGCGAACCGTTCGCTTTCATGCAATGTTACCGGTTAACGGATGAAGATTATAAAAGCTTTGGCTATTCTATAGAAGAAACTATTTATGGCATCGACCAGTTTATCGGTGAACCGGAACTTTTTGGCCAAGGTTACGGCACACGAATGGTGACCGAATTTCTGAGCTTTATTTTTAATGAAAAAGGAGCAGATGCTGTCGTTGTCGACCCTGAATTGATCAATCCGCGTGCCATTCGCTGTTACGAAAAATGCGGCTTTCAAAAGATAAAGCAAATTGACGGCGACCGTAAATGGCTCATGGAGATTACACGCGCGCGTTAAGTTGAAACCTTACAAGTGTGAGATACGACTACTGGTGCAAAGGGGATGACTAGATGAGGGAGAAGTTTAAAATTATTGCCGGCTTTATTATTGTTGCGCTCCTGCTTTATGGCTGTGGAACTGCTGACAAGCAAACAGGCGACCAAGCCGATCAGTCGGAACCCATTCATGCACAATCCCAAACACCGCCGCCTCTTGAACTGAAAATCGGCGACGACACCTTCCAGACATACCGGGGAGGCTACAGCTGGAGCTATTATGACTTGGAAGAGAAATCGATGGCGGGGATCGAAGCGGAATCGATTCCGCCGCACGAAATGATAAGCACGAACAACGCACGGAAAGTCGACCGCCATGCGGATGTCACGCTGGAGTTCGGCGAACCGCCGCTGTCCTATCAACTATTTGTCTGGGACGAAGCGGGCAACCGCACTGCATATCCCGTTGCATTCGGTCTGTCTGAGCATGAAGGCCCGACGCTTTTCGAGATCTTTGCGCACTGGGAGCAGGGACAGGCGAGTTATGTGTTTGCTTTGGATGTGGAGTGAACGACTGTCTATAGATGAAGAGGAGGGTTCTTTCTGAAGCGAGGAAAAGAATACCAGTTATCCTTATTGCCGATGGGAATTTTTTTGGTATCAGGGCTATTAATTCTGTTAATGTGTATTCTGGCTATAGCAGAAGCAGCGCAAGAAAGCCTGTGGCAAACGATTAAATTTATCGGATTAACCCTTGTATTTCCCACTCCTTTCATAGCGTATCCTATTTATCTCTGGAGAAAAAGGAAAGTCGGAAAGACTTTTTATTGGGATGAGGAAGGCGTCATCATCGATTTGCGAGGCGATAAAGTTTACTGGGGTGAAATAGAAGACATTCGATTTTTTCAGAGTTATTATATCTGGTTTTCCAAATCTACAGTCATTTATCCCCATTACACCCACCATGAAAAAATAAGGGAAAGACGGAAGAAATGGATGCCGACGCCTAGTCATTCAATTGCCTGGATCTTGATCGAAAATCCGAAAGACTACCATGAAAATGTCCTGCAGGCATGGGAAGAAAAGCAAAAGGTGTATAAGGAAAAAGGGGTTATACAGAAATAGAAAAATAAAAGGGACTGCCGCAGCAATCCCTTTTTTTATTTCGCATCGAAAATCCCTTTACCCGTATCCATGTCGATGGGCAGCGATGAATGCTCATGGACGATGCTCCAGGATTCATCGGCCTTTTTCAAGCCAAAGGTGAACCGGTTGGTCATTTGGCGCAGTGTCTCATACGAATCTTCATCGTGGCCAGCAAAGGTTACCGCGCAATGCACGAATGCCGTTGTTGCATCTTCTTCGATTACGACGTCATTAAAATCTACTTTGAGCAAAATGTTTTCGTTGCCCAATCCATTGAACCATTCTGCAACATTCTCTTTCCAAGCCGCAATCCCTTTACTCTCCCAATTGTTCCAGCTGTCGAAAATATGGATATCCGGATTGTAGATGGTTAGCAATCTGTCAGCATCCTGTTCGAAGATGGCTGATTTGTAAGTATCCAGTACGTCCTGAACTTCGTGAAATTTCGCCGTCATTTATGGGTTCCTCCTCTTCCGGTTTCAAACCGGTGAACGTGCTACTGCATTAATTCTATGTGGAAGTTCTTTTTCCTGCCTGGAACAGGATGGCAGATGTAATTTCCAGTTTTCCTTATCCGATATCAATGCCACAAAAGTAAACGGCCTAACAGCTGTCGATTGCAGATTCGATTTTGCACAGGAAGGAGAACTTGCCCAGGCGGATTTTTCGTATTTTTTGCAATAAAACAGCTGAATGATCATAGAATCATCTGAGTGATCATAGAATCAAAAAAGTGATCATAGAATCCGCTGAGTGATCATAGAACCCCAAAAAGTGATCATAGAATCAAAAAAGTGCTTATAGACCCCCGAATACCGCTCAAAGAATCCAGAAAGGTGAAAATTTCAGCAAGCTTCTGATGAAAAAATTGGATTGCGGTCTCTAAAGCGTCTGTAAAGTCTTCAAAAGAGGTGAAATTGAATGACTCTAAGCAAAAAGAGGAGCGGCCCTAATTTAAAATTGGGCAGCTCCTCTTTTTGAGGCGGTCTAACTTATGGCTGTGGTCATTTTCATTTAGTAATTCTAATTTAATGCCGAAGATCACGGGAATCCATACAAAGAATGGAGTCCTCATGCATATGGGCATCGGTTTCCATTTGGATGGTGACATGGTTTATCCCTTCGTGTTCAAGGTCATGCTCAATTTTTTGCACCATCTTTTCGCTTTCCGCAAGAGTGAGCTGATCGCCAACAACCACATGGCAGGACAAGGCATTCATCCCGCTGGTAATGGACCAGACGTGCAAATCATGGACGCCGAGGACGCCTTTGGTTTTATTGATTGTGTGGATGATGTTTTCAATTTTTATATTCGGCGGAGTGCCCTCCATCAGTACATGGAGCGAAGATTTGGTTACATAATAGCCGCTTCGCAGAACGAGCGCTGCAACAATGACACTCGCTGCGGGATCCGCCCAGCTCCAGCCGAAGAAAATTATGAGCAAGGCGGCAGATATGGCGCCGACCGACCCCAGCATGTCACTCAGCACATGCAGATAAGCTCCGCGCATATTCAAGTTATCTTTTGTATCTCCGCCGCGCATCATGATCCAGGCCACCAGGATATTTACCAATAAACCGAAGACGCTGATAATGAGCATACCGGTAGTGGCGACTTCCGGCGGGTTTGCAAACCGGCCGATAGCTTCGTAAAAAATGTATAGAGCCACGCCAATTAACGTCACGCCATTTATTGTCGCTGCAAGAATTTCAAACCGCTTATAGCCGTAAGTTTTGCTGTGGTTTGCGGCTTTTTCAGCCAGTTTGAATGCAATGAGGGCGATCGCCAGGGAAATGGCGTCACTCAGCATATGCCCGGCATCCGCTAAAAGCGCCAAACTATTCGTTAACAATCCGCCGATGACCTCGACAATCATGTAAGTCGTAATGATTAAAAATGAAACGAGCAAAACTTTTTTATTAGCTCCGTGTGTATGGGCATGGCTGTGATCGTGCGCCATCTCATCTCCCCCTTTCTTCAGATCTTAATGGTGGGTGGCGTGTTCAATGGCTTGATTCAACAGGTTAATGACATGATCATCATCTTTCGAATAATACAAGGTCGTCCCGGCTCTTCTGAATTTCACCAAACGCAATTGCTTCAGAAAGCGCAATTGATGCGACACCGTGGACTGCCCCAAATCCAATTTCTCCGCCAATTCGTTGACCGAATGTTCAGCGGTACAGAGCAGATTCAAAATCCGGATACGTGTCGGATCGCTCAATGCTTTAAACGTCTGGGAGACGATGAAAAGCGTCTCTTCATCCAAAAGATGCTCGCTTTCAAGAAATTGCTCTTTTGGTTCAACCTCTTTTTTCATCTTATCTGACACCTCCGCTGAGAATAAAAACAATTGCTTTCTTGTATATGAGTATATGTTCATATACAAGTATATGGCCTCCATTCAGCAAGCGTCAAGCATTGGACATCTCCGCTGAAAGCAAGCAGGATTGGAGAACGAACTTCATTTTCATAGCTAAAATTCTGAATTATTGATGGGAATTAATGTTAATATTAGTGATAATAAGTTGTATTCGTCTGTGAAGAGTTTGGAGGAATAGAGAAATGAACACTAACAATCTTCAGCAATCCATGCAAATTACACCAGTAACTGAGCAATACGAAGAGGCGGCGAGGCAATTGATTCTCGACGGACTGGAAGAGCGTTTCGGATTTTTGGACCATTCCTTCAATCCGGATCTAAGGAATATCATCCAAAACTATAGCCAGGATGGCGGCATATTCCTGGTTGGGCTACAGGGTAATAAAGTCATCTGCACAGGAGCATTAACCAAAGAAGGCACAACTGCTGGAAGAATCCAGCGGATGTCTTTGAAGAAGTCCCATAGACGCGGCGGCCTGGCCGAATCGATGCTGCGAAAGCTGGAAGAAACAGCTAGGCAACTGGGATATAACGAGCTGGTCTTGGAGACAAACAACGAGTGGCATAGCGCAATCGAATTTTATAAGAAGATGGGCTATGGAGTGGACTGGAAAGATGAAGAGCGAAGCCATTTTTTGAAAGCGTTGGTTTGATTGTTATGGAGGAGGGGTTTCATGGAACTGGGCCTTAAAAAGGGTGAAGTGAAGATAGTGGAATATACGTCCGAATGGCATGAAGAATTTATTCGTGTGCAAAAAGAGCTGGTTGATAATACTGGGATTGCGGAAAGCCGCATTGAACATATTGGCAGCACAGCGATCAAAGGAATGGCTGCCAAGCCGATTCTGGACTTAGTCGTTGGAGTTGAGGATTTGAGACAAGTGGATAAAGATTTGGTGCAGGCGTTTCAAAAAACAGGATTCCTCCGTTTGAAAGTGGAGCGGCCTGGTGAAATGGTGTTAGCAAAATTTACAGACGGCACCTATCAGGAAAAGACTCATTTTATCCATCTGGTTGAATATCGTGGAAAACTCTGGGATAACCTGATTTTCTTTAGAGATCATCTGAATTCGAATGTGGAAGCCAGAACACAATATCAGGAGATTAAATGTGAGTACTTGAAAAATTACAATACAGGCATTAAGGAATACACAGACTTTAAGGAAGCGTGTGTGAAAGAAATTATTGCAAAGAGAACAGAGTCACTTTAAATAAAGGAAATCGGTTTCTGGCAATCAAGAAGGTATAGCGAGGAGAGTGTTTTTCATGAAAAGAACTTTGGTGATCAGTGACATTCACGGAGAGCTTGAACTTTTTGAGGAGCTGCTGCAAAAAGCGGGGTATGATGCTGCCGAAGACCAGCTGATTTTACTGGGAGATTATGTGGACCGCGGTCCGGATTCAAAAGGCGTGTTGGAGCGGGTCACCGAGTTGAAAAAAGGCGGCGCGATTGTGTTGAGCGGCAATCATGATGCGATGATGGTGGCTACAGCAAACGGTGAACCCGCTGCCCTGGAGAGGTGGGCGAGGAATGGTGCCATTCCTACTTTGCAGAGCTATGATCCGTCAATTAAAGATGCCGAGCTTCCGACATCAGATATCTTTTTTGAGCATGTGGCCTTTATTAAGGAGCTAAGCTTTTTCCATGAAACAGACGATACTATTTTTGTGCATGCGGGTGTCCAGCCCGGCATTCCGGTTCAGGATACTGATCCTTATATCTTGATCTGGATACGGGAAGAGTTTTATAAAGCCTATGAAGGCGAAAAGACGGTTGTGTTCGGCCACACTCCGGCACATGTGTTGCGAGGCGATGGAAACGATGCTGTTTTTTTCGGAAGCAATAACATCATCGGTATAGATGGTGGCGCAGTTTACGGGGGGCAGCTGAATTGTCTGGAGCTGCCGAGCCGGAAGAGTTATTTTGTGGAGAAAAGGTAAAGTGTCAGCTTAATCAATAAAAAAGGCTAGCTTAGGAAGAGGTACATAATGGAGATTTATAAATTCGATAAGAACAGCGGTAAAAAAATATCAAAATTCGGTTCTGATTTTATTATGTCCCGCATAATTCAAACAGATAAAGCGGCCAACATAGGCTGCATGTACTTGGAAGAAGGCGGCCTCGTCGGATACCACCCGGCAGTAGTGCCGCAACTGTTGCTGATTTTAAATGGTTCAGGGTCCGTTCGCGGGGAGAGTGACGAATATTTTAACGTTGAGTCTGGCGACGCTGTGTTCTGGGCAAAAGGCGAGTGGCATGAAACCAAGTCGGAAAAGGGACTGACCGCAATCGTCATTGAAAGTGCAGAATTGAACCCTTCATTGTTTATGGAGACTGAATAATCGCTGTGTCGTTACTGGATAAGCGAAGTGAGCAGATTATTTTAAGCTGAAAACGGCTGAGTGATCATAGAACCCGCTGAGTGATCATAGAACCCTAATAAGTGATCATAGAATCCACTGAGTGATCATAGAACCTTAATAAGTGATCATAGAACTCCGATAACCGCTCATAGAATGCAAAATACCGCTCATAGAATCTCGGCGAGGCAGTAATATGCTGTTATGCATGCAGTACGATTAAATTATACACGTCATTTGACCTGTTCAAGCCCCATTCAGCGCTTTTCACTCACAAATCCCGCCACACCCGAAGTTCAAGGACAACAGCGGATGTTTTTCGCCGGGCGAAAAACTCCAGTCCCTTAAGGAAGGCTTCGCGTCCGCGAAGCCTTTTTCATTACCAGACACCCAAACCTTTAGCGTCCGCTGATTTTATTTATGGTAAAATTTAGAGGGTTAAATTTTGAAAACATCAAATAATTCCGGCGAAGAGGTGAAACGGCGATGGACTACTCTTTTCAAACAATGACACAGCAGCAGGCGGAAGAAATCGCTGCCGATTGGCGCTATAGCGGGGAGTATTCCTTTTACGATATGGACGCGGATCAGGAAGATTTAGCGGAATTCCTGAATCCCGAGGAACGCAAACATACATATTTCAGCGTCATCCAAAACGCGAAAGTCATCGGGTTCTACAGCTTCACTCAAACGGCCGATGGTACGATCGATATCGGGCTGGGCATGAAACCGGATCTGACCGGCAACGGAAAAGGAACCGAATTTTTGAGAGCCGGCATGGAGTTTGTGAGAACCACTTACGATCCCGAAAAAATAACTTTATCCGTAGCCGCTTTCAACAAGCGCGCGATAAAAGTCTATGACAAGATGGGCTTCAAAGAAACGGAACGATTCCAGCAAGCCACCAATGGCAGCGTCTTTGAATTTGTAAAAATGGTTTATGACTGCAGCAACACAAATTGATTTAGAAACGAGGTTTTATTGATGAACGAACAGGCAGAAAAATTCTGGAATGATTATTGGGCAACACAGGGGCAACCGAAGCCTGAAAAAGTGGAAGCATTTCAATTCGGGGCGGAAGCGGACTGGCTGGCAGACCTGGTTGTTGAAGGCAAGAAAACAGCGACTTGTTCTGCCCATGTTTCTTATGAAATTGAAAATGAGCCCTTGCCGTATGTTGGCCAGTACAACATCGTGCTGGATGCAAAAGAGGAGCCGATTGCCATCATACGCGTGACAGAAGTTTCGATGATGCCGATGAACGAAGTGCCGGTGGAATTTGTCTTGGCAGAAGGCGAAGGGGATTATGAATTCTGGTGGAACGCCCACGAGAAATTCTTCAAAAGCGAGTTGGGGAAATTGGGTCTCGAATATTCGGAATCAATGCAGCTTGTCTGCGAGCGTTTTGAGACGATCCATACAAAATAGGAGAGAAGAGCATGGAAGTGGCTATAACCAAACCAATTGAAAATCACATCGAAGCGATTTCCGCGATTTGCTCTGCCGGCTGGAAGCAAACCGTAGAAGGCAAGTTAAGTGAAGAGTACCAGGAACAAAATACCGCTTTTTGGTATAACCACGAACGCATCCGCAGCGATATGGAAGCCGGATACTATACACATGTGGCTTTGATCGACTCTAACGTAGCGGGAGTGATAGGCGGCGGCATGACCAGTCCCGGTGTGAGCGAGATTTTCATGCTTTATGTAGATGAAACTCACCGCTACAAAGGAATCGGAAGACTGTTGCTTGAAGCGCTGACCGGATTTCAGAAGGAACAAGGCGCAACGGAACAATGGGTTTCTGTGCAGGAAGACAATCAGCATGGCATCCCGTTTTACGAAGCGCGGGGATTTAGGCTTCAAGGGAAGAAAACGGAGTTGACGGATACCGGTGAAGAGCAGGTGTCACTGCGGTATTCGCGGGAGATATGAAGGCAGAGCAGAAGAATTTCACAGAATTTGAGGGATGCAGGCAATGAAAACACAGCTGAAGGAAATGAATGAAGAAGAATTCGATCGATACATGGAATATTTCATCCCCGATTACGCCAAGGATCTATCCGATAACTTTATAATTCCGATGGACAAAGCTTTGGAAGAATCGAAAGGTTTAATGGCGACATTACTTCCGGACAAGCAGGACTCAGCAGAGCAGCACATCCGCAATATTTACTCGGCGGAAGACGAAAAGAACATTGGCGTAATCTGGTACAACGTCCAAGCTGAAAGCAATAAAGCCTATATCTACCACATCCTGATTTATGAAGCATTCAGAAAAAGAGGATTCGCCAGCCTGGTGCTGAAGGAACTGGAGAAAACTGTGAAAAGTGCCGGCGTCACTTCCATGGGATTGAATGTCTTCGGCAATAATCCCGGTGCCCAAAGAGTTTATGAAAAATTGGGTTACCGTCCAGCATCCACTGCGATGGGAAAACGGATTTAAAGTGAAAGAGGCAAAGGAAAAAGGACCCTTCTAGAGGTCCTTTTTGTTTTTAAAATTATTCTGCTAAGTTTTTTACAACGGCCATTTCCTTGCCAAACCGGTCTCCGTTGTCCACAAATCCAAGGCTTGCGTACAATTGATGTGCTCCAGTGTTTTCGGGATGATAACCGACCACTATCTTTTGGGAATGCAATGACTTGGTCATTTCAGCCAGCATTAATTCGCTTGCTGCTTTCCCGATGCCTTGGCCTTGGAAAGCTTGATCCACCATGATTCTGTAGATCCAATAACCGCCAAGTTCTTCCGGAATAGAGTTATACATCAAAAAACCGGCCACTTTGTCGTCTGAATAGATGGCGTATGGTTTTAAGCTTGGCTCGAATTTTGACTGGGCAATCGAGACAGCGTTAGGTTCCATGTAATTCTTTTGTTCTTCCGATACCTCCAAATTACAGCAGTCGTACCAGTTTTCTGAGTTCAATTCGATAATTTTCACATTTTCTTTCATCATTTTTTCCCCTTTCGATTGTCGGGGAACGCGAAATAGAAAGTCAATTCGGCGCTGACCCCTTGTATTCATGGATGTTAACGATATTCTTGTTTGTCATAATGAACGCCTCCTTAACTATCTGATGCCTGCTATAAATGTCAGGCATTTTAATTATAGCATTTTGATTTGTCTGCTGGAGTCCGGTAAAAACCTTTTAAAACATTATATACAGTTGAACTATACAGTCTAACTGTGTATTATAGAAATATATAGTTCAACTGTATAGGAGATGACCAAGTGAAGAGACATAAGCTGCTTCCATTAACAGAAACGATGCATTATATTTTATTGGCTGTAAGGGAACCGCTGCATGGTTATGCCATCATGCAAAAAGTTGAAAAGATGAGTAACGGAGAAGTCAGGATAGCCGCAGGAACGTTGTACGGGGCAGTTGAAAACTTGCTGAAATATCACTGGATTGAGCAGTTGCCGACGGACGAACCGCGGAGAAAAGTATACGGAATTACGGATGAAGGCATGGCGATTTTGAAAGTCGAGCACCAACGTTTACAGCACATTCTTTCACTCTATAAAGGAGGCTCTGGACATGAAGAAATTTAGAATGTTCATGGATATCCAAAAAGAAGAGGCCTGGTTGAATGCGATGGCTGAAAAAGGCTGGCTTTGCAACCGTGTGAGTTCGTCGGGCTTCTATCATTTCGAGAAAGCGGAAGCCGCAGATCAAATCATTAGGATTGATTACCAAACCTTTAAAACTAAAGAAGCGAAGGAGCGTTACATCGAACTCCATGAAGAGTATGGATGGAAGCACCTGGGCGGCAGAGAAACCCATTACTGGCTCAAACCAGCTGATGGAATGGATGAGCTTTTTTCGGATGATGCATCCCAGAAAGCTTACCTCCGCCGTCTGCTCGAATACTACGGTACACTCTGCCTGACATTCTTCGTATTGACGATTGCGTTATTCAACAATCTCTCACAATACCGAAACCTGAAAGATGCCTATTTCACACCCGGCTTATGGGACAAGGAAGGCGGCCAATTCCTATTCGCCTTTCTTTTTGAAACACCTTTTGCCGTATTGCGGTTTGGTACGCCATGGTTTTTCTTCATATGTTTGGCAGTGCTGTTGATCATGTCTTTAAAATATCAAATGCGAATAAAGAAAATAGAGAAGGCAGATTAAAGAAACTTCAATCGAAGTTTCTTTTTTTTATATTTACGTAAAGCACCCTTTACAAAAAGAAATAAGTAAAGTATACTTTACGTAAAGTTAGCTTTACTTGGAGGGGTGAGATATGGAGCATCGAATCAAAGAACTCAGAACTTCTTCCGGCTGGACTCAGGAACAGTTCTCAACGAAATTGGGAGTTTCAAGACAGACAATTATCTCAATTGAAAATGGGCGGTATAAACCTTCTTTAGAACTTGCTTACAAAATATCCAAGCTGTTTGGGCTCACGATTGAAGATGTATTTATTTTTGAAAAGGAGAGTGAATGATGATGGATGTGGAGCAACTATTGGGACTTTTAGGATTGGTGCTGGGCGCTTCAGGCGGACTTTTCGGTTTATGGTGGGGACGCAAAAAAGCGGCGGAAAACAGGGGGCTGGATGAAAGATATGAAAGCATTACCACCAAATCTTTCGCCAGTGCTTGGAAAATCTCATTGGCAGCCATGTATATTTTATTTGCGCTGGTGATTTTCGGTTTCCAACTGGCGGCAGTACAGATATTGGGCATTCTTCTTCTAATCCATATGATCGGCTGGGCGGGTTCAACGTTCTACTACAGCTTTAAATTTTAATGAAATATAAAAGGAGAGAAGAACTGCGGCATGCAGTTCTTCTCTCCTTTTTGGAATGGAAAGTATTTAAGGTAAAACAGAATGTATTTGAGTAGTTTCGGAAAGTATACATAAATAAATAGGGATTGGGTTTAGAATAACACATAATATTAATCAGATTCGGCTTCTGGAGACCGCTGAATTTTCTCCTCAAAACGTAATGGACAGTATTTCATGTCTAACGGACAGTATTTTCGTTCTAATGGACAGTATTTCATGTCTAACGGACAGTATTCGCCTTCCAATGGACAGTATATCCAAATAACTGGAAATTCAACTGGATCCCGTGCTCAAATATCGCTGAATATTAGGGAATTACGCAAAAACATTGAATGATCGGATGGTTTCCGCCTGGCGGAGACCATCCCAGGAACATTCGCCGGGGCGAATGTTTTTCAATTCAGATCTTAAGGCCGTTTATCCCAGGGACTAAGCGTTCCATCAATATGTTGCGCTTTCCCTTCCCGCATCGCTTCTATGACGCCAGCCGAAATCTCGTCATGCGTCAGCCAGCGCGAACCGCCGTTTTCCAGCTTGAATCCGAGCTGGATTTGATGGTAATGGACATTTGCGGGTACAGAAACCTGAGCTTTGATTTCTGCCAGGTTAGAACTGCTGCCGTTGACGTGGAATAAGTTCCATTCGAAATCTCGCGGCAGGGAATCGATTAAACACGGGATCACGTCTGGCCCATCTGAATGGATCCAGGCAAGCACCAAGTGAATCGGCCCATTCTTTTGCTGAATCTGGGATAACTGCTCAGCTAATTTTTCGGTGTTCCTGTAATCGACCGACACCGGATTTATCCCTGCCGGATTCTTTTCAATCAGCCTCTGCATCTTTTCGGGATTACGGCCGATCACCGAAACGCGGTATCCGTTTTGCGACAACCAGACAGAAGCCTGGGCAAGCATGCCGGTGCCTCCGATCACCAATGCGTGTTTCATAAGAATCAGTCCTTTGCTGAACAGAATAATGTGATAATTTTAAATTAAAAGCCAGTAAAAGGGAATTAATGAGGTATGATAAAGAAAAAAGGAGTATTCATAATGAAGCATCTGATCTTTAAAATAGCTGCATTCTCAATCTTTTCATTTTTGGTCTTGGTGTCCGAAACGCCCTCATACTTAAAAATCATTTTGATATCCGCCATGTTGTTCTTTTTTCTGCCATTTGGCAATGAGTTATTCACTAAAGAGCGGATGAAGCGAAAGTTCATAGCCGCATTGAGTGGAACGCTTGTTTTTACAGTCTTGCTTTTATTTGTGCCGGTGCTGTTGTCCGGTGATTTACTGAATCTGAATATTTTTTCTGAATTTGTAGAGTCGTTCGGATTTATTATACTCGTCTTTTTCATGGCACTTTTCGGTTTTCTTATTTACGGCCTGCCAGTTTCACTGTTATCAGATTGGTTATCAGCGCGTTACCCCCACCGCATGGCGGCGGCAGGATTTGTGCATTTTGGATTTGGCATGCTGCTGATAGGTGAATTGTGGATCCTCCCGGTTATCTGCGCAATGATTTTTTGGGTGATTGATGAAATTCTGCAAAGGAGAACGGCTAAAGAAGTTGCAGAAGTAAATATATAAGTTATTTGAGAAAGGCTTGATTCCAATCGAAACAAAATTGATAATTCTACGCGGAAATTCCGGAAGCGGCAAAACCACAATAGCCAAAAGCCTGCAGGACCATTTTGGAGATGGCACGCTTTTGGTGTCGCAGGATGTTGTGCGGCGGGACATGCTGAGCGTCCGTGACAGGAAAGGAAATCTGTCGCTGGAGCTTATCCGGCAGATCACCGAGTACGGCAAAGGCAAATGTGAGTTTGTTATTCTGGAAGGAATTCTCACGAAAGAACGTTATGGGGAAATGCTGATGGACTTGATTCGTTTTTATGAAGGCAATGCAGATGTGTATTATTTCGATTTGCCATTTGAAAAGACAATCGAGCGCCATAAGTCGCGCTCGCTTGCAGATTCGTTTGGAGAAGAATCATTGCGAGCCTGGTGGCGGCCGAAAGATTATCTCGGCACAGCGGGTGAAACGCTGCTGATTGCAGAAATGACAAAGGAAGATATTTTGGATTTGATTTGCAGTTCAGGTTATAAAATGCCAGACATACAACAAAATTCAGGCAGGAAATGAAAGGGAAATAGACTGGTGAAGATGGGAGTAGGACACATGACTCACTCAAATGAAGAGGAAGAGAAGCGTAAGCTCGTATCGATTGATTTGACAGAAGGAAAGCGGGTATTTGACACGAGCAAGATGGATGACTGGTCTCAAGAAGAATGGGAAGCCTTTGCCGGGGATGAGAGTGATCACCATCTTGAAATTCTCCTATTAAATACAAACGACTATCATTTCTTGATTTCATCCGTTTACTTAAATGAGGCTACAAAAATTCATACATTGGAAATGCAGATTGAAAACAGGACTGAAAAAGATTTGAGCGTTTTGGTAAAAGAGCTGAAGTTGGATGAGAAGTACTTTGATATTTACAAAAACCAACGATATTTAGTTAAGGCGCATGAAAAAAGCGAAGGGAAAGTTGAAGTCTTGGCATCTGGAGACATCTATGATTTATTCAACCACTCTCTATTTATGTGTATTGATATAGAAGAAGCTCAGACAGGTAAATGGCTTGAAGGATATGAATTCGATGTAAAGGTCTTCCCTGAACAGTAACGAAGTGAGGTGGACACTATAAATCATTTAAAGAAGCTTGGCGCAGCAACCCTATTAATCGCGTTTCTTTCCGGATGCTCGTCAGAAGAACCTATTGAAACGGACGAAGTGAAAGAAAGCGGAGAGCAAACTCCAGAACCGGAACCTGCCGTACTGGAAGTCGGTACCCAGCAATTCAAAATCTTTTCCTACTATGACGCATTTGATGACTATGTGGAACTGGCGAAAGAGCAGCCTGAGGAACTGGGCGATGCGTATGCTCAAACCATTTTTCACCCCTTCCGGCAAAATGCTTTTAGTGAAGGCGAAGGGCTCGAATACATGGATCTATTGATTTTAACTCCACCGCAAGACATCATACCGCTGCAGAGTGCACTCGCAGCGTTGTCTGATAAAGAAGCGGAGTTCCAATCGGCAATTGAAGAGTCGCTCGAAAGATCTGCCGAACTTTTGCCTGGCGGTAATAAAACCGTGCATATTTTTCCGGCAAATCCGGCTTATATCCATGGGATGAGTCCGGAATTGAATGCAAGAGGAGTAGCTTTGAATGAAGAAGTAATGATTCTGTTCGTGCATTCAAGTCTTGCTGCAGAAGAGTTGAAGCATACAGTAGCCCATGAATATTTTCATTTGATTGACATGGAAAAAGGAACTTTCGAAAGTTCGACGGCTGAATCCACATTGCTTGAAGCGACGATGATGGAAGGGAAAGCAGTGGCTTTTTCACTGCTCAGCTATCCAAGTATAAACCTGTCATGGATTTCAAATGAGGACAGCAAGGTTACTGAACAGGTGCGCACCATGTTCATGAATCAAAAAGATTCTGCCGATATGCAGGTTTGGGAAGATTTCCTTAACGGCAATCCCCTAGAAAGCATCCCGCCGTTCGCCAATTACATCATCGGACACGAAATCATGCAGAGTTTTCTGGCTAACCACCCTGAAATGGATGTCAGTGAATGGCTGGGGATGAGCGCTGAAGAAATATTGGCAGGCAGTGATTTTGGAGAGTAAGCAACTTAATTTCAATAAACTCAAAGGAGCCGATAACATGTTCAACCAAAAACGGATACGCGAGTACGGAATAACGATCGGACGGCTCCAAACGGGACCGCGCAACGCCATCACCGATGTGGAAGGTGTAACAGTCGGGCATGTGACGCTCAGCGAAGGGAACAGCCAAACAGGTGTAACAGCCATCCTGCCGCATCAAGGCAACATCTTCAAAGAAAAACTGATCGCTTCGAGCCACGTCATCAACGGTTTCGGCAAAACGATGGGAACGATTCAGATGAAGGAGCTCGGCACTTTGGAGACGCCGATTGTTTTGACGAATACGCTGGCTGTCGGAACAGCTGCCGATACGCTGACGGATTACATGCTGGAGCAGAACCCTGAAATTGGACGAACGACTGGAACGGTGAACGCAGTGATCGGCGAATGTAATGATATGCTCCTGAATGACATCCGCGCGAAATTTGTAAAGCGGGAACATGTTCTCGAGGCGCTCCATAACACTTCATCTGATTTCGCGGAAGGAGCGGTCGGAGCAGGGACCGGTATGCTGTGCTACTCGCTGAAAGGCGGAATCGGTTCCGCTTCCCGGATTATGGAGATGAGCCACGGCAACTATACAATCGGGGTACTCGTGTTGTCGAATTTCGGTATTCTCAGTGATTTGCTTATACAAGGCAAAGCAGTCGGGCAGGAATTGAAGGAGGCTCTTCTCGAATCTTATAAGGAAGAAGATAAAGGCTCTGTCATGATTATCGTTGCAACCGACCTGCCTGTATCTGAACGCCAATTAAACCGGATCCTCAAAAGGGCGGTTACCGGCCTGTCCAGAACCGGTTCGATCATCACCAATGGCAGCGGTGAAATCATCATCGGCTTCTCGACCGCTGCCCGCATACCACACGAAAAACCGGAACAGCTTCTAACCATCCCGCAAATTCACGAAGAAGATATGGACACTGCTTTCCGCGCGATAGGTGAAGCGACGGAAGAAGCGGTATTGAATTCACTGGTAACAGCAGAGGAAATTATTGGCCGCGACGGCAATAAAAGACCGGCGTTCAAAGACTTGATCGAGGAGTTTGACGTAACGTTAGTGTGAGGGAGAGGGGGAGTTTCAGTGGTGAAAATCAGTGAAGAAAAGAAAGTTATGTTTGTTATGCTTCTTGCAATCGCGGCCATTATATACGCAGTAATTGATATAATACTGCAGATTCAAGCTGGTTTCTTCTCACGTATCTTCATCTCTTTTCTCATAGTGGTTCAAGCAGTGTTGATTGTTTATATTGTGGTGAATGAAATGAAGAAATCATTCAACAAAAATTAAAATAAAAAGAAGCAGCTGGCTGTTATTCCCCTTGATTGGCTGAATCGGTAATTTCCTCGCTTTTGATGAATGTTAAAATGGCTATATTATGAAAGATTGGTGAAGAGCGATGAATCAAAAACTGATTGATGCGATTGAATTGAGGAAAAGCGGCCAGCCCGAAAGGTCAAACGGACTGATTTTGGAATTAGTAAAAGAATATCCGGAAGATCCGCAAATCAATTATCAATGTGCGTGGAGCTTTGACTTTTTGGGAGAAGAACAGAAAGCAGTGCCGTATTATGAAAAAGCGATAAGTCTTGGGCTGGAGAATGAAGAACTGGAAGGAGCTTTAGTGGGCTTGGGGAGCACCTATAGAACATTGGGAAGGTATGAGGAATCGCAAGAAACCTTTTTGAAAGGCATAGATTTATTTCCAGCTAACAATGCGATGAAGATCTTTTATGCAATGACGCTTTATAACTTAAAGGAGCACCAGGCGGCAATGGAAATCCTGTTAAAATGCTTGAGTGAAACTTCTGCTGATAAAGAGATTACAGCTTATAACAGAGCGATTGAATTCTACTCCGACAAATTGGATGAAACTTGGACATAAAAAGGGAGCGTTCTTATGAAATGGATCCAAAAAATAATCGAAACCGCCCGTGGAGAATTTGAAGTGTTTTCAAAAGGTGAAGGCGACCCGTTATGCGTCACTCACCATTATTCCGAGTTCAATGAAACCGGCGATTCCTTTGCGGATGCTTTTACGAAGACGAACCAAGTGTTTTTGGTCAATTTGAGAGAAGCGGGAAAATCCGCAAAAGCAGTTGATCCCTATCAACTCAGTATGCTTGAAACGGTGCTTGACCTAGAGGCGATCCGCGAAGCATTGGGATTCGATAAATGGGGCTTTGCCGGCCATTCGACGGGCGGCATGCTGGGCGTTGTCTATGGCATTTATTTTTCAGAAAAACTCAGCTTTAATGTAATCGTCGGCGCAGCGGCCAGGGAATACATGACGTTTTCAAGGGACTGCATCTATAACGAACAACACCCCCAATTTGAAAAAATGCAGAAGCTGATGGAAGAGCTGAAGCAACCTGGTTTGTCGGCAGAGGAAAAGTACAGTCTAAAGATACAGCGCACGAAACTCTCTTTAGCAAATCCGGATAAGTACGATGATTATTTTTCGAAAGATATCCGAAAAGAACTGTCAGCTGCACGGCTCAATTTCTTCAGCAGGGAACTGCATGTGTATGATGTCACCAGAAAACTGGGACTGATCACTGCGCCGACTTTGATCATATGCGGAAAACACGATGTGCAATGCCCGCTTGAATACTCGGTGGAAATGAACAAATTGATATCGGGCTCCACTCTGGCAATATTCAATGACAGCAATCATTACCCATTTCTGGAGGAAGCGGAACGGTTCAGCGAGGTCTATCAAACGTTTACAGCACAGTTATAAACAGAATAAGATTAATGGAATGGCCGCATATAAACGAGCGGCCATTTTTTATTGCCATAAAACCTGTAATTCAAATAACGACTTGAACATATAAGCATATGCTGATATGCTGTTTTTAGTTTCGGAAATAATATAGAAGTTACCTTAAAACGAACGAGGTGAAACAGAAGATGGAAGCGACAGTAAAAGAAGTCGAAATCGAGAAAGCCGGTATGGTCCTTAAATTATTGGGCGACAAAACACGGCTTGCCATGATGAAGCTGCTGGAAAAGAACGATTGCTGCGTGTGCGAATTCGTGGAAATCTTTCAGATCAGCCAGTCGGCCATCAGCCAGCATCTGCGGAAATTGCGCGATGTCGGGTTGGTGAAAGAGCAGCGGCGCGGCCAGTGGATTTTTTATTCATTGAATAAGGACAACGATACGTACGAGATGGTGCTGCACATCCTGGAATTTATCCCGAGCCAGGACGAGCGGCTCAAAGACCTGGAGAAACAGGGACTGCGTATCAGCTGTAATTAAAGAAGTGGCACGCAAAAAATCTAAACTACTGAGGAGTTTTTAATATGACGAAAAAAACATTGTACTTTTTATGCACAGGAAATTCATGCCGCAGCCAGATGGCAGAAGGCTGGGGGAAACAGATTCTTGGCGACGATTGGCAAGTCCTGAGCGCGGGAATTGAAGCACATGGCTTGAACCCGAACGCGGTGAAAGCGATGAACGAAGTGGATATCGACATTTCGGAGCAGACTTCGGACATCATCGATACCGAGATTTTAAACAATGCAGATTTCGTTGTGACTTTATGCGGTGACGCTGCCGACAAATGCCCGATGACACCACCGCATGTGAAGCGCGATCACTGGGGCTTTACCGATCCGGCAAAAGCGGAAGGCACGGAAGAAGAGAAATGGACGGTATTCCAGAACGTCCGCGACGAAATCGGCGCGCGCATCCGCGAATTCGCTGAAACAGGCAAGTAAGAAGTTCCGAATAGAGGAGGAAACCATATGAAAAAAGTAGAAATCTTTGATCCGGCAATGTGCTGCTCCACGGGCGTCTGCGGACCTGTCGTCGACCCGGAACTGACACGCATTGCTTCTGCCGTTTATTCACTGGAGAAAAAAGGTTTTCAAATTGAGCGTTTTAACCTCAGCAATGACCCGAGTGCATTTGTGGAAAATCAGACAGTGAACCAGGCATTGGCGAATGGCGGTCCGGATGCACTTCCGCTTGTCCTTCTTGATGGTGAAATTGTGAAAACAGCCGAATACCCTACAAATGAGGAATTAGCTGATTGGTTCGGCACCACTCCTTCCGAATTGCAGGAAAAGCCAAGGGTTCGCGTATCAGTAGAGTTTGGCAAATAAAGGAGAGAATTTGATGCATTCATTGTTCAATCCGAAAAAAATGCAATTGACGCCGTTCTTGTTTTTCACCGGAAAAGGAGGCGTCGGCAAAACATCAACGGCTTGCGCAACTGCGGTCGCACTCGCTGACCAAGGGAAAAAAGTGCTGCTCGTCAGCACCGATCCCGCCTCCAATCTGCAGGATGTGCTGGAAGTGGAATTGTCGAATGAGCCAAGAGCGATTTCCGCTGTCCCTAACTTGTACGCCTGCAACATCGATCCGGAAGAATCGGCTCGCATCTATAAGGAAAATGTGGTGGGTCCTTACCGCGGAAAATTACCCGATGCTGTACTGGCGACGATGGAAGAGCAATTGTCGGGTGCCTGCACTGTGGAGATTGCCGCGTTCGATGAGTTTTCACACTTATTGGCTGATGAAGTAATTCTGGATCAATACGATCATGTCTTATTTGACACAGCACCGACTGGCCATACGCTTCGCCTGTTGCAATTGCCGACGGCGTGGAGCGGATTTTTGGAAGAAAGTACACATGGCGCTTCATGTCTGGGTCCGCTTGCGGGTCTGGAAGGAAAGAAAGGGATGTACGGCAAAGCCGTTGCATCGCTGGCGGATCGCGAGAAGACAACATTATTATTGGTTGCCCGTCCCGACAATTCATCTCTGCTTGAAGCGGACCGTGCTTCTGCGGAACTGAAAGCGATCGGCATCGATAACCAATTGCTCATTGTTAATGGACTGCTGCAGACGCACCGGGCAGAAGACAAAGTGTCCACCGCGTTTTATAATCGCCAGCGAGCCGCTCTGAATAAAACACCTCAAGCTTTAAAGCAGATTATGGCGTATTCATTGCCATTCGTTTCGTATTCGCTGACAGGCATCGGAAATCTCCGTTATTTATTCAGTTCCTCAGCCATTTCAGCATCAGTGGCAGAAGAAACAGTGGTGAAGATGGAAGAACTGCCAGGTCTGAATCAGCTTATCAACGATTTTTCCGAAAAAAACACACGCGTCATTTTTACAATGGGTAAAGGCGGCGTCGGCAAAACGTCGATTGCTTCCGCTATTGCAGTGGGCTTGTCCGAAAAGGGCCATCGCGTCCATTTGACGACGACCGACCCTGCTGCACATCTTGCGTACACATTCGAGGGAAGTGGCGAACAGGGCAATTTGTCCATCAGCAGCATCAACCCGGAAGTTGAAGTGAAACGCTATAAAAAAGCGGTTCTTGAAAATGCTGGGAGCGGATTGTCGGAAGAAGAGCTGGCTTATTTGCAGGAAGACCTCGAATCGCCGTGCACCGAAGAGATCGCATTGTTCCAGGCATTTGCAACTGTCGTGGAAAAGTCAGAGGATGAAATCATCGTCATCGATACAGCGCCGACAGGCCATACGCTCCTATTGCTGGATTCAACGGAGGCCTATCATAAAGAGATGAGCCGTTCGGCAGGCGACGTGCCGGAAAATGTCAAAAAGCTTTTGCCGCGTTTGCGTAATCCGGAAGAAACCGGCGTCGTCATCGTGACGTTGGCTGAAGCAACACCGGTTCTTGAAGCCGCGCGCCTTCAGGAGGATTTGAAGCGGGCCGGCATCGACCCGAAATGGTGGGTTATCAACCAAAGCCTGGCTGCAACGGATACAACAGATCCTGTCCTCCGTGGACGCGCAAGTTCGGAGACTGAATGGATTGCTAAAGTGAACAGCGGACTTGCGGCGAAATGCGCCGTCATTCCTTGGCTGCATGAAGAGAAAATCGGCTATGACCAATTGAAGGAATTCAGTTTATAAATTTTCACTTAATCACCAAAAGGAGAGATGAGACCAATGATGATCACCAATGAAGCAAAACAATATATTGAATCCATTCTGGAAGAGCAGAATGCGGAAAGTCTGCGCATCTATGCTGTAGCAGGCTGCTGCGGACCGCAAATCGGCCTGTCACTGGATGCGCCGGAAGCAGCGGATGAAATGACGGATGTTAACGGAATCCGTATGGCTATTGCACCGGAAGCGAAAGATGCAGCGGAGAGCTTAACGTTGGATTTTGAAGAACAAGGTGAGCAATCCGGTCTGGTGATGATTGGTGCTCCAGCAGGCTGCTAAACAGCTGCAGTTTATATTTTTCACAATCAAAGAAGCGGAATTGCTCAGATTGAGCAATTCCGCTTCTTTTTCAAATGATTTCCCCAGATCTTATTTCTCCAGCGTATATCCGATTTTATTCAACGCCGATTCGATATCCATGACATATTCCGTTTGCAGGTCCGTCAGATGGTCGCGGACTTCCTGCATTTTCACAAGCCACGGCGGCAGTCCCGTCATCATGACTTTGATGCCCATGATATTCAAACCGAGCACCAGGTTCTTCAGAATATCCGGAAAGCGGTTTTCGAGCAGGACGATTTGCGACAGGTCGATGATGAAAGAATGGCTGCCGTTTTTGGCCGCGTAGCTTAACGTATCTTCCAGAATCTTTTGGGAGCGATCTTCGTTGATATTGCCTTGCAGCGAAAGAATCGCGAGCCCTTTTTTGATCGGGATGATCGGGACGCTCAACAATTCGATATCAGCAATCGTGTTATCCAGGTGGATGATATAGGAAAGCACTTCGGCCATCTTCTTCAGAAAATGGATATCATCCTTGCTGAAATCTTTTTCCTCTTTGTCCATGACACATAAGGTGCCGAATACGTTTCCATAAAAATCACGCAGGGTCACCCCTAAAAATCCTTTGACTTCAAGCTGCTCGGTCACTTCCAGATCTTTTGTCAGGGTGAATGAACCGAGGTTATTCGTATGCATCGCTTCTTCGTCGCTTTGGATGATCAGGCGGCAGTAAGTTCCGTCATAATCGACTTGATAGCCTTCTGGAATAATATAATGATCTCTATTGAACGAGCTGATGACTTCCATCGCTTTGGGTCCTCGCTGGGTAACATAAGCAGTATTTACCTCCAGCTCTTCGCTGATCACTTCAAACAGTTTATAGGAAACTGCTTTCAATGACTCATGAGTGGAGATTCTTTTCGTTTCGGGCATGTATTGATTTCCTCCTCATTCTCAAAGGCTCTTTAGCAGAACTTTTCGATTTCTCTATCTTTAACCCTATAGGAAATGTGTTTTAACGGTCAAGGCAAAGGGCGCACTTTATACTAGAGCCTTCCCTCGAACTGCTATAGACTGGATAGAGAAGAGATTTCTTTTTTGGATGGCCAGCATTGAAACAGGTGAGGCTTTCTTTTTAAATAAACAGCGAATGGATTTCGAAAGGGGATATTCCGATGATGGATTCAAAATACCTGGATTTATTGGCGCAGAAATACGACAGCGAGGAAAAAGTGGCAAATGAAATCATCAATCTGGAGGCGATCCTGAATCTTCCCAAAGGGACGGAGCATTTTGTCAGCGATCTGCACGGCGAGTACCAGGCGTTCCAGCATGTGCTGCGCAACGGTTCCGGCAATGTGAAAGTGAAGATCAAGGACCTTTTCAAGGACGAGTTGCAGGAAAAGGAATTGAACGAATTTGCCACACTGGTTTATTATCCTGAAGAGAAACTGCAATTGATCAAAAGCAATTTCAGCAGCAAACAGGAGCTGCGGGAATGGTACATAGAAATTATCGAGCGCATGCTGAAGCTGGTGGCATATGCTTCATCGAAATATACACGTTCGAAATTGCGCCGTGCGCTGCCGAAGCAATTCATCTACATCATCGAAGAATTGCTGTACAAGACGGATGAGTTCACGAATAAAAAGGAGTATTACGCAAAAATGGTCGATCAGGTCATTGCGCTTGGACAGGCAGATAAGCTGATCATTGGGCTCGCTTATACGACACAGCGCCTGGTGGTCGATCATCTGCACGTGGTCGGCGACATTTACGACCGGGGACCGGATCCGCATAAAATCGTCGATACATTGATTGACTACCATTCCGTCGATATTCAATGGGGCAATCATGACGCCTTGTGGATCGGCGCATTTGCCGGCTCGAAAGTATGCCTGGCGAATATTATCCGAATCTGTGCCCGCTACAATAATTTGGACATCATCGAAGATGTTTACGGCATCAATCTGCGTCCGCTGCTGAACCTGGCGGAGAAGTATTATGACGACAACCCCGTCTTCCGGCCGAAACGGATTTCAGATGAAACACTGACGGAGCAGGAGCAGCTCCAAATCACCAAAATCCATCAGGCCATTTCGATGATCCAGTTCAAACTGGAAAGCCCGATCATCAAGCGCCGTCCTTGCTTCGAGATGGAAGACAGGCTGCTGCTGGAGAAAGTCGATTATAAAAATAAAACAGCGACGATCCACGGCATTACTTATGCGCTCGAGAACACCTGCTTTGCGACAATCGATCCCGAGCAGCCGGACCGGTTGCTGGATGAAGAGCAGCAAGTGATGGACAAATTGCTGTTTTCGATCCAGCATTCCGAAAAACTGGCGCGCCATATGAATTTCCTGATGAAAAAAGGAAGCCTTTATTTGCAGTACAACGGCAATCTGCTGATTCACGGCTGCATCCCGCTGGAGGAAAACGGCGATATGAAGAAGATGGAAATCGAAGGAAAAAGCTATGCTGGACGCGACTTGCTGGACGTCTTTGAACAATATCTGCGCCATGCTTTCGCCAACCCTGACGAAACGGATGATTTTGCGACTGATATGGTATGGTATCTGTGGACCGGCGAGAATTCTTCATTATTCGGCAAGCGTGAAATGACGACATTTGAACGTTATTTCATCAAAGAAAAAGAAACGCACAAGGAACGTAAAAACCCTTATTATTATTTGCGGGAAGATGAAGAGATGTGCGGCAGGATGCTCGCTGAATTCGATCTCGATCCGGAACATGGCCGCATCATCAATGGCCATACACCGGTGAAGGAAATCGACGGGGAAGACCCGATCAAAGCCAATGGCAAAATGATCGTCATCGACGGTGGCTTCTCGAAAGCCTATCAATCGACGACAGGCATTGCCGGCTATACGCTTCTTTACAATTCCTATGGCATGCAGCTTGTTGCCCACCAAAAGTTCAACTCAAAAGAAGAAGTGTTGAGCAATGGAACCGATGTCCTTTCCGTGAAGCGGCTGGTGGATGAGGAATTGGAGCGTAAAAAGGTGAGGGAAACGAATATCGGTGAGAAGCTGTCACAGGAAATTGCGAATTTGAACAGTCTGCGGAAACATCGGTATATGGAATGATTAAGTTATATAGACACCAGAAAACAAACTGGCACATCGAGCGCTTCGGAAGCGTTAGATGTGCCAGTTTTTTATTGATGGGAAATAAAAACACACACGATAAGGATAAATAGGTTGACAACTTAAGATTACAATTGTAAACTTCAATCATAAAGTTCGATTACATTTGTAAACAAAGAAGGGGAGGGTATTTTATGGTCAATGAAATGGAATCTAAAATTTCTGATGCTGAATGGGAAGTTATGCGTGTGGTATGGGCACAGGATAAAGTGACCAGCAAAGAAATCATTGATGTATTGCAGCAAAAAAAAGATTGGAAACCGGCAACCACTAAAACATTTATCGGGCGTTTAGTGAAAAAAGGGATTCTTCATACTGAAGAGGAAGGCAGAAAGTTTTTATATTCCTCTGCTGTAAATGAAAGTGACTTTATCAATAGTACGCTGGATGAGACTTTTGAACATATATGCAATAAGGACGTTGGCAACGCCATAGTGAATCTCCTGTCGAACGCAACGTTAAGTTTTAAGGATATAGATAAGATAGAAAAAGTGATAGAAATGAAGAAAAAAGAGGCAGTGGAAGAAATTCCATGTAATTGTGTGCCTGGACAATGCAGATGTAATAATTGTTCATCTGGACATTAAAGAGTGGAAAATCCGATCTGCAAAAAGGCCAAAGGAGCAGGGATGAAATATTGTAAAATAAATTGCTTTTAAGGAGGAGTATTAAATGGAGAAAAATGAAAATAAACACCACAATGATCACCATGAACATACGAATCACAACAACACGGATCATTCTGAACACGTCGGACATGCTTATCATGAAAACCAAATAGAAGAAGGAATTCACGACGACAGCAATCCCTCTGACAAACACGATTCCCATGCTCACCACAATCACAGCGGTCATGGTGCTCGTGCGGAACATGGTCACGGTGAACACACACACCATCACCATGGGAACTTCAAGGAGATTTTTCTGAAGTCCTTGCCCATCGGAATTGTCATTCTGTTATTATCGCCGATGATGGACGTCAGTCTTCCTTTTCAGTTCAGCTTTCCATACTCGGACATAGCAGTCGCTGTATTGGCGACCATCTTATTGTTTTATGGCGGCAAACCTTTCTATCAAGGAGCGATAGACGAATTCAGGCAAAAAGCTCCAGGAATGATGGCGCTGATTTCATTAGGGATATCCGTTTCTTATTTTTACAGTATTTATGCCGTAGCGGCACGCTATGTGCTCGGAGAACACGTCATGGACTTTTTCTTTGAGTTTGCTTCCTTGCTTCTGATCATGCTGCTTGGACACTGGATTGAAATGAAAGCTGTCGGGGAAGCAGGAGACGCGCAACAATCGCTTGCCGAATTAATGCCGAAAGATGCACATGTAGTATTGGAAGACGATTCGATCGATACACGTCCCGTAGCTGAATTGAAAGTTGGAGACATTGTCCGTGTGCAGGCTGGAGAAAACGTTCCTGCTGATGGCATCATCACGCGGGGGAACTCACGGATTAATGAAGCCTTATTGACTGGAGAATCCAAACCGGTTGAAAAAGGTGCCGGCGACAAAGTGATCGGCGGTTCTACTAACGGCGAAGGTGTCCTCTATCTGGAAGTGGAGGGAACAGGAGAAGCGTCATTTATTTCACAAGTTCAAACGTTGATCAGCGAGGCTCAAAATCAGCCTTCACGAGCTGAAAATACGGCTCAGAAAGTCGCCGGCTGGCTGTTTTATATCGCCATTGCTGCGGCCGTCATCGCCTTTGCCGTCTGGCTGTATATAGCCGATATCCAAACAGCGGTCCTCTTTACGGTCACGACGCTGGTCATCGCTTGTCCGCATGCCCTTGGTCTTGCTATTCCATTGGTTATTGCGCGAAGCACCAGTCTGGGTGCGGGCAGAGGATTGTTGGTGAAGGACCGGGAAGCGTTGGAACTGGCAAACAAGGCAGATGTGATGATACTGGATAAAACAGGCACATTAACTACTGGAGAATTTAAAGTTTTGAGCATGGAAACGCTTGGGGAAAAATATACCGAAGCTGAAATCGCTGCATTTATGGCAGGGATTGAAGGAGGGTCCAGCCACCCAATCGCCCAGTCCATCATCCACTATGCTGAGAAGCAGGGAGTTCAGCCTGTCCGGTTTGATTCGATTGAGATTGTGTCAGGTGCCGGCGTGGAAGGCAGCGCTGATGGCCGCAAATATGAATTGATCAGCCAAAAGGCATTTGGAGAAGATTTGGCGGTTCATGTTCCAAAAGGGGCTACCCTGAGTATATTGGTTGAAGATGGAGAACCTATCGGTACAGTCGCATTAGGGGATGAATTGAAAAAAGCCAGTAAAAACCTGATAGAGGCACTGAAACAATATAATATTAAAGCGATCATGGCTACCGGCGACAATGAAACAGCCGCTCAAGGGGTGGCTGAAGAATTGGGCATTGAATACAAAGCCAATCAGTCGCCGCAGGATAAATATGATTTAGTCGAATTACTGAAAAACCAAGGCAAAACTGTCATTATGGTCGGCGATGGCGTAAATGATGCCCCTTCTCTTGCGATGGCAGACGTAGGTGTAGCAGTTGGAGCGGGAACTCAGGTAGCAATCGATTCTGCTGATGTGATTTTGACCCAATCGGATCCGGGAGATATTGCATCTTTCATCGAATTGGCCAATAAAACAACCAGCAAGATGAAACAGAACCTCGTTTGGGGAGCCGGTTATAATTTTATTGCCATTCCCGTGGCTGCAGGTGTCTTAGCTTCAATCGGCATTACGTTGGCTCCTGCAGTCGGAGCGGTTTTAATGTCTGTATCGACGGTTATCGTCGCCATCAATGCGATGACATTACGGTTGAAACATTAAATCTGTTTGAACGGCTAACGCAAAATCCCCACATCTATTATTGTTTTGCGTTAGACCGTGCCTTCATCTTTCGACGGATTATTTATCGATGACTATCGATAATTTATAATTTACATGCTGATCCAATTTATCCAGAAATTCATTTAATGATTCATTGGAAGGGAATTTGCATTCAAGCAGATAACAGCTGTCTCCGCTAATTTTAAAGTTATTGATCACATACTGTTCTTGTTCTTCCAGAAACGACAGATAAGGACGGTGATAAGTGCTGGCAGTAAAGATATTGATGATAGCATGAACAGCATATCCCATCTTTTCCTGATTGATCTTAATAGTGTAGCCTTCAATGATTCCGGCAGCTTCCAATTTTTCCACCCGCGCCGAAGTGGCAGGAGCGCTCAAATGGACTTTTTCGCTCAATTCTTTCATTGTGATGCGGCTGTTTTTCGAAAGTTCGTCCAGGATGTGCAAATCGGTGTTGTCCAATATCATTCAGATCCTTTCGTTAATAAAGTCAAACGGCAAAAAGACCTTATTTAGTCCATGTTCATATAGCCAGCATTTAGTATACACTAGGGACCAATCAAACAAAAAGGAGATGGAACCATGCATATTCAACAAATACGAAATGCTACCCTGATTATAGATTTTGCAGGAAAGAAGTTTTTAGTTGATCCATTTTTAGCGGAGAAAGGAACTTTACCGCCTTTCCCGAATTCAGCCAGACAAGATCAAAACAATCCACTTGAGAGCCTGCCTCTTTCGGTGGAAGAAATCATCGCTGGTATAGATGCTGTTATCGTCACTCACACACATCTGGATCACTGGGATGATGCAGCAAAAGAAGCATTGCCGAAAGACATTAAATTGTTCACGCAAAATGATGAAGACAAAGCAGAGATTGAAGGCGCAGGCTTCACGAATATTGAAGTTCTCCAGGAAGACACAGTATTCGAAAGTATCCAGCTGATCAAAACAAAAGGCGAACACGGCAGAGGCGAAATTCTGAAGATGGCCGGCCATGTATGCGGCGTTGTCTTCAAGCACGCAGATGAAAAAACACTTTATGTAGCTGGAGATACTGTTTGGTATGATGAAGTGCACAAAACAATCGCTGCCCACAATCCGGAAGTCATCGTGGTCAATGCAGGAGACAACCAATTCCTTCAAGGCGGTTCGCTGGTCATGAAAGAAGATGATGTCTACGAAGTTCATAAAGCGGCACCTGATGCAAAAATCATCTCTGTACACATGGAAGCTGTTAACCACTGGAATCTGTCAAGAAAAGATCTGCAGAAGTTTGGGGAAGAAAAAGGCATGTCTTCCAATCTGATTGTGCCAAATAATGGCGAAAGCAACAGCTTTTAATCGCTGGAATACAGCTGGTAAGTGCTTGGGAAATGAGGAGTCTTTTAAAAACATTCTCTATTGGATGGAAAGACATTCTCTATTTCCTGCTAAATAATATATTCGATTTGAAATTGTTTTTTAAAATAGTAAGCAACGTGATGTATTTACCATGTAAAGACACGTATATGTTTTGGCGGCGGAGTTCAAGAGCCGCCCAATTTTTGACTTATTATATACCCCCTTGCTGTATATTCCGCTTTTGAACTATTCAAAACTAATTAGCGGAGGAGATATAAAACATGCAATCACAAGTCAAACATCTTCGGAATCAACAGCTTTGACAAACTGTCAAAATATTAGTAATATACGGGTATAGGGTATATTGAATCGGGAGGTTCAGATATGGAAAAAACGATGAAATCAACAGTGCAGCCAAACAAACAGCAGCTTTTGAACCGGTTGAAACGGATTGAAGGGCAGGTTCGCGGCGTCCACCAGATGGTCGAGAACGACCGTTATTGCGTGGATATCCTTCACCAGGTCAGCGCGATCCAATCAGCCATGAACAAAGTGTCGCTGGCTTTATTGGAAGATCATACACATCATTGCGTGGCAAAAGCCATCAAGGACAATCAAGGCGAAGAAGCGATCAACGAGTTAATGGACGTCATGAAAACGATGACGAAGTAAAAGATGAAACAAAAAGCTTGATATACCCTTAGATGGTATACTAAGCTTAAGAAAATAGAATTAGAGGAGGAATTACAATGAATGAAACATTAAAAGTAGAAGGTATGTCTTGCGCGCATTGCGTGAGTGCAGTTGAATCGAGTGTAGGGGAACTTCAAGGCGTTTCGACAGTAAAAGTGGATCTTGAGAACGGCCAGGTTGCCGTAAATTACGATGACAGCAAAACATCACTTGGCGAAATCAAGGAAACAATCGAAGACCAGGGATATGACGTAGTATAAGGGTGCTTACTCAGCACTCTTCTCTTTTAAGTGAAATATACCCCCACATAGTATAGGGAGGAGGAGAACATCATGGCGACAGCAACAAAAGAAACAACCAAAGAAGCGAACTTTCAAATCACAGGGATGACCTGTGCTGCCTGTGCAACCCGCATTGAAAAAGGGTTGAACAAAATGGATGGTGTTGAACAGGCAAGCGTCAATCTGGCGCTTGAAAAGTCATCGATCCAGTACGACTCCACTAAGCTCAGTGAAGCGGATTTTGAAAAGAAAATCGATGCACTCGGCTATGGCGTCGTCAAACAGAAAGCGGAATTTGATATTACCGGGATGACCTGTGCGGCTTGCTCGACCCGCGTTGAAAAAGGGTTGAACAAACTGGGTGGTGTGACAGCGGCGAACGTCAATCTGGCGCTTGAAAAAGCGACGATTGAATTCAATCCGTCCGAAGTGACGGTTGGCGACATCATCGCGAAAGTGGAGAAATTGGGTTACGGCGCTCATCAACACCAGGAAGACACGGAAAAAGTGGATTACCGTGAAAAAGCCATCCAAGAGCAGAAATGGAAGTTCATTGCGTCAGCCATTCTGTCTCTGCCTTTACTATGGACGATGGTCGGCCACTTTTTCTTTACTTCATTTTTATACGTTCCGGAAATTTTGATGAATCCGTGGGTTCAGATGCTGCTGGCCACTCCGGTGCAGTTCATTATCGGGAAACAGTTCTATGTTGGAGCATATAAAGCGCTCCGCAACGGCAGCGCCAATATGGATGTGCTGGTCGCGATGGGTACATCGGCCGCTTACTTCTACAGCGTCTACCAGGCGATTATTCACGCCGGTTCACCTCATGCGGCGCATCTGTATTTTGAAACCAGTGCGGTTTTGATTACTTTAATCGTATTGGGTAAATTATTCGAAGCGAAAGCGAAAGGCCGTTCATCTGAAGCGATCAAGAAATTGATGGGCCTTCAGGCGAAAACGGCTGTCGTGCTGCGGGACGGTATCGAAACGGTAGTGCCACTTGAAGAAGTTGTGATTGGCGACACTATCTTCGTTAAACCCGGCGAAAAGATTCCGGTGGACGGCGAAGTGCTCGAAGGAACCACGGCAGTCGATGAATCGATGCTGACGGGCGAAAGTTTGCCGGTCGATAAAGCGGCAGGCGATCTGCTCTACGGTTCAACGATCAACAGCAATGGTTCGATCCAAATGAAAGCGACGAAAGTGGGACGCGATACTGCGCTCGCCCAAATCATCAAAGTGGTGGAAGACGCGCAGGGAACAAAAGCTCCAATCCAGCGAATGGCGGATAAAATTTCGGGCATCTTTGTTCCGATCGTTGTCGGCATCGCGTTAGTGACGTTCCTTGTGTGGTATTTCCTTGTCGACCCGGGCAATTTCACACCGGCGCTTGAAGTGCTGATTGCGGTATTGGTCATTGCCTGCCCATGTGCGCTGGGCCTTGCAACACCGACTTCCATTATGGCGGGCTCCGGCCGGTCAGCGGAAATGGGCGTGCTGTTCAAAGGCGGCGAACATTTGGAGCAGACTCAAAGCATTGATACAGTGGTTGTCGATAAAACGGGTACCGTCACACACGGGAAACCGGTGTTGACGGATGTTAAGCTGGCTGACGGACAAGACGAACAACACGTTCTTTCATTGATTGGCGCAGCTGAGAAACAATCCGAACATCCGCTGGCGCAAGCGATTGTGCAGGGAATCCAGGAAAAAGGCGTCGAACTTGGCAAAGTGCAATTTTTCGAAGCGATTCCGGGTTACGGCGTTCAGGCTACCGTATCAGGACAAGGCGTCCTGGTCGGAACACGTAAGCTCATGCAGCAATACGGCATCGACGTATCGGCGGTTCTGCCTGACATGGAAGCGTTGGAAAGCGATGGCAAGACGGCGATGCTCGCTGCTGTTAACGGACAGTACGCCGGATTGGTGGCTGTCGCGGATACGATCAAAGACACTTCGCGCGGCGCGATTGCGCGCCTTCAGAAAATGGGGATCCATGTTATCATGATGACGGGCGACAACGAGCGGACTGCACAGGCGATCGGCAAAGAAGTCGGCGTCGACGCGGTGATTTCGGAAGTGCTGCCTGAAGGCAAAGCGGACGAAGTGAAGAAACTGCAGCAGCAAGGCAAGAAAGTGGCGATGGTCGGCGACGGCATCAATGACGCGCCGGCACTTGCGACGGCTGACATCGGCATGGCCATCGGTACAGGCACAGACGTGGCGATGGAAGCGGCGGACATCACTTTGATCCGCGGCGACTTGAACAGCATCGCGGACGCCATCATCATGAGCCGCAAAACGATGCGCAACATCAAACAGAACCTCTTCTGGGCATTCGCTTACAACACAGTGGGCATCCCGATTGCCGCCATTGGCTTGCTGGCACCATGGGTAGCGGGAGCCGCGATGGCTTTCAGTTCCGTATCAGTCGTCCTGAACTCATTGCGTCTGCAGAGAGTGAAGTTTGGGAAGTAGTTTATTTCGAAGGCAATAAAATATGGAAGTTTCAAGCGCCTGCCGGGTAGATCCGGCGGGCGCTTTTTGTTATTTGGGAGAAGAGCTGGGGGATGGTATGGGAAAAGCGAGTTGGGCATAAATGGTGTAAAGTTGGGCGTATTTCGGTGAAAGTTGGGCATATTTCGATGAAAGTTGGGCATATTTCGATGAAAGTTGGGCATAAAAAAATCTGGCTTAAATTCGGGCGTCCACAGTACGCGTAAGATAGTATTTTTCATTCATTTCGGATAAAAATAAGAGGTGCCGAATAGCGGAAAAAGCGAGTTGGGAATAAAAGCAGCAAAGTTGGGAGTAAATCGACTGAAGTTGGGAATAAAAGAGGCAAAGTTGGGAATAAACCGACCAAAGTTGGGAATAAAAAAATTTCCGCCCAAATCCAGGTGACCAACCCCAAGCCCAAAAGACAAATGGATGCTTTTCGCAGGCGAAAAGCGAAAAACCACTCTGTTTAATATTCCTTTATTAGCTGGAGTGCTGTTGGCGAAAGGGCAAAAGGCCGTTCGACCGCTGCAAATCCATTATGTTACAGTAAATGGAAGGGGTGAGGATATGAAAAAAGATTTGAAGTCATTAGCTGGTCTAATTTTAGGCGCAATCTTCGGCTGTTTTATAGTTCTTGTAATTTTCGGGGATGATGATTCAATAATACAAACTACAATTGGTGTCTCATTGGGAATGGTCATTACCTACGCTGCAATTATCGGCATTAAAAAAGCTGCGGGCAAATACGAAGATCAGGAATAGAAGGCAGGAGGCGAAGGATCATTAGTCTTTTCTTGTTTATTATTATTCACATTTCTATTGGATTGTTCCTCATATACACAAACAGAAAGCTGCCGAAAATGGTTACGGTATTTGGAACGGTCTTTTTTGTTGCGAGCTTTTGGTATTGGGGAATTGTTGTAATCGATTTGATGAACAAAGGGGTATGAAAACATACATACTTTAAGCAATACGAATTCGTAGTTGAAATAAAGAAGGATGGAGCGCAGAAAGGTTCTTGTACATATTTAAAATAGCAGTGTTTGTGGTCTGCTCCCACTTCCGTTTCATCCACGACACCAAAGGGTAAAAATTGAGTAAAGCCCTGCCTTGTGAAAAGAACGGAGAGGAAGTGGACAGATATTGGATACGTTATTATTTGATGGATGGAACAGCGTTTTGCGCATTGTGATCATGTCTGCGTTAGCTTATCCCTTCCTCATTTTCCTGTTGCGGATGTCTGGAAAACGGTCTATTACGAATGTGAATATATTTGATTTCATCATAACTGTGACGTATGGTGCGACTTTATCGAGCATCATCACAAGCGATAAAGTCTCTTTTGCCGATGGTGCAGCCGTACTGGTGATGCTGACTTTATTGCAATACCTTGTATCGAAAACGGCCGCGGGATCCAAAAGATTTTCGGATTTCATAAAAGCTTCACCGGTTTTTTTATATTACGAAGGCCATTTCAATGAAGAGCAGATGCAAAGGAACCGGATCCGGAAGCAGGATTTGAGGGGCAAAGTGCGGCAACAAGGCATGAGTTCTTTTGAAAATGTGGAAGCGATCGTACTTGAAGGAGACGGCTCGGTGTCCATCATCAAAAAGGAAGATGTGAAATCGAAGGATGCGCTCGAAGACATATCGGAAAAGTAATGATAAGAAAGGCAGCCGGAATTTTTGATTCCGGCCGCCTTTTACTGTGGAAACGAAAAGCTTATAGTGAGGAATGTGGGCGATAGAATAGCAATAAGTTCAATAGAAATAAAACAATATCCCGAAACCTTGATCACCGACCTGCATCATCAGATGGAAACATCGATTGGGCAGGCTGGCTGGCAACAAGCAAGGAGCTGAATGTTGTTTGTTTAAGGCAGAAAGGTGTATATTATCGATTTTTCAAGTTTAACTTAAGAAAAACTCTTCTCATCCTCCAATTCAGAAGGATGCTCCTCTGAAAGTACGGATTCTTCTTTAATTTGCTGAGTCTGCAAGTTGACCTTGGAACCCACGAAGAAAAAGCCTGCCATTATCAGCACATTGAATGTCCATCCGCTGATTTTCATATAGATGAGCATCTCGCCGTAGCCATCCACCCCATAACTTTGAATCAGCCAGGCTTTCAACGAATTCTGAAAAACGCTGTTGGTAAAAAGGAGCAAAGTCAGCAGCTGGAACCACATAAAGATTCCTTTTCTGGAAAATTCGGCAATGCTGTCTTTTTTTGCAACGCCCTGCAGGTAAACAAAATCGACTGCAAAGTGAAGGGCCAATGGTTTCCTGAGTAAAATAGAAACCAGAAAGACCATACCGTATGCATAACCTAGATAGACTTGATTCCACAGCATACTTTCCGCGTTTGAAGAAAGTAAATTGATCAGGGTACTCAGGAAAAGCGACAGCAAGATGGAAAGTCCGGCAATATTAAATTGACGTTCTATGGCAAATCGGTAAATCGTGTAGATAAACCCGGGAACGGTCGACAGCAGCATGGCATAATAATCGCCCAGCGGTTCCCGACCGTAATTCCAGATGAAGTACGGGAGTACCACATAGCAAAGGATGTCGAATACGATGAATTTCTTCATAGTTGTGACTCCCGCGCTTCGAAATAATGCCGGATGGCCTGATCGATAAATGTAATAATCTCCTGCTCGAATATGAAGAACCGCAAGTGCGGTTCCCTTTCCTTATTTAGCTTCCAAACCTTCTGCGCCAGTTCCGCGTTTCCTTGATACATCTCATCCACCAGTTCCATCCACCTTTTTGCCAGGCTCTGAGCTTCCGGACTGGTCGGCCCTTTATGCAGATTTTCCCGTACTTCCTGAGCGAGGTCGAGCCAGACCCTTTCGCCTTCGCGGTTTTCTTCCGGACTGGAAAAGCCGTTTAGAATGCGCTGCTCTTCTTCAGTGAAATGCTTTTCCCATAGAACTTTCAGCAGACTTTCATCAGCCGGAAAAGCATTGAATGTGTTGAAAATCGTTTCCCAATCCGTAACTTCCTGTGTCTCGACAATGGCAAGCAAAGTATTTACAGCCGATTCCCTCTTTTTCAACTCTTCCTGTTCAGCCAAAATCATTTTCTTCCGCATGGAAAGGACACCGTACAGATCGAATTCACGATTGGAAAGAAACTGCATGATCGTCTCAAGTGGGAATCCTAAATCCTTGAGCATCAGTATGTAATGGAGCTTTGAAATATCTTCATCGGAATAAAAGCGGTGTCCCGCCTCATTTCGATGCGCTGGCAGCAATAATCCGATTTCGTTGTAATAGCGTAAAGTTCTTATTGAAACATGGCTCATTTTGGCTAGCTTCCCGATTGAGTACATGGACATCCCCGTTTTCATTATGTATTTATTTCCATTATAGAACCTTCCGTAACGGAAGGTGCAAGAGGTTTTCAGAATAATTTACTAATTTTTGGAGTCTGATGAAACTCACGCGAATAAATTCCAGAAGATGCAAGGTTTCTGAATGGTCTGCAGCGAATAAAATAAGCACCAAGCAAAAGTCAGGATGTGCTGGAAATGCTTAAGACACCGATTCAATTGATTGAACAAGTTGTTTTTACAAGCGGTGACTCACGCTTCAAGGAATATTCGATTCGAGATGCAGACTGGCAGGACCAAAATGGACTCGTACTCTATCTATCAATAAAGGGAAGAAACTGGATCGTCATCAACAGTGAATGGATCCCTTCGCCAATTACCGATTCCAATCCTTTCATCCGCTGGATCGATCAGGACCGGATTGTTCTCGTTCAGCGCAGAAGCGGCAGGTTTGAAAGGAACATTTTCGTCTTGAACCCTGCTGGTGAAATTACAGCTTCGTTTTATGCGGGCGATGCAATCGAAGACATTGTGGTGGGACCCGAAGGATTCTGGATCAGCTATTATTACGGCGGATTCAGGAAGGGCCTGCCGGGTGAAAAGCTGGTTTTATTCGGATGGGACGGTCTGCCGATTTTCAAATACGAAACGGATTTGCCGGAAAAGCCTAATATTCTGGAAATACTGGCGCTCGTCAAAGGTGAGAATTCCGCAATCTGGCTGGTGCCGCTGCTGAAGCCGCTGGTCGAGATCGTTCCTGAATCGAAATCGATTACCATCCATAACGAACCGGATCTGCTGAACAAAGGCACCTTTTCTGTCAGCATCCGCGGCGATTTCGTCTATTTTGTGCTGGAAGATACGAAATGGGCCTATGCCTGCCGGATTGGCGAAGAAACCGCGCAGCCCGTCGGCAAGATTAATGGCGTATCGAGAGGGCTCCCGCCGAGTGAATCACATAATTTCATCAGCCGCTCAGACACCTGGGGAGAAGTGAAAATTTACCGCATCGACAATAAGGAAGAGTATTTTTTGGCTTGAAAATGTAGGGATTTAGAAATCGAATTAAAAATTAATGAGACATGAATAAATTTCCATTTTCTATGATATATTAAGGTTATTATTGAGCAATTTGAGCAGGCAAAGGGGCGTTTACAATGCAATTGACGATTCAGGCCAAGGGTGACAATGTCAAGGCGGTTTCTTATTTATTGGCAAAAAATCCGGGCAATTTATATGAGAGAAACCAGAAAGGCCATTTGGTGCGCATGTTTTACGGCAAATTCACGGACACTGAACTTGAAATGACGATTTTCGTGACGCCGGATCCGGTTGAACTGATCCAGAATTCGGGGAATTCGTACGATATCACGCATTACATCAACGACCGGGAATTCGCCGTTTCGAGCATTTTCCTGTCGCTGATCCGCTCGGCTCTCGGCACCGCGCTGAACGGGCAGCCGAAAGAGGAGTATGCGGAATGGGTCGCGCATCCGTTTCCGTTCACATTCGAACTCGGCCCCGTCAATACGAAGCTGCCGGATGCGCAGTTGAAGAATCTATTCGAACCGATGGGCTATCAGGTGGATATTACGCGTCCGGAAATCGATTATTCCTTCGATTTAAAAGAGCAGAGCACTGTGCGCACGATCCGCTTGAGCGGGGAACAGACTCTGAAGGATGCGCTGCGCCATCTATTTGTGCTGATTCCGGTCATCGATGACTACAAACATTATTTTATTGATGAAAAGGAAATTGAGAAAATCGGCCGTTACGGAGAAGGCTGGCTCGATCAGCATCCGCTGCGGGAAACGATTTACCGGCGCGCGCTCCGCTTCAAGGAAGTCTATGAACTTGTGGAAAACGGTGAAGCAGAACCGGCAGTGGCTGCTGCACCTGCGCCGTTGAAGAAAACATCGCTGAATGAACTGCGCTACGCAAAAATCGCAAAAACAGCCGCCGGATTAAAGCCAAAAAGCATCGTCGATTTCGGGTCGGGGGAAGGCAAGCTTGCCGTTAAACTCGGTTTTATTGACGGAGTGGAAGAGATTCTTGCGGTCGAACCGTCTCAAGTCGAGACGATGAAAGCGCTGCGGCGTTTCGAGAAAGTGAACGACAAGACGGATTTCGTCGAGCCGAAGACGCTATGGGGTTCCCTGTTTTATTTTGATGAACGCCTAAAAGGGAAAGATCTGATGATTCTTTGTGAAGTCATCGAGCATATCGATGAAGAGCGGCTGCCGAAGATATTCGACGGGATCCTGCACGACTATGCGCCGAAATCGCTGATCGTGACGACGCCAAACCGTGAATACAATGAAGTCTACGATATGGACGACCATTTCCGCCATGATGACCACCGCTTCGAATGGACGCGGCAGGAGTTCCGCGACTGGTGCGAAAAGCGAAATCACGCTGGAGACTATGACATCGAATTTGCCGGGATCGGCGAAGAGCATCAGGAGCAAGGGTTCCCGACCCAGATGTGTGTGTTCCAAAGGAAGGTGAATAATTGATGAAAATCGGCTTGCCGCACGCAGGTATCGTATTATTGATCGGACCGTCCAACAGCGGGAAATCGACGTTGGTGAGACGGTTGATAGAAGAAGGACAGATTTTAGCATCGGAAGTGGTGAGTTCCGATGATTTCAGAATTTTAGTCGGGGATAAAGAGTTCATCGATTGGCGTGACCGGCCGCAGGATGAAGCGGCGGGGCTGATGGATGAGTACCAGGGAATTTCCGCAGAAGCATTTGCGATGATGGACCGGGTCATCGAAGCCCGCATGCGGTTGAGCAAGCTGGTGCTTGTTGACGCAACACACCTCCGTTCAGATGACCGGAAACGATACATAGCGCTAGCGAAAAAGAATCATGTGCCGATTCAGGCAATCGTTTTTGACGTATCGGAGCGGGTATTGACCGACCGCGACGAAAACCGTGATAATCCACGGGGCAAGCGCCGCATCAAACAGCAATTCCAGATTTTCCGCAATGAAAAACGGTTTATTAAGAAAGAAGGCTTTGCTTCTGTTTATACCGTAAAAGAAACGGAAGAAGTGGAAGTGTTCAGGCACGGCAACCCGATTGAAATAGAATTGGACCGGGGCATCGACATCATTGGCGACGTTCACGGCTGTTTCGATGAACTGATCCAATTACTTGTGAAACTCGGATATGCAGAGAATGAAGAAGGCTTATATGAACATCCCGAAGGCCGCAAATTTGTTTCGGTCGGCGATGTGATGAGCAGGGGACCGGCTTCGCTCCAGACGATGCAGTTTTTCCTGAAGCATGTCGAGGGCGGGCGTGCACTGATGATCGACAGCAACCATGGCTGGAAAATCGCCCGCTGGCTGGACGGCCGCGAAGTAGTGCTGAGCCACGGCGATGAAAAAGTGGAAGAAGAGTTCCGGATTTTCGAGGAGCAGGAAGGCTCTGACGCCGCCCGCCAATTAAAGCAACAGCTGAAAGACTTTCTTCTGGCTGCACCTTCCCATTACGTCTTCAAAAAGAACGGCGTACCGACGCTCGTTTGTGCACATGCCGGCATCCGTGATGAATTCATCGGTAAACAATCAGGAGCCATCAGTGATTTCTGCCGGTACGGCGATACGGGCGGCTTCGATGAAAACGGCAAGTCTGTTCGGAACGATTGGACAGTCGGACATCAAAATCGCCTGTTGATCGTCTGGGGGCATGACCCGAAACCGAAGCCGTTATTAATCAATAACACGATTAACATTGATCAGGGAGTCGTGTTCGGCGGCGAATTGACGGCTTACCGCTATCCGGAACGGGATTTCGTATCCGTCAAAGCGAAAGCGGATCATTCCGGGACCGCCGACAATCCGCTGGTGGAATGGGAGAAGAACCGCTTGAATCCGCCGAACATCGGCAAGTTCATCAACGGCTTTTCGGTGCTGACTGACTCCGCCGGTGAAGTGCGGATTCCGCAGGAACTTGTGAAACCCGCCATTGATGCCGTTTCACATTACACAGTGCCAATCGAGCAATTGGTCTACATCCCGCCGACGATGAGCCCGACGCCGAAACCGTCTGCGCTGCCGGATTACCTGGAACACCCGAAAGAGGCGATCGATTATTACAGAAGCAACGGCGTCCACACGATGATCGCCGAGAAAAAGCACATGGGCAGCCGGGGCATCCTGTTTTTATTCAAAGACAAGGAATCGTCCTTGAAGCACACCGGCATCGAATCGCTCGGCTCCATCTACACACGGACCGGCAAACGCTTTTTCGACCGCGACACCGAAATGCGCTTGCTTTCCGAATTGAACCAAGAATTGACGCGAATAAATTATTTCGACGAGTATCAAACGGATTATGTGCTGCTGGACGCCGAAATCATGCCATGGAACCTGAAAGCGAAAGAATTGATCAGCAGTCAATACGCGCACGTCGCAGAAAACGCCGTGCTCGACCGGACGCTGCTGAAAGAAAAATTGCAGGCAGCGCTGCCGACGAATGGCGATTTGCAGGCGTGGCTGGACGAATACGACAGCAAGCTGGAAAACGCCAACGACTTTTTGGAAGTGTTCCAAAAATATTGCTGGGACAACGAAGGGGACAGGAGCATCCAGATTGCGCCGTTTCATGTGCTCGCCCACAGCGACCGCACGTTTTTCGACAAGCCGCATACGTGGCATATGGAGATGAACCGGAAACTTGCGGATGCGTCCCGCCTGTTCGTCGAAACGGAATACAAAGTCATCACGGACGAGGCCAGTGAAGCCGAAGTGATCGAGTGGTGGAAATCAATTACGGAAGACGGGCACGAAGGCATCATCATCAAACCGGAATTCTACATCGTCCGGAGTAAAGGCAAATTGCTGCAGCCGGCCATCAAAGTGAGGGGACAAAGGTATCTGCGCATCATATACGGCATGGATTACCTGGAGCCGAAAAACCTGGAGCGGCTGAAAAACCGCAACACCGGCAAGAAGCAGAAACTTGCTTTGAGGGAATTTGCGCTGGGCCTCGAAGGCATTGCGCGCTTCGTGAACGGGGAATCGATCGAACGCGTCCATGAATGCACGCTCGGCGCATTGGCGATGGAATCCGATCCGGTCGACCCGCGATTATAGAAGAATCATACGAAAACCGAGAGGCCGACGACGCCTTTCGGTTTTTTTCGCTTTTCGCCTGCGAAAAGCATGCGTTTTTCTGTTGAATTGGGGTTTTGAGAGAGAATTGATGAAAATGAAGGCTGGTTAACGGCGGAAACAGTCTTTTCGAAGAGCTGATATTGCGTAATCGCTTGTAAATCGGCGTTCAGGAGATTATATCGGCGCTCAGAGAAATAAATCGGCGCTCAGAAGATTATATCGGCGCTCAGAGAAATAAATCGGCGCTCAGAAGATTATATCGGCGTTCAGCAAAACAAGTCACTTTAACCGGTCTCCCATCCGCTTTTACACAAATTTAAAATTGCTCATCAGTGAGTATCGATATATATGGTAAAATATAGATAGAAAATTTTGCGAAATCAAAAACCATCAAATTCGAAAGGAGCGGGTCATGTGAAGCGATTGAAGTGGTTAATTGCAATAACCATTACTGCCATAACACTTGCAGGCTGTTCGTCTGATGGAGAAGTGATACGGGTAGGGGTTCCTTATCAAGAGGATGAGACGAGCGGGATAAAGTTCCATACTGACATCACGGATGCAGAATCGATAACGGATTTGAGGGACATCATAAATACAGAAAAAGAAATGGAACAGCCTGCGGATTTAACCGGTTTAGCGGATACTTTCTTCACTTTGGATATACCGGAGGAAGGCGTTTCATTAATACAGCGTTACATCTGGTATAGGGAAGACGGCAGCGCCCTTTTAACTCGTGAAGAGCTGAAGAATAACGAAGCTGGCAACAAAGACGTTTATATATTAGCTCCTGAACAAGCAGACGAGCTGAAACGCATACTAGAAGAGTAAAGCATAAACCCTAACGTAAGAACATACTTATTCAGGAGAGATCAAAATGTCGGAAATCACCTTTCTCGCTTCCTCGAAGCCTTTTATGATGCCGGATGAAATAAAAGAACATAATAACCGTACGGCTTACGCAAGTGAGGAAGAAGCCGTTTTCTTTTCCGTTCAAAAATTGGATCCACTTTGGGTAAAAGAAATCGAGGGTTTATTTTCAATGCCTTATCTGTATGAAGCCACAGGACTCGAAAGCCCGTTATTTTTAACCTATCTGGAAAAATACATGGAAACGGGTGATGTCCTTGAAATTTACAGCGTCCCGAATCAGCATGCGCTGGAGAAATACATACAAAGAATGTGGGAAAACCTGGAGTCGATTTATGTGAATATTGGGAGTTTTACCTACCAGGACATCTATGGCTCCTATCAATTAACCCCTAAAAAATGGGCCGAAGAATTAAGCCGTAAAAATTACATAACCGATCGAAGTGTGACCACATTTGTGAAGTATTAAATAAGGAGCGATTAAGTGATTACCCGAATTCTTTTTCCCGTACTTGTCTGGATGCTGTCTTTTACCATTTTGCTGCTGATCATCCTGCTGCCCACGGATACGGTTTTCACCGAGGGGCGGGGCGGCTCATTTGGGGGCGCAGTCTATGACTATCAATTTACGAATCACTGGGCTAATATCAAATTTTTCTTTTCATACATAATTGAGCAGGGTGGCCTGGGGCTGGATCAGATGGGGAATCCGATAAGCGAGCAAATTGGGACGGTATTTCTGCGGAGCCTGAAAATTTTCCTGCCGGCCATTCTTATCGGCTTTTTCATCGGCATTGCCAAGGGCGTCATCGATTACAGGTTCCGAAAAGGAAAAGGAAGAGTCATCGGTCAATTCACGACTGCCGGCATTCTGGCGGTGCCTGATATTGCCGTAATTATTGTAATTCAGCTCGCTGTTTTGTATTTGCAGTCAAAAGGGCTGGTGGATATCAACTTGTTCGGCCATGACCAGCTCGACAATGTCCTGATGAATATTCTTTACCTGTCCATCTACCCCGTCATGTTCATTTCAACGATCACATTCAACGCACTCCAGGCGGAACAGGGCGAGGATTACGTGCGGACAGCCCGGTCAAAAGGGATCGCTGAAATGAAAGTGCTCTATACGCATATGCTGAAAAATGGCATATTGAAGATTTTCGCTTACTCCAACACAATGGTGCTCTATACCTTGTCGAATTTATTTATCGTGGAAGTCTTCACTGAATACAGAGGCGCCGCTTTTTATATGTACGATACACTGGGCAGCGCTACGACGTTTTATGTGGGTGCTTTATTGTCGGCGGACGTCATCAAGCAAATCGGCTATGTTTTCCTGTTCACCGTCTTTATCCTATTGGCTAATGTTGTATCCGGCATAGCGCGATCATTCGTTCCGGTACAGGGGGAGAAGTTATGAACCGTAATCTATGGTTAGGCCTCATCATGACCGGAATTCTATTGGCCATTGTGATTTTAGGTCCGTATTTGCCGTTTGTGGACCCGTCGCTTGAACAGAATCTGTTGGATAAAGATGATGGTGGCGGTCTGTTGGTGCCACCTTATGCCCCGTCAGACGAATTTCTGATCGGCACGGACAGAAAAGGTGTGGATTTATGGTCGAAAGTGATGGTCGGCGCGAGAGAAACCTTCTATATCCTGGTGGTCATCGTCGGTTTCCGTTTAGTTCTGGCGCTGCTTGTTTCCGTAGGAGCATTTTATATTTCCGGCATCCGGCTCATCATGAACATCTGGAACGCTGTATTTTCTTTTATGCCGACAATTTTCATCATCTTGATTCTCCTGGCGATTCCGGGCGTCATGTTTTCGGATTACAGGGCATTTTGGGTAATGGCGATTATATCGGTAGTGGAAGTGGGCCGGCTTGCACTGATTTTCTATGATTCGCTGCAAACACAAAAAAGGCAGACTTATATGGAAGCTGCTATCGCGAGCGGTGGACACAGATGGACGCTTTTCAAAAGTTATTACTGGCCACCATTGAAACAGGAAGTGATTTCTTCGGGCGCGACGGAGTCAGGCAGAGCGATGTTCCTTCTTGCCCAGCTTGGCGTCATCGGAATTTACATCAATCAGGAGTTCTTCTCACAGCTCGACCGCAGTTACCGCTCGGTTGACGTGTCCAATTCCTGGCCGGTGCTCCTGAGCAATTTAAGGCGCGATGTCAATTCGGCCGAATGGATTCCGCTTGTTGCCCTGTTTTTCATCACCTTTTCAATCATCGGCTTTTACCTGTTGGCGGATGGTCTGAAAAAACGCCAGGCAATCAAGCTGCGGCGCGACTTCCAGTAACACTGATGTTAGGGTGGGGTTTACTGGTTTCATTGTATTGCATGAATTAAAAATGTATCCATAGAAGAAAGGAAGTGCGCAGCAATGGATTTTGAAACGGTCATGCAGGAACTCGAGGCACTGAGCAAAGCGAATATGAAGAAGAGGTATCTTTCGAATGGTGCACATGAACCGCTTTTCGGTGTCGCAACCGGTGCCATGAAACCGATGGCGAAAAAAATAAAAATCGATCAGGAGCTGGCGGAGAAATTGTATGCGACCGGCAATTACGACGCGATGTATTTTGCGGGCGTCATCGCAGATCCGAAAGCGATGACGGCAGAAGATTACGACCGCTGGCTGGATTCGGCGTATTTCTTTATGCTGTCTGATTACGTGGTGGCTGTGACATTGTCGGAATCGGATATCGCGCAGGAAGTGGCAGACAAATGGATTGCGAGCGGCGAAGAGCTGCGGATGTCCGCCGGCTGGAGCTGTTATTGCTGGCTGCTCGGCAGCCGCAAAGACGAGGAGTTTTCGGAGAGCAAGCTGTCCGGCATGCTGAAACTCGTGGAAGACACGATTCAGGATGCTCCGGAACGCACAAAATCCGCCATGAATAATTTTATCGAAACGGTTGGGGTGTCGTACAAACCCTCGACTGAAGAAGCGCTGAAAACAGCACGACAGATCGGTCCCGTTGAAATGAAGCGCGAAGGAAAGAAAAGCAGTTTCCTGAATGCAGCCGCGACCATCGAAAAAGCGATGGAAAAAGATCGCTTGGGCTTCAAGCGGAGATATGTGAGATGTTAAAGGGGAAGGGGCGGCTTGGTGACGAGCTGCTTCTTTTTTTGTGGGATAAAATCCCGCGAGTTGACTTCCTGTTAAGAGGGTGATAACTTTAAGTTAATTAAAGACAAATAGAGTCTTTAATATCTGCGAATAAATCTTACAGGAGGTCATCATGAAATATTCGAACGCGACGAACTACGCTTTGCACACGATGGTCCATATCATGCGCCAGTCTGACGGGGAGCCGATAGGGGTTCAGGAGCTGGCTGCGATGCAGAAGCTGTCACCGACCTATCTGTCGAAAATTTTGACCAAGCTGACGAAATCCGGGCTGATCGAATCGACGCCCGGCGTAAAGGGTGGCTACAAAATCTCACGCAAGCATAAGGAAATCTCATTCCTCGATGTCATCAAATCGATTGAAGGGGACACGAATTTATTCGAATGCTCGATCCATCACGAAGGCTGCCTGATTGAAAATGTGATGCGGCAGGCGGAGGACAATATGAAGCACGAGCTCGAAAACAAGCTGCTGATCGATATTGTCAGGGTGGCGGAAGAAAAACAGGCAGAAATTGAAAGTTAATTGAAATTAGAAGGAGTGATTGGAATGTTACTCGATTGTGCTGTAATCGGGGGAGGGCCGGCGGGGCTGAACGCTTCGCTCGTGCTGGGGAGATCGCGGCGGAAAACGGTCCTGTTCGATGACAATAAACCACGCAATTCGGTCGTTTCGGAATCGCATGGATTCATCACGCGGGATGGCGTCGATCCGCAGGAATTTAAACGGATCGGCCATGAAGAATTGATGAAGTACCCAGACGTGGAAATTCAGAAACAACGTGTCGCGCGTGTTTACAAGGAAGGCGGGCTGTTCCATCTTGAAGCAGAAGACGGGGCAGTATTCCAGGCAAAACGCATCATCCTGGCAATGGGTTTCAAAGAGATTTTGCCCGATGTGAAACGAGTTGAAGAGTTTTACGGAAAAAGCCTGTTCAGCTGCCCGTTCTGTGATGGCTGGGAAATGCGGGACAAGGCATTAGTTGTCATTTCAGATAACGAAGCGGCATCGCATATGGTGAAAGTGGCGTCGAACTGGACAGATGATTTAATTTATTGCACAAATGGGCGGCAGTTGCTTGAAGCAGAGAAAAGTCTGCTGGAAAGCAGGGGCATTCGTGTTCGTGAAGAAAAAATCCGCGCTTTAAACGGAGAGAACGGCAAATTGGCGGAAGTTCTTTTCGAAGACGGAGGAGCAATTTCGCGGGACGGCGGGTTTATAACGCCGGAATGGGTATTGGCTTCGGATATTGCATCGTCCCTGGGCTGTAAACTAAATGACCGCGGAGGTGTGGAGAACGACGAGATGAAACGGACGAATATTGAAGGCGTTTATGCCTGCGGAGATGTTTCGTTGGCCGGCGCATCCCAGTTGATTTTTGCGGCTGCGGAAGGAAGCATGGCCGCCATCAGTATCAATGCCACGATGATTGAAGAGAAATTCAGCTGAAAAGATCAGTAAGAGGAGGAAACGAAATGCACGAGCAACATTGCAACTCGAATAGTAAGCATGGGTCACACGGGAAAATGTCTTATCTGGAGAATCCCGCGCGGAAGGATGACTTGTCTCCAGAAAAATTATTGAGCCTGATACCGATTAAGGAAACGGATAGTGTTTTGGATTTCGGAGCGGGCACCGGTTACTTTACCATTCCTGCGGCGAAAGCAGTGACGGGGGATGTATACGCTCTTGATATGGATGCTGAAATGCTGGACGTTATAAAAGCGAAAGCTCTGCACGCGGAAATCGAAAACATCGTTCCGGTTCATACAGATGGTTCGAATATTCCCTTGCCTGATGAAAGGGTCGATTTAGTGATCGCCTCATTGGTATTGCACGAGATCAAGCCATTGGATCAAACGTTAACGCAAATAAAAAACGTGTTGAAAGATAGTGGCCATTTAATCTGTATCGAACTCGAGCCCAAAGTAGAATCATCCCATAAAGCGCCGAGAATTTCTTTGGCAGGGATGGAACAGGAAATGAAGGATGCAGGCTTCCGCATCGTCGAAAAAGTATTTCCTTCAGAATCTTTATATGTACTGATTGTGCAGAAGAAGTAAAAAAGCTCAACCTGTATATTTTTTTGATTTAATTATAGATAACAGGTGTCTTTAAAGTATGTAATAAATTTGGCAACATTTGGATATAGATGGTAAGATAGAGAGCAACAAGCGAGTGCGTGAAAATCATTTCACAAAGGAGTGCTTCTATCTTTTATCCAACCAATCTTATTACAGGAATTCTTGTAGCCATCATTTACTGCTTCATCATTTGGAATCTCAAGAATCTCGGGAAGTTCCGTCTGCCTTTATTCGCATATGCAGTTGGTATACAGCTTGCTTTCCTGCTTCTTTACACTTGGATGATCAATTCGTTTAAAGGCGATTTGAATTTTGCCAATAACTACACAGATGCTTTTGCGATTGGCATTATGGCTTTCTATTTTCTGATGGTTGTGCCGTTCGTGATTGCATTAGGGATCCACATCTACAAAGGCACACAGAAACTGGCGATCACCCGAACGGCCAAAGGAATCATAATAACGTTATTCATTGTTTTTAGTCTCACTTTTTCTGTAACAGGTTTTTATCTGCATGTCTTTTTCTACTTTGGTTTTGCGCCGTAACTCGCAGCTTGATGGAATAAAATCAGTTACATCTTTTCTTAAAACGTTCGCCTGTATTGATATAAATCATCCCAATAATGATAAAGAGCAGCATCAGCACCACACCGCTGACCATCAACGCGTTCTTTTCCAACAGACCGCCTGCGGTAATCATCGCAATGGTAACCGCGATGGCGAGAATCAATTTGCCAGTCGCTTTGCATAGCGCCGCTTCGTCATATTTTTCTTTTTCTTCTTTAGACATTGTATTATAGCCGGCAATCAGCCAGCCGCCTTTGCCTTGCAGCAGGTATATGCCAAGCGCAATAAAGAGAAGAAGGAGACTGACTGGAACAATAATTTCAGCTGTCATGGATTAGCACCTCATAAATCATATTTCTCAGGAACTGTCATGATGACTGGCCCTAAAAGTGTTTTCTTACTACCAGTTTGAATGTTTTTCCGGTAACTTACAATCACTTTAGGCAGATGCGCTTTCATTGAAACATATTAACGGAAAAAAGAAGGATTCCGAAATGGAGTCCTTCTTTTAATTTATTCAAATCCATTACATCACTGCTCCACCAAACTCCTCGCCGAAAGCCGTATAAACTCCTCCACATCCTTCAGGCAAAGAGCCATCCCTTTTTCCCAGAAACTCTCCTGCGTAATATCTTCTCCCAGGTGCTTCATTCCCAAATCTTCGACCGCCATACTGCCCGTGTCTCGCAGCAATGCAAGATAATTCTCTTCAAATCCTTCGCCTTGTTCTTTGGCTTTTGCATAAATACTGACGGCAAACAGGTAGCCGAATGTATAAGGGAAATTATAGAACGGAGAAGAAGTGATATAGAAATGCGGCGTCGAAATCCAGGAATGGACCGGCACATGGCTCATGGAACCGGCATAAGCCTCGGTATAGGCGACTTCCATCATCTCATTCAGCCGGTCAGCTGATACCATTCCTTTTTCACGCGCTTCATAGAGCCGTTCTTCAAACAGGAAGCGGGAATGGAGGTTCATGAAGTTCATGACACTGCGCTTTATTTTTTCATCCAGCAGCATCAGTTTTTCGTCCGAATCGTCCGTTTGCTCAATCGCCGCATCGAGCACAATCATTTCAGCAAATGTTGACGCGGTTTCTGCTGTACTCATGCTGTAGCGGCGGTTCAGCGGAGCCACATCTTTCAATGCGTGATTATGGAAAGCGTGGCCCAGTTCATGGGCAAGCGTCAGAAGCGTGGTCATCGAGCCGTCAAAAGTCAGAAATACACGGGATTCACCCGACAGCGGGAAGCCTGCGCAAAAAGCATTGGCCGATTTTCCAATGCGATCAGCTGCTTCGACCCAGCCGTTTTCAAATGCAGTGCGGGTGAAGTCCGCCAGCTCCGGTCCGAATTTCTGGAATTGCTGGAGGATGAATTCGGCGCCTTGCCGGTAATCGAGGGAGATGTCTTTTTCTGCGAAAGGCGCCCAAAAATCATAGGAAGGCATTTGATCGTTCCCGGCTGATTGCGCTTTATGGTCCAGATAATCGACAAACGCAGGCTTATGCCGTTCGACAACCCGCCACATAGATTGCAGCGTCTTTTCGCTCATCCGGTTATCTTTGAGCGGCTGCTCCAAACTGCTCGAAGCTCCGCGCTTCCGGTCGACCTGCAAGCGGAACCCGGTAATGTGATTGAGAATCCGCCCCATCGTTTCCTGTTGCCCCGTCCACAAATTTTCCAAAGCAATAAAAGCGTTTTTCCTGACCGCAGGATCTGGATGCGACCGTAAATTCACTGCCTGTCCGACGGAAAACATCTTTTCGGCGCCATCCATCTCGACGATGACGCGCAAATTATTGAGGATGGAGCGGTATAGATCGTTCCAGGCATGGTAGCCGTCGACCATCAAATCGGAAATTAAAGCTTCTTCTTTATTCGACAGAGCGGCATCCGCATCCGTCCGCCATTCATTTAATATAAATCGGTAGTCCTTCAAGCTGTCGGTTTGCAGCAATAAATTCCAGGTTGCCGAATCCAGTTCAGAAAGCTGGTGCTGAAGTTTTTTAACCAGTGAACTGAAGTCGGCCTTCACTGAAGAAACGCTTCCTTGCAGGGAGATGCCTGTTTGATTTGCCGGATTTTCAGCAAGCAGGCAAGTAATGAACGAGCTCATCTGGGACAGTGCATTCTGGATGCAACCGATGTCCCGGAGAATGACGGCGACCGGTTCTTCATTGTTTTGAGCATCGGACAAATCCAGCGTCTCGACTCGTTCCAGGCATTCTGCGATACCCACTTTCGTTTGCGCGATCAATTCAGTCAGTTCCCCTGACCCCTTTAACAGGGAATCCAGTTCCCACGTATCCGTAACCCCATTACCCTTCATCCGGAATCCCCCTTTTATATAAAAATAAAACATATGTTCTCATTAAGTTTACATGAAGAAGGATGGGAAGTCGAAGGGAAGTTACATGGAAATGTATTTATGGAAATAAAATTTTTCGTGAAATCAGCCGGTCACAGCGTTACCGCAAATAAATTCTGCTCAGCGCAAACAAACAAAAAAATCCTGAGGAAAAGCACAGCTTTTCCTCAGGATCCTTATTCACTCGGCCAATCTTTCGCAATATACCGCTCGAACACTTGTCGCGACGTGTAAGTAGGCGTAAAGCCGAAGTCCTGCTTCAGCCGCGTATTATCCAGTACCGGCCGGTAGCGCAGGAAATTGATTTGTTCTTCGCCGTATTGCGTCATGTTCAAGCGTTTCAGCACAAATAATCCGTTTTTCACGACGACTGCCGGCAAATGCATCACTTTCTTCCCGAGCAGACGCCCGAGATCGGTAATCGTCACGGCACCGTCGCCGGCCACATTAAACTCGCCAGTGGTGTCATTCGAAATTGCCTGGATCAGACAGGCGACGACGTCCTGGTCCCAGATGAAAACAAATGGGCTTTCCGATCCGCGGATGCCGAGGACAACCGGTTTTTCGAACAGGGCTGTGATTTGATTGTTCACATTCTGCCCGAGAATCGTGCCGATGCGGAAAATGATTTGTTCGAGTTCGGGATGTTCAACGCGATACTCCGCCATCATTTCCTCCACAAGCCGCTTATGATGCGAGTAGGCGAATTCCTCGTTGCCCCGAAGCGGATCCGTTTCCGTCAGCCACTCGGGATTGTCGGCGTGATAGCCGTAAGCCGCACCGCTTGAAGTCACGATAATCCGTTTGACGCGGGCTTTCACGCAGGCATCCACTACGTTTTTAGTACCCAATACATCCACGGAATATTCGAATTCCCGGTTGCTCTTCTTGCCGGGCGTCACGATGGTCGCGAGGTGAACGACAGTATCGATTTGCTGGCTTTTCACAAATTCCGCCAATCCGGAATCGCGGACATCCATCTTGTGATAATCCGTGTGCGCGCCAGTTTTATAATGTGGCGTATCCCGGATATCCGTCGCGACGATGTGCCACGATTTTCCTTCTGCCGAAATTTCTTTCTCCAATTTCTGTACAAGCTGGCTGCCGATATAGCCGGCAGCTCCTGTGATCAAGATTTTCATACCGTTACACTCTCCACTTTCGGTGCTGGCCGTTTCGACCAGAAGATTGCGAGCGTCAAACCTGACACAATATGCCAGACTGACCACCAGGCTGCGACGATGGCCATACCGCCAAGGCCGTCAAAGAAATTAAATACGAGAATTAAAGCCAGACCAGAATTTTGAATGCCGATTTCAATGGCAATCGCCCGCCGGTCCTGTTCGGGCAATTTGAATGCGCGGGCGGAAAAATAGCCGGTTAGAATGGCGATCAAATTATGAAGGAATACGGCGACAACGACCATGCCGACAAATTCCAGGAAGTAATTGAAGTTCGCTGCGAGCGCACCCGCCACAAACAATAAGAAGAACACGATTGAAAAACGCTTCATGATGAGGCTGGCTTTAGACGACCAGCGGGGCGCTTTATAGTTCACATACATGCCCAGTGCCAGCGGAATGCCGAGCAGAATCACGATTGTCTGGATCAGGTCGACCGGCTGGATCATGAAGGACCGCAGAATTTCGCGGGTCGGTCCGTATAATGAACCCCACAGCATCGTGTTCAAAGGCGTCATGATCAGAGAGAAGGCGGTTGATACCGCGGACATGCTGATGGACAGCGGCGTATTGCCTTTTGCGAGATGCGTCAGGAAATTCGACAGGTTTCCGCCGGGAGCCGCCGCGACCAAGAACATCCCGAGCGCAATGCTCGGCTGCGGCTGCAGTATCAGCACAAGCAGAAATGTCAGCGCCGGCATGATGACAAACTGTGCGCTCAGCCCGATGATGAAGGGCTTAGGTGAGCGCAGCGTCCGTTTAAAATCGGCGGGTTTCAAATCGAGTGCCACACCGAACATGATGAAACCGATTAAAATATTCATCAACAGCAAAGTCGTCGGATTGAAATTGAGTTGAATATCATCGATGCCCATGGTTTATTTCCCCTTAGGTTCGGCGTGTAAGTCTTTGAAATATTTCAGGCCAGGCGCCCACATATGCTGGACAGGGTTGACGTCGCAATGGATCACCGCGCATTTGCCGGTTGCATAAGCTTGTTCAAGCGCAAACTGCAAATCGTTCGGATCGCTGACGCGTGCACCATAAGCACCCATGCTCTGTGCAAGCTTATCGAATTCGATTTCGCCAAGATCCGATTTGATGCTTTCTTCCGCGCTGAGTGATTTTTTGATAAGAGTTTTCACCGGTTTCAAGGCGAAATGCTGATTCATCTTCACCATGCCCCATTGCTTGTCGCAGAAGACGATGTAAATCACTTGCAGGTTATTGCGCACAGCCGTCTCGATTTCCTGCGGATGGAAGCCCATTGCGCCGTCGCCGATCATACAGACGACCGGTTTTCCTGGATTTGCAACTGCCACACCAAGTGCCTGAGCGGTTCCAGCGCCGAGCATACCGAATTTGAATGTCGAAAAGACGGAACCGGGTTTCTCGATCTGCGTATAGAAGTTTGCCCAAATGACAGTGTTGCCGCCGTCAAAGACGAGAGGCGTATCTTTCGGAAATACTTTTTGGACGGTGGTCGGAATGATTGCGGAATTCATCGGCACCGAGGTATCCGATAATTTTTCATCCAGCTTTTTCCGGTCTTTTTCGCGTTCCTGGTTGAATCGCTCGACATATTTACTCATTGCAGCAGGGTTCAATTGGTTCCGTTTCGCCAAAAGTTTATCGTGGAGCTTCTTCAAAAAGCTGTCGATGTCACCGTGGATGGCCAGTTCGACTGGTTTGTTGCCGCCGAGAATCCCTGGATCCAGGTCAACCTGAATCACTTTTTGGTCTTTATTCCAGTAAGGCGCTTTGCCCCACCAATCCGTTTCGCCGACACGGGAACCAAGTACCAGCACCAGATCGGCTTCATTGCGGAGATTATTATTCGTTTCGATGTGGAACATCGGAATGGTATGCGGGCTGCTTTCAGGAATGGCACCGCGTCCCGCCCAGCTTGTCGTCACAAGCGTATTGAGCAATTTGGCGACTTTTTCGAGCGGTTCCGATGCTTGTGCATGGATGACGCCGTATCCCGCATGAATAATTGGGAACTTGGCTTTCAGCAGCATGTCCACAGTCTGGTCGATTTGCGCATCGGAAGGTTCCGGCTGGCTCATCGAACGGTATTGATGCGGCTGCCAGAAAGACGGTTCATCTTTGAATTTTCCGTTGATGATGTTTTCCGGGATATCCAGGTGCACCACACCCGGACGGCCTTCGTAGCATTTACGCAGCGCGCGCCGCATCATTTCGGGAATCCGGTCAAAGGAAGGGACAGCTTCGCTCCATTTCGCGAGTTGCGAAATCACGCCGGATTGGTTGAAGCATTGATACGTACCAACGCGGTCCGGGTACATGATGCCCGTACGTCGAGAACTCGTGATGACAAGGACGTGATTGCCTTCCGCTTCTTCAACAACAAGACCTGGCAGGATATTCGCAACACCCGGCCCGTTGCTCGCCATGCAGACGCCGAGTTTTCCGGTAGCGCGGGCATAAGCACCCGCCATATGTGCAGCACTCGTTTCGTGGCGCGGTGTAACAAGTTCGATGCCATGTGGCTCAAGCTTGGAATAGAAGCCGAAATACGTGCCATCGATAATACCAAATACATTTTTTACCCCTTCAATTTGCAGCATTCTTGCCAATACTTCGCCGCCTGTAATTTCTCCCATTTTTCATTCCCCCATTAAGTCAGTCACTAGATTTTGATAAATGTCCGTAATATCTTCCCGTGTTGGCAGCTTGCGGTTTGTAACAATTCCATTGCCAGCCAGAGCATCTTCCGCCAAAAGTGGGATGGAAGCTTTAAGCTCATCCAAATTCAGCTGCTTCTTAACTTCTTTTTTTAAGTCGAATAAAACATTCAGCTCTTCAATAAATTCAAGAACACTCTCCACACCGAGCGTTTCCGCGATTGAGGCATAGCGGTCATGCGCCGCATCCTGCCCAAACGAAATGACGTATGGATGCATCAGCGCGACACTCAAACCGTGCGGCAGTGAAAAGCGGGTGCCAAGCGGACGCGCCGTTGCGTGTGCAAGATTGGTGGAGCTGTTGGAAAAGGCGAGACCTGCAAACATGCTACCCCTAAGCATGTCGTCGCGCACCTGCAAATTCTGCGGTTCGTGGTACGCAATACGAATGGATTTGCCGATCGAGCGAATGGCTTCGAGTGCAAAGACATCGCTGATGGGTGATGCAAGAGTCGAGACATATGCTTCAATGGCATGTGCCAGCGCATCGAGCCCTGTTTCAGCCGTAATTTTGGGTGTCATGCTCAACGTCAATTTTGGATCCAGAAGAACGATATCCGGAATTAAAGCCGGATGCCCCGGATTCAGTTTTCGCTTGAGTTTGGTGTCCGTAATGACGGTCACTTTTGTCACTTCGCTGCCGGTTCCCGCTGTTGTCGGCACCGCAATCAACGGAATCTTCCTGAGATGGCCTTGTTGGGCGATATCACCTAACATCAGAGTTTCGTTTGCAGCCAGTACGGATAAGGCTTTCGCCAGATCCAGCGCCGTACCGCCACCGATTGCGAGAATGCCTTGTGCTTTCGACTGCTTAAAATTCTCCAACGCCCCATCCAGATGATCAGTCGTCGGTTCGCTTTGGAAATCAGTGTAAAAGTGGAGAGAAATCCCTTTTGAAGCGAGTTGCTCAAATTGTTTTTCCAGAACTTTTTTGGTTCGGCCGCTGAGCAAAACAAAAAGGGAAGTGGCCTGAATGGCATGAATTGCTTCATCCAGATTATTGATGCTGCCTGCGCCGTGGATGATGCGCGGTGAAAAGTAACTCGTTGAAGCCAACCCGATCACCGTCCTTGCCTTGTCATTTTGAGCCGGAACACATACATTTCGGGTTTTACGACGCTTGTGTAATACTCAATCGGCTGTCCTGAAGGATCATTGATCAGGCGGTCAACGAAAAGGCCATTGACGCCAGCAGCCAGTTCAAGCTGATCGGCATCGTCATTTTGTAAGGGCTTACATGTTATTGCTTGTTCAGCTTCATGCATCGTGACATTCAAGTCATTTTCCAAAACTTCGTAAATAGTGATGTTATGCAGGTCGTATTTTTCGAGTGCGGCGCCCAGTTTCGGGTCATAATAATGGCTTTCAATCGCAATCGGCTCACCATCAGCCGTGCGTAGCCTTTTAATCAGATGCAGCTGGTCTTTCTTCATATAAGAAGCAACCAGCTCCGGCGGATCAACAACGCCGCTGAACAGGAGCTTTGAACCGGGCTTCATGCCCATCCCTTTCACCGTATCCGTCAAACTGTGTATCGCATGCAGCCATTCGTGCACTTGTTTATTGCGTTTGATGAATGTGCCTTTGCCATGGATCTTCTCCAATATCCCGTCATTCACTAAATGGTTAATGGCTTCCCGGATCGTCGTCCGGCTGACGGCGAAGCGTTCCATCAACTCCCGTTCGCTCGGCACCTTTTCCTGATACGCCCCGTCTGCAATTTCCTGCTTCAGCAAATCCCGTATCTGAAAATGGTAGGGAACAGGGCTGTCTGTATCGAACATTGAAATCCCCCTTAAATTCATCGTGACGTCACTACCAGTTGGTATGATTTTTATTATAGAGATAGAGTCAAGGAATTACTAGAGTAAATGTTAAATAATTCTAAAAATTCTGTGCAGGGAATTTTGAAATAAAAAAAGCCGCTGGGTCAGCGGCCAAATGTATCATTTATCAATATTTCTATTTAGCCTCCAGACATGAAGGCTAACTGTGATTTTTCAGGCGTCAGACGGACATCTGCTTTATTTTAGCTTCGATCTTTTGCGCATAATTCACGATGTCGCTATGCCATTTCCATTCTTTTTTCAGCGGTGCCAGCATTTCTTTGATTTGGCGCAGTTGAAGCGGTGTAAACTGTTCTGGTTGATTCAGCAGGATTTGCATCAAAGTACCTTCAGCTTCCATTACGATGGTTGAATTTTTATTATTTAATAGCTGTTCGGCTTGATTCAAAAACCAATCGATATCCGTTTCGACTTTTGTAAGGTGAAGAAGCGCGAGGCTGATCGGCAATACAATATTATCAGCAAAAGCTTGTTCAGCTTCCTCTTGGGTAAACTCGGTTTTATCGTCTTCGAACAAGGACATGTTGAGGTCGTCTGAACCTTCTTCCCGGTAGAGCCTGGAAACGAACTCTTCAAAACTGGGGGCCAGGGTTATCTCGACGTCGCTGTCGCTTTCCAGGTAAACCACTCCCGGTTCCTGCGGATTCTGCCTATAATCCAGCCCGATCCAGGAATTGCCGTCACCATTCAGTAAAACCAGGTCCTTCGGCAAGCCCCATTCTTTAATCAAGTAGGAAGTTACATAAACCCCTTGTTTGCCGTTTTTCCCGATTCCCCATAAATAATCGACGTCAATTGAGCCTTCTTCAAAATCTGCGATTGGGAACTTGTTCAGGTACAGCGAACCGCCGTTTTGTTCCCGAAGCAGTTCGAGATAACGTGCGGGGAAAGTGACGCTGAATTTTTGCTCCGCTTTATCGATCATCGCCGGAGTCAGAGTTACCAGTTCATAGGGATCCATTACTTCAAAATTCCAAAATCGTTCTGACATTTTTATCGCTCCTCGACGGGTTATTGGAAATTTTCATTTTAGTAAATAATACCACTAAGAGTGAAGAAGATATGCAGAAGTAAAAGTTTGAACTAAAAAAACTAAAAGTGTATTATTAGTTTTTAAGAGGGGGTTCAAATGTGAAAAATAGAATCATACAAGGATTTATCGAAGAAACTCGCTTAAACGGCATTAAATTTACAATGGACGATTTGGCGAAAAGGCTTGGAATCAGCAAACGGACCCTATACGAAAATTTTTCTTCCAAACTGGAGATATTGGAAACGATTATAGATATGACTTTTTCAGCGCACGAAGAGGAGGCCCGGCTGATTCGGGAAGATAAGAGCCTCGCTTTAAAAGAAAAAATCCGGCAAGTCATTCTAATCATTCCAAAGTACAATGAGTTTTATGATTTACGCATCCTGGAGCAACTCAAAAGGTATTATCCGGAACAATGGGAACGCGTGGACCGGGAGCTGAATCGATGGGTGGATCTGGAGGAACTGCTGAAGGAAGGCATGGAAGCCGGTCTCATCAAGGAACAGAACATGGATTTATTGATGAAAATGATTTTGAACGTAATCAATATTACGCTGGACCAGAAATTTTTCAATGACCAGAGTATTTCGATGCAAGAAGGCGTGCAAGCAATGAGTGACGTCCTATTGTACGGGTTAATAAAAGAAAACTGACATGCTGGCTAATGAAGCCAGTTTTTTCACGGCATAATAAAACTATATAAACAAAATTAGTTTTATTGTTTTCGCTGATTTACAGGAGGATTATTCATATGGAAAAAATACAGCCAACACAACGGCTGGATACAGAGTCAGTCGGAAAATCATTTATCCGCTATTTGGTGCCGTCAACAATTGGTATGCTGCTGATGGCAGTCAATATTGTGGCTGATGGAATCATGGTCGGAAATCGCCTCGGCCCGGTGGCACTGGGTGGCGTGGGTATTGCCATACCCGTTTACACATTATTTGTGGCAATGTCGTTATGGATCGGCATTGGGGCAGCGACCCGGTTTTCCTCACTTATGGGGGCCAAGCGGCCGGAAGAAGCGAAAACAGTCTTTTCGCATGCTATGCTGTCGATTTTTATCGTTACTTTGATAATCGGATTGATCGCATTTCCATTCCGGACCCAGTTAGCCTATCTGCTGGGGGCAAATGCTGAAACTTACCCATACGTAGCAGATTACTTGTATCTGATGCTGCTGTTCGGGTTCATCTTCACGATGGAGAATGCGTTAAGTATCATGGTACGAAATGATGGCAGTCCGAACCTTGCGATGGTATCACTTGTCACAACCTCGCTGCTGAATATTGGCCTGAACTACATCTTTTTGTTTGTACTGGACTTAGGTGTCATGGGTGCAGCAGCAGCGACATTGCTTGCCGCTTTTATCGGCATGCTTGTGCTCAGTACACATTTTCTCAAAAAGACGAACAATCTTCGTTTTGTCCGATTCAGATTCAGCCGGAAGTTACTGCTGCTGATTCTGGTCATCGGTTTTCCAAGTTTTCTCGCGGAAATTGGTATGTCAGTTTTCACTATTTCCCATAATAATGTATTTGAACGGCTTGCAGGCACGGCCGGTGTTTCGGCATTTGCCATTCTTAACTATGTGCACAGTGTTATGCTTCTCGCATTTCTCGGTATGGGGTCCGCAATCCAGCCGTTAGTAAGTTATTACAGTGGCGCCGGTGAAAAGATGAAAATCCGGAAGACACTTCAATACGCAATCGGGACTGCGGTCGCTGCAGGAACTGCATTTTTCATCATCGGCCAGTTCTTTTCAAGGGCAATCGCAAACGTATTTGGTGATTTCCCGGATTCCGTGATGGATTTGGCAGTACCAGGCATTCAATTATTCTTCATCGCCTATTTATTCATGGGAACCAATTTCGTCATGATGACGTATTACCAGTCGACCGGTCAAATCCGGATGGCGACGTGGATTACTGCTGCCCGGGAAATTGTAATATTGCTGATTTTACTCAGCATTCTTCCTGTGTTCTTCGGCGTGACAGGTGCCTGGCTGGCGATCCCGATTTCTGAATTCATCGTGCTGATGACGATTGTGTTATATCAGCGTAAATGGATATCAGTATAAACATGGTAAATTCGAAGAGGTGATTGAATGGGGAAATTGACGATTAATTTTATGCTGGATCCTTTATTGGAATTGGATCCGAAACTGCTGAAGCAGAAAAATGGTAAACTATTGATCGATGTTGATGGAGAACTGACTATCACGTTAGGGGATAGACGCTTCTTCTGGGAGCCGTCTCTTACACTGCTTGAACTTGGTGTCGCTTTGAAACGTTGGAGGACGAAGGATCCCGGCGCGAATAAAGACTTTCACTTTTTCACGATGGAGCATGATGAAAGAGAAGGTCCGATATTGGCTTTCAACAAGAAAAGTGCTGGCCAGTGGCAGTTGTTTTCAATCTGGCAGGAATTTGAACATTTAGATTTGATCGCCGCGGAAGATTTACTGGAAGCGGTGGACGGTTATTTAGCCGAACTCGAAGCGGTGCTGGTTGATAGATTCGGATTGCGTTACAAGGATTTTATGAGGTGGTGGGCAACATAAGAAAGGTTTATGACTATCTTACAGTGAAGCAAAAGAAAATTGCTGTGGCGGAATTGAAAGCGGACCGGCTGGAACTGCAGCAGGAAGTGGCAGAGTGTATAGATGACTATCCAAAAATCGTGCGCGAAGTCCTGCTGCACACGCTCGACAGTTGGACTCTGGAAATTGAACAACTGGAAGACGATATTGCGCGTGATCATGGCGCTCAAATGTGATTCAAAGAAAATCCCGTGGAGGAGAAACTATTCCTTCGCGGGATTTTTTTGTTTTTTATAGAGAAAAAATATTTTTCAAACTCAACTGGTTTTATTTTTTCACAATCTGTATATTTGAAGAAATAAGAATTTGAAATATTTAGTGAAACAATAGAAGTTAGATTTAAATTGAGGAAAATTTAGATCACGAGGAGAATTATCAATGAAAAAATTCATTTGGCCAATCGCATTAAGCTTATTAGTTCTGATAGGTGGCATTTCCTTTTTTGTACTTATTTCGAGTTACAAAGCAGACGCGGAGTTACTGGATTTTCCGATACCGCAAAGCGCCACACTGGTTGAAGAAAATGAATTCGGAAAGAATTACGATTGGCCAAAAGCTTCCGGCGACAACGGCATTCCTTGGAGCTATCAATGGGCGTTGAAGTTGAATGGCTGGGAGAAAGTTGAAGGCGATCTGACGCCGATTTACCAGAAGGACGACAAGAAAATTGATCTGATTGCGACTACAGATCATTTAAGTGTTTTAAAAGTGGAGTAACACTAAGTGTAACCTTGAGAAAAACGGAGGAATCCAATGCCTGACAAACTGCAATCTTTTATGGATCAATATTTTAATGGCATCGAACTTGTGCCAGCCCTGTTTTATGCGTGGGAACCGGGGATTCGTTTTGAAATAGCGGATCCTAAACGCTCTTATGAGGAGCCTAACTTTTTAGCGCAGGCTTTCGAGCGTTCCAAAGCTTTATTCGATGCGGCTTTCAATGAAGAAGATGAAATCCTTTTAGTGACTGACCTGATTACATGGCGAAACAATTCCTTTATTCGCAAAAAGCCTTTGAATGTATATCAGAAATACATTAAGCAACCGCAGGCCTTATATAAGTTACAGCTGGAAGATATCCAACTGTCGGAATTCGATGATAATATCACGACTCGCCGATTCAGCTACGCCTGCCGCAAAAAGGATATTCGCTACCCGCAATTATTGCAGGCCATCTGTTACCAGGATTTCGATCACCCGTCGACCATTACTAGTTATCAGGGAAGTTCCGCCCAGATTTATTTGATTAATATAACCCAGCAACTCATTTACCATCTCTACGATGACCGGGGATGCGATATCATCGCTGCGGATAAAGAAAATATCCGTTTTTTATACGAACAATATAACGATTGGATCCTCGATTACGATAGAGACAAGATCGATGCTGTATTTAAATAAATAGGATTGGAGAATCACCAATGAACGTAGAATTAACAAGGTTTCGCGTTAAAGATGGAAAGTCAGCTGTGGTCGATGAATGGCTGGCATTTCTGAATGGCAATATGAAAGATGTTTTGGTCACCTTGGAGGGAGAGAAAATGTATGTCGAGACGATTTTCCGTGAAACGCTCGACGGCAGTGAGTATCTCTATTGGTATTCGATCCAAGGCGAGGGCGGCCAGGAAGTGGAAACGTCGACTCACTGGATTGACGAAAAGCATATGACTTACTGGCAGGAATGTATTGACCCTGATTTTTCGCCGGTTGATCTCGCGACTGCCGTCGTTATGATTCCGGAAAAAATAAAAGCTGATATGAAATAAATCCAATTTTAAAAACGGAATTCCCACCCATTCACATGGCGCAGGAATTCCGCTTTTTATTTTCATATCCTATTTAAAAATCCTTCCATCAATTTATCTCCTTCTGGCGTCCCAATCGACTCCGGATGAAACTGGATGCCGTAAATCGGATAGTCGGTATGTTTTATGGCCATGATCATTCCGTCATCTTCCGAAACAGCTTGAACCTCCAGACAGGAAGGAAGTGATTCCGCCTCGACCACCAGCGAATGGTAGCGCATGGCAGGAAGCGGAATTGCCATTTCTGAAAACATGCCTTGATTGCTGTGTGAAATCGCAGATACTTTTCCGTGGCGGATGACCGGGGCGTGTGTAATTGTTCCGCCAAAAGCAGCGCCAATCAGCTGGTGGCCGAGACATATGCCAAGCAGCGGAACCGAGTCGCCGGCAAGCTGGATCAGCCGGATCGATTCCGGTGCTGCATCGGGATGCCCTGGTCCTGGGGAGAGGATGATGGCTTCAGGTTCGCGCTCAAGAATTTCCTCAGCTGTCAGTACACCGTAGCGCACAACTTCAACTTCACGGCCCAATAGAGAAACGGCCTGATAAATATTATAAGTAAATGAATCGAAATGATCGATCAGGAGAATCATCCGAACACCTCCGTCAGCGAACGGGCTTTGTGCAGCGTCTCTTCAAATTCCGCCTGCGGAATCGAGTCGTAAACAATGCCGGCTCCTGCCTGTACATGGACCTGGCCGTCTTTGACGACGAACGTCCGGATAGCGAGCGCCATATCAAGGTTGCCGTTATTGCCGAGATAACCGACCGCTCCGCCGTAGACACCTCTCCGTTCTTCTTCAAATTGCTGGATCAATTGCATGGCGCGGACTTTCGGTGCGCCAGACACGGTGCCTGCCGGCAGACAGGAAACAAGTGCATCAAGCGGATGCATATCTTCACCAAGTTCGCCGGTGACTTCCGATACCAGGTGCATGACGTGCTGGTAGCGTTCGATTTTCATGTATTTCGGTATTTTCACTGAACCGATGGCGGCCACGCGACCGACGTCATTGCGGCTGAGATCGACCAGCATCTGATGCTCGGCTCGTTCTTTTTCATCCTGCTCCAAATCCTCGGCCAAACGCGCGTCTTCCTCCTCGGTCCGTCCGCGTTTCCGTGTGCCGGCAATGGGATTGGTCACCATATGGCCACCCCGCAGGGTCAATAAACTCTCAGGTGAGGCTCCGACCACAGCGTAATCGGTGAAGTCGATATAAAACTGATATGGAGACGGGTTTTGCTTGCGCAATTTCCGGTAGAGGTTGAAAGAGTCTCCTTTGTAGTCAGCGGACAGACGCTGCGATAACACAATTTGGAACACATCGCCGTTTTCGATATGTTTTTTGGCCAGGTTCACTTTCTGTTTGAAACTGTCGGCATCCGTTGTCGACCGGAAAGTAAGCGGCTGCTGTGATTCGGGATCAGCGGACTGTTCTGGCTCATATAATTGGGCTGTTACTTCTTCAATTTCGCCTTCAGTGGACACTATCGTTACGTCATGCTTTACATGATCGAATATCACGACGGTCTGGTAATCATGCAAATGGATATCCGGCATCTGCAGGCTGTTCACGCGTGCTGCCTCAACAGGCTCATAAGCCGCAATGGCATCATATCCGATATATCCAAGCACGCCGCCGGTAAACGGCAGTCCTTCAATCGACTCCCGATTGATCGGCACCAAACTCTTCAATATTTCCAGCGGCTTCCCTTGGTGAATTATTTCTTCGCCGGTTCTGTGGTTGATTTCCTTCAGCTGCTCTTTCCCACCGATAAATGACTTGACCGGATCTGCGCCGATAAACGAATAGCGGCCGGTAAGCGACGTTTTAAGCGAACTTTCCAACAAACACTTTCTCGGCCCCTTCAGCCGATTGAATACGGCGATCGGCGTCAGTAAATCTCCTTCAATTTTTCTAATCTCCATCTCTGCTCATCTCCTCTGGTCTCAGTTCGACAGCGCGGGCCAATAAAAAAAGCCCTCTGCAAAGAACAGGACTGTTCCTTGCAGAGGACGGATTGACCGCGGTGCCACCTCGTGTTAAAGCCGATATGGCTTTCACTTGATCCCCAGTAACGCGGGGAAAACGGATATCCCTACTCGATTTTCAGGACACCACTCACAGGCCCATTCACGCATTCGCCCCGCCGGTTTCCACCTGCCACCGGCTCTCTTTGAGAGGCTGCTGTGCGCTACTTTTCCTGTTCGACGATTTACTCTGCTATGCTCAGCTCGGCTGTACTCAGGCGACGCCGCTCCCGGCGCCTTCTCCCATGATCATACAAAAGCTTGTCCTTATTCTATGCAAGCGGTCCCGCTTTGTCAATTTTACTTATTCACCAGATTGCAAATGACCTGAGCATCCTTAGATGATAGACTTATAAATGGATAAATAAGGAGATTTTATTTCTGGCATGCAGCTGGTTTTATTTGAATAAATGAAGAATCTACAACGGGGGATGGCTTATGAAGAAAAAAGGATGGGTGGCAGCTGGCGTCATTGCATTGATCAGCGTGGCGATATTAATGGTCGCTTTCTTTTCGGGCCAACCTGAAATGCCGGTTTCGGACGGCAAACCCGAGGGCACGAATGCTGATTACGATTTGGATATTGAAATGGACGAAGACGGGCTGTTCACGGTGTCGTCTGTGATCGAAGTGACGAACGACTCCGATGATGCCTGGGAAGAAGTGGGCTTCTATCTCGTGCCGAATGCCATGAACGCGGTGGAAACCCATTCTTACCGGGACCGACAGGCAGAAGTCGAGCTTTTTGATGTATTGGTCGACGGGGAGCCGGCTGATTTCACGCTGGACAATAATGAATTGATGCTTCAATTGCCTGCCGAGCTGGAAACGGGCGATGCTGTGGAAGTGACGGTCGACTACAGCCTGAAAGTGCCGGAAGACGGTATGCGCCTTGCCCGGGTTGACGAGAATTTCTATCTTGCGCATTGGTACCCGATGCTTGCCGTTTACGATAACGGCTGGGACATTGAAGACTACGATCCAAAAGGGGAATCCTACGACACCGGCTACGGAAATTACACCGTCAGTTACCAATTGCCTGAAGAATACCTGGTGGCCAGTTCGGCGGACGACGGAGAAATAGAAGCGGCTGCGTCGGGCGAACTACAAGGCGACAATTACAAGGATTTCTACATCGCTTTTATGGATCCGGAAGAATGGCAAACGGGAACAGGGCAAGCAGGCGACACAAACCTGCGGGTGTTTATGCCGGCAGATGTTGAATTGCTTGAAGAAACGATTGTGTTGGCGGAGGAAACCTACAGCTATTTCGAAAAGGAAATCGGCGACAATCCATTCGGTGAACTGGATATCATAGCGAACGACGGCTATATGGAATATCCCAATGTCATCGAAGTGGCGACGGAACAGGATGCGATGGAGCTCATACTTGTCCACGAGATTGCGCATCAATGGTTTTATTTCCTGGTGACCAACGATCCGTACGAAGATGCCTGGCTGGATGAAAGTGTGGCGGAATTCGTAACGGCACTGTTCATCAGCGAACGCAACGGCGATGCGGACAGCGGCTTTTGGGATGCCTCGATGAGCCAGGCCAGCCATCCGCCTGAGAAATACGTCACTCTTCCGCTGGATGAATTTGAAGAGCCTGCGTATTACTCGACGGTCTACGGCAAAGGGCCCTTGATGCTGAAGGAGTTTTTCGATGCCAATGGCGGTCGCGAAAGCGCGCTGGAATTCTTATCGGATTATTACACGGCATTCCAATTTAAAACGGTGGACAGCGAAGACTTCAGAACGTTCTTCGAAGATTATTTTGACGGGGACCAGAGCGAGTTTTTGGACAGCTGGATCGAGCCGGCAGACGCACCGTAATGAAAGGAAGGATTCAAGTTGAAACACATTTACGCTTTTGAGAAGATTGCAGACTACGAGAAATTTGAGCCGATCATCGAGCGATTCAGCGACCGGCTGGCGGGCTACGAACAGACTTTGTCACAAGACTTTGCTTTAACGGACAAGCCGAAAGGCATTGTCTGGACATCCGCCGAGCTGGCAACTTCCGTGCTGTCGGACATTCTGATACCGGCCTATACCAATAAAGACGTCATCTACATCTCACCTGATTTGGACGCGTGGCGCAAAATTTTCATCCAGCAATTGGACGGAAAAGAGCTGCCTCACATTCGGGCGTTTTATGAGAACTATTCGGAAAACCACCTGTTTACGATAGTCGGTCATGAGTTGACCCATCACTCGGATTTATTTCCGGATGAATTCGACGAAGAGCGGGATGACAGTATCTGGTTCGAAGAGGGAATATGTGAATACCTGCCGCGGAAGCTATTGTTGAGCGAAGCCGAATTCGATGACATCACGGCGGTGGAGCGGGAATTGGTCGAGGCCTTCACGCCGCAATACGGTGGCCGGTCCATCGACGATTTCGGCAGCAGTTCCTATCAGGGCAGCTTATCGAGCATCATGTTCGATTACTGGCGCAGCTTTCTCGCAGTCACGTATCTGGTCGAGCAGCGTTTTCACAACGACATCCAGGCGGTGTTTGCTGAATACCGCAAGTGGCATGAAGCGGGTCGCAAGGTTTCGCTGACGGCGCATTTTGGCTTGGATCAATAAAATAAATGAAAGTGAAAGCCCGCCAGGAACTTTAGGTTCCTGGCGGGCTGTTTTTTGGGTAGAGTGGGTGGGTTAGATTTGAAAGAATGTTGCATTAAAGCTAATGGACAGTATTTGACTCCTAATGGACAGTATTTGCTCTATAACGGACAGTATTTCATCAATAATGGACAGTATTTTAAGTGTAACGGCCAGTAAGTCCAAAATATGGGAATTGAGAATTTAAATTCACAACTTATTGGCAGAAATTCAAGCTAAATCGGCCCTTGTTCCAACTCTTTTGATATGAAGGGAACTCCATAAGCCTCTTAAAAATCAAAACCCCTACTCCAACGACCGAATCGGGGGATAAAACACCCCGAAATCTCATCAAGCCGCCGAAAAAAGAAAAAGCAAGAGCGGATGTTTTTCGCAGCCGCGAAAAACTCCAGTCTTTGAAAGGAACCTTTGCGTTCGCAAAGGTTCTATCCAGCCTTCATTCCATCAAGTCAGCAATGACTCAAGGAAATACTGCAGATCTGCAGTCCAGATGTTCAAATAATACATTTTGTCGAAGTAAATCATAACGCCCATCACCACGATGATCGCACCGCCGAATTTCATCAGAGCAGATGAATATTTCAGGATGAAACGCGTCTTGCCGATGAAAAACGCCATGATGATGAATGGAATGCAGAAGCCGAGTGAATAAGCGGTAACGACTGCCAGCGTATGCGCGGGATTAACCAGGCTGCCGTATGTGAGGATTGCGCCGAAAATCGGTCCGATGCACGGCGTCCAGCCAGCCGAGAAGACAAATCCGACCACAAAGGAATTCAAATAACTGGCCGGTTTCTTTTCGTGTTTTATGCGCTTTTCCTTAAACATGAATTCAGGCTTGATGATGCCCATTAAAAATAAACCCATGAACACCAGGAAGATTCCGCCAAGCATCTGGATGAGCGTTTCATTTTTGGTGAACAAGCCGCCGATTGTGCTCAGCGAAAAGCCGAGAACGTAATAAATGACGGAAAATCCGAGAGAAAAGAAAATGGAATGGATTAAGACCTTTTTTCTGAAGGAAGCTTGTTTATTTTCCTTTAATTCATTTACGGAAACACCGGTTATATAAGAAACAAAAGAAGGATATAAAGGAAGGCAGCAAGGGGATATGAATGCCAGAAATCCGCCGGCCAGCGCGACCCAAATAGTGATATTTTCCAAAGTCAACACCTCTATGCTATTCTAGCACGAGAGAGTTAACGAATATTCCCATAATTTCCATAGAATTTTACAAATAGATGAACAGAGGCGAATTACAGATGAATAAGAAAAAGAAGCGCATGATCTACAGGGTTTCGGTATTAGGGCTGCTTGCGGCGATGGTGTTTTACGCGGCGTATGAGAGTATGAAAGAAGAACCGGAAACAGCCATGACTTCGCAGGGGAAACAGGCACCCAACTTTGCCGGTGAAACAGTGGCTGATGATATGCTCGTTTTATCCAACGAACTAGATGGGAAAACGCTCATCAATTTCTGGGGCTCCTGGTGTGAACCCTGCAAACGGGAAATGCCTGCACTTGAAAGCGCGCACTCAAAATATAAGGATGATGGGTTCAAAGTCATTTCCATCAACCTGGGCCAGTCCGATTTCATAGCGGGCCAATTCATCGACCAATACCAGCTGACATTTCCTGTGATGATCGATCAAGACGGCTCAATAAAAGAAGCGTACCGTGTAGGAAATTTGCCAGCTTCGTTCTTGGTTGATGAAAATGGTGTGATCGAAAAGGTTCATGAAGGTGAGCTGTCGGAAGAGATGCTTGAGGGATGGATTAACTAGGTGGAGATAATGAGGTTTTCTCTTAAAAGGAGAAGGCTTTTTTTATCGCCTTCAAAGGTGAATGAAAGAGAAATATCGAATTATGTAGTTAAGAGAAAAGTTAAGGCTATATTGGACAGAATCATAAACTGGAGGTCGATCCATTGAAAAAACAAACTTACTTATTGTTTTTATTGCCATTTCTGATGCTTGCTGCCTGTTCATCAGAAGCATCCCAATCAATCGGAAATATTGAAGAGCAGGCAGAGCAGGGGCTTGATGCGGAAATTTATATTCCTGAATTTGAGGAGTACCCGATTGTGTCTGCAGAAATCATATCCGTTCCAATGGCCAGTTCGAAGAGTCTCCTGGTAACGTACTCGCGTGAAAAGGGTTCATTGAAGAGCGATGAAATCATTTCAAATCACGAGGAATCGGTTGGATCGGAAGTCATCTACGGTATTTACGAGGGAGATCCGATCTTATTCAAAATTACTTTCGATAAAAATGAAATAATCAGTGGTGATGGCAGCCATGAACTTAGGACGGTCAACGGGGAGTCCGTTCTATACCAGCAGACCACCAGTGGGGACAATGAGTATTTGAGTGCTTTCTTTAATGCAGAGCAAGGCTCGTATACATTCGAGTTTATGCTGACGGATGAATTGACGGAAGACGAAGCTTACTGGGTAATTTCAACTGTGATTCAAGGCCAGAATTCAAAATGAAATCAATATTCGGAGGATAGGAAATGAGAATTGAAGAGAAAGAATTTATTGTCAACGAGCTGCAGTATTCTATAAGATCAGCGGAAGAAGCGGATGCGAAGAGCTTATCCGAAGTCAGATTGCAGGTAGACGGTGAAACTGAAAATCTGGATAGAGAGCCGGGCGAGGCATATATAGACGAAGCGGGATTCATACGGATCATCGAAAAAGATGCCGCAAGCAGCAGCAACTTATTTCTGGTGGCTGAAGCGGAAGGCCGGATTGTCGGGTTTTCAAGATGCGAGGGCAATTCCCTCAAAAGAACCGCCCATCAAGTGGAGTTCGGTGTTGGCGTATTGCAAGCTTATTGGGGTTACGGCATAGGAAAGAATCTATTGAAGGAATCCATCGATTGGGCACACAGCAATCACGTTAGAAAAATGACGCTGAAGGTTCTTGAAATCAATAAAAAAGCGATCCTCCTGTATGAAAAATGTGGCTTTGAGGTTGAAGGGATTCTTAGGGAAGACAAGTTTTTAAGTGACGGGAAGTATTATGATACGGTTTTGATGGGGAGGATTGGGTAAACACATTCCTTCAATTTGGGGAACTCGAATTTATAACCGATTTTAATATAAATTGAGGAATTAAATCGGCGTTTTCATATCCTTTAAATTCGTTATTGATTTCTGAAATCGAACTTATCATTTGGCACATCCAAAGAATGACCATTGATTTCTACCGTATTGTAGTCTAACCATACAATATCGGCAGAGTCTTCACGGTAGTTCCAATAGATGTTTTTGGTTTTTCCATCTTTTTCATTAAATACGAGTTCACCGCGAACAGTGTATGAAGTGGTAGCTCCGCCATTTGTTATATAGGCTCTTAATGTGTATTTGCCGTCCGGTGAAGTTTCTTCAGTAAGATATTCTCCTACGGGAAGTCTGTTCATATCAAAGAAAGTCCAATAGATCCCATAACCTATAATTGCGGCAAAAACACAAAAAGTTATAAATAAGCTTTTAATCCAACTATGCTTTTTGCGATATCGATCTTTTTTATTCATTGTTAATCTCCTTTTAAATATTCAACGTTTTAAAAAGAAATACGTTGCGTTAGACTTTAATGAATATTAAATACTGTCATCTAAGTGTAGCACTGAAAGGAGCGTATGCAATATGCCAACCATAAACCACGAAATCTACATAGAAGCACCAGTTGAAGTTTGCTTCGATCTTGCCAGAAACGTTGATGTGCATACAGAAACAACTGGCAAGACAAAAGAGCGGGCTGTGGCGGGAGTGACGACCGGCTTGATGGAAAAAGGGGATTCGGTTACCTGGCAAGCCACCCATCTTGGAGTAAAGCAGAAACTGACGGGCAAAATTATCGAAATGGAAAAGCCGCATACGTTCACAGATGCCATGGTGAAAGGAGCCTTTCACTCGTTTACGCATACGCACGAATTTATTGGAAGAGGGAGCGGCACGGTAATGAAAGATCGGTTTGTTTACCGGTCACCGCTGGGGATTCTAGGAAAAATCGCGGATAAGCTGTTCCTGGAAAAATATATGACCCGGTTTATTGCGGAGCGGGCGATTGAGTTGAAGAGGATAGCGGAAAGAGATTGAGGTGCTCATTACTTCCATTTTTTGAATAGTAAGTAAATTAATGATACCCTTATTGTATCGGAGGTGTATCGATGAAGAAAAAAGATTCTATCCTTGTTTTTATTTCAGGTTTGTTCAGCGGAATTTTTGTGCTTCCCATGCTTTTAGGGGCACTGGGTATTCCAGGCTTTGAAGTGGTTCTGACTGCATTATTCGGAGAAGGAAATCCGTGGGCAATCGTTTTTTCAGTTCTATTAATTGTACTTGTGGTGTTTGTCACGAATAAAGTAAGCAATAGAGAGACCCGGAAAAATGTCTAAAAGGATAAAAAATGCATTGCAGGAACAGCGGCTTTCCTGCAATGCATTTTTTTATAGCTTATACATTACTCATTACTGACAGGAGGTGTTCATGAAATGAAGAAAGCGTTCTTTTCTATACTGGGCGGTCTCGTATTGGGGTTGATTTTATCATTCATCTTTTTTGATTATCAAAGCAGTTGGATAAGCCATTTAAACAGGGCGGGGGTTGACCAAATCGTCAAGGAGATGGATTTTGATTTTGTATTCAACTCTTCATTATTAGTCATAGGTATATCAATCTTAATCTTTTTAATCTGGAGTTTCATAGATAAGAAAAAAGATGAAAAGTTTCTAAAGGAATATGAAAGCAGCAGAAAAAAGAATTATTAGCTTGGATGTTTTCCACTCCGCGAAAAACGAAAAACCATAAAAAAGCAGGGCGAACCAAACTCGTGGTTCGCCCTGCAAGCTTTCTATCTTTTATTTAAGTACCAACTTCCAAAATCCTTAAGCCAGTTCCGGATCGATCGATTCGTCGCTGATCTCTCCAACGATTTCCTCGAGAATATCCTCCATCGTCACTAGACCGGCAGTTGTTTTGCCGTCGGCCCCGGTCACAATCGCCATATGCGTACGGCTTTGCTGCATTTTCGTCAGCACTTTCTGGATAGGCGTGGTTTCTGTGAAACTTGGCATTTTGTGTACGAAGGACTCGGGTTCCGGCTGGCGTCCGGCCGCCATGCTTGTCAGCAATTCCTTCGTGTTGACATAGCCGTATAAACGGTCGATATTGCCGCCTTCCATGACTGGATAGCGCGTAAATTCGACTTCTTCCATAATGGAGAAGAAATCTTCACCGGAAATTCCTTTATCGACAGCTACGATTTGTTCGCGCGGAATCATAATATTTTTCACAATACGGTCATCGAACGCGAAAATGTTTTTAAGATACGTCAATTCTGTCTGGTTGATCTCACCGCTTTGGAAACTTTCCGCCATGATCAGCTTCAACTCTTCTTCGGAATGGGCTTCCTCATGGCCAGCCGGTTCCACTTTGAACATTTTCAACAATAGGCGGGCCGATCCGTTCATCACCCAGATGAACGGGTTCATGATTTTACCGAACCAATAAAGCGGTGGTGCAAGCAGCAGCGTCATGCGCTCCGCATATTGGATCGCCAATGTTTTCGGTGCCAATTCCCCGATGACAACATGAAGGAATGTCACAATTCCGAGTGCAATTGCATAGGAAAGAGCAGTGGCAACTGCTTCAGACAGTGCAAAATATTCGAATACAGGGTGCAGCAGCCGTTCAACGGTCGGCTCCCCCAACGCCCCGAGGATCAATGCGGTTACGGTGATGCCGAGCTGACAGGCTGACAGGTAATAATCAAGGTTATTAGCGACTTCTTTGGCGCGCAATGCCTTTTTATTTCCTTCTGAAATCAATTGATCGATTCTGGACATGCGCACTTTCAAAATGGCAAATTCAGCTCCGACAAAGAATGCGGTCGCGATGATCATCAGCGCGACGAGCAATAAATTAATGGTTATCTGTACGTCCAATATGGTTCCCTCTTAAAGAGGGATTCACCTCCGAGTAATAATGAATAAGCTTTTATTGTTCTGCAGCTTCCTGATGGAATAGGACTTGTTTGATCTGCTGATGATCCATTTCCATGACTGTCCACGAAGTCTTACCTTGCGTTACAGTATCGCCGGTAAGGACTTCGCCGGCGCGTTTATAATGAACCCAGCCGCCGATTGTATCGATATCTTCGCTTTCTTCAAAGCTTAGGCCGAAACGGTCTTCGAGGTCTTTCAGCAGCACACGTCCATTGATCAGGTAATCGTTATCGTTCACGAGGCTGATATCCGGCACTTCGTCATCATCAAACTCATCGCGGATTTCACCAACGATTTCTTCCAAAATATCTTCCATCGTAAGCATACCGGCAGTACCGCCGTATTCATCGGCCACCAAAGCGATATGGACGCGGGATTGCTGCATTTTCAGCAAAGCATCCTGTAGACCAGTCATTTCAAAAATGGTCGGCATTTCCCGCACGAAGTTCTGGAGCTCCCAAGGACGTCCCGCAACAATATGCGGCAGCATCTTTTTGGCGCTGACAAAACCGATGATGCGGTCTTTGTCGCCGTCTTCTGTAACCGGGTAGCGCGTGTAATTATTTTCATCGAGAATCTCAACAATCTCTTTTAAAGGCATATCTTTATCGAGGGTCACAAGCTCCGTCCGCGGAACCATAATTTCTTTTGCGGCCCGCTCGTCGAACGTAAAGACATTTTCCATATAGGATAGCTCTGTTTCATTGATCGCGCCGCCTTCAAAGCTTTGCGCCATGACAATTCTCAATTCATCTTCCGAGTAGGCCTGCTCGTGGCCCGGCTGCACACCAAATGTGCGGAGCAACAGCCGCGCGGCGCCATTCAATGTCCAGATGAAAGGTTTCATTACTTTACCGAACCAATAAAGAGGCGGGGCAAGCAATAATGACATCTTTTCGGCAAATTCGATTGCCAGTGTTTTTGGGGCCATTTCACCCACAACGACGTGAAGATACGTAACAAGAAGGAACGCAATCGCGTAGGAAGCCGTTGCCGCTACCGCATCCGATGCATCGAAGAATTCGAAAACCGGATACATCAAACGTTCGACGGTCGGTTTACCAAGTGCACCAAGACCGAGGGCCGTCACCGTGATGCCGAGCTGGCAGGCTGACAGGTAATAGTCGAGGTTGCCGGCCACTTTTTTAGCGGTAACCGCTTTTTTATTGCCTTCTGCAATCAGCTGGTCGAGCCGTGACATCCTGATTTTGACCACCGCAAACTCTGATCCGACAAAAAAAGCTGTCAGGCCGAGCAATAGTACCAATAATCCTACATTCACTATCGTAATTATCTCCACTTATGTCCCTGTAAAAGGGATTCACCTCCGGGGTTTATTGGAGCAAAACCAAGAGAGCAGTGATGGCAGCCATCTTTCTCTCCAGTGCTTTGCCCGTTTGTGTCTTCGCATAATACGGTGCATCCTTCAGCTGTTTTTCCAGCCGGACGATTTTTTGCTGCAGCTGATCGAACTCATTGATCACTTCATCAATCAGTTCATCCGTTTCCGGAGTATCACCTGCACAAATAATTTCCCGGATCTCCGCGATCGACATGCGCTGTTTCTTCAATACCTGAATCCGTTCGAGCGTGTGCAGAACATTGGTCGGGTAAAGCCGGTAATTGGCTTCAGAGCGTTCAAATGCCAATAAACCCGCAGTTGTATAATAATCAATGGTTCTTACAGACACACCACTCAGTTTTGCTATTTCACCAATCTTCATTAAGTCCTTCCCAATGCACGCACCTCCAATTTAAATTAAGAATATCCTATCACATCGGGAGTCAAACCATACAGTAGAACGTAATGGTTTACGGCAATAAAAAATCTGTTTATTTTAAATTTGCCACAACTCAGACAAAAATAATGTATTGTTTTTTATTGAAAGGTGCTATACTGACGTTACAACTCAATAGACTTTTGACATTCGTCAAAGGGGAGTAGCTATAGGGAAACCTATTTCACAGTCGTCATTACGTGGTTAAAAGCCACCGGCTGTGACAGCAGTTAATTTTGCTTAGCAAGACCTTTGCCTTTAATTAGGCAGGGTCTTTTTTGTTGCAAAAATTAGCTGGGGGTTTGGAAGATGGAAGCAATAATATTGGAATATGTATGGGTGCTGCTGGTTCTTGTAGCACTTGAAGGGTTACTTGCCGCAGACAATGCGGTGGTTATGGCGGTCATGGTTAAGCACTTGCCGAAAGAGCAGCAGAAAAAAGCGTTGTTCTACGGATTGCTGGGAGCGTTCGTGTTCCGTTTCGCAGCGTTGTTCCTGATCACGTTGCTGGTCGATGTTTGGCAGATTCAGGCACTTGGAGCGGCTTACCTGTTGTTCATCGCCTTCAAGCACATTTACGACCAGCGAAAACACAAGGAACATTCGCTGGAGCCTGAAGCAACAAAAGGTGCAGGTTTCTGGATGACCGTTTTCAAAGTTGAGCTGGCGGACATCGCTTTCGCTATCGACTCCATGCTTGCTGCAGTCGCTTTGGCGATGACATTGCCTCACTTGGGCAAAATGGAAATCGGCGGCATCAACGGCGGCCAGTTCGGCGTCATGCTTGCCGGTGGTTTGGTCGGTCTCGTCATCATGCGTTTCGCGGCACATAAATTCGTTAAATTGCTGGCGAACTATCCGCAACTGGAAACAACTGCGTTCGTCATTGTCGGCTGGGTCGGCGTGAAATTGACTGTCCTGACTCTGGGACATAAAAATCTTGGCATCCTGCCATACGATTTCGTCCACTCGGCAGAATGGAAACTCATCTTCTGGGGAGTATTGCTTGCGATTGTTGCAGTCGGAGCGTTGGTTAGTGTGAAGAAGAAGAGAGAGTTAGAAAAGATCGCATAACATATAAACTTCATCAGCCGGTTCAGAAGGTTTACTCTTCTGTGCCGGCTTTTTTGATAATAAAGAAGAAAGTATACGACTTGTGTGGCTTTTTACAAAGTAGACGAGGAGTAAAGTAGAAGGAATAAAAAGGAAATAATAAATTCTGACAGAATTCCCGTCTGTGAGGGGAAATCAGGATGGTTTAATAGCTCCGGACAGTATTTCAGCCGTTCCGGACAGTATTTTGGATTTCCGGACAGTATTTGAGCTCTTCCGGACAGTATTTCAGCATTTGCGGACAGTAAGTCCAAAATATGGAAATTAGTAAACCGCAACTTTCATATTCGAGATCAAATGGATAGCCTAAATCATGATTATTCAATAATTTCGGTTGTATATATAAAAAGCTCCACTGCTTACACTAAAAAATTCTCGAACGGCGACCGAAACGAGGGTTAACATGACCAAAAAGCCGCGAAAGCCGCTGAAAAGAGAAAGTGCAAAAAGCGGATGTTTTTCGCTGCCGCGAAAAACTCGAATCCATTAAAAGAAGGCTTCGCATCCGTGAAGCCTTTTGATCATTTTAGTGGATTAATTCTTTATCGCCACTGTAATTTCCACCTAGCATAAGCTTCAAGACCGCTAGATTTCCAAACCACATTCCTTTTTTTCACCTATACTTAAAAAAACGAAACTATTATCAGAAAACTTGCGTCTATTGGGTGTTCAGGGAGGGATGGGAGCGTATGCCGGTGCATGAATACACGAAACTGACCAATGAAGAGATGAAAAAAATCATGGACAGCCACGGTGAATACCTGATCCGACTGGCCTATTTCTACGTGAAGGATTGGGCGACGGCCGAAGACATCATGCAGGAAGTGTTCATCAGCTATTACCGCAAATCCGCCCAGTTCGAAAACCGCGCTTCCCTGAAAACCTATTTATCGAAAATTACCGTCAATAAATGCCATAATCATCTGCGCAGCTGGAAAAATAAACGTTCGTTATTCTCAAATTCAATCGGCGGTTTGATTTCTTCGGGCAAATCTCCCGAGGCGTCCTTGGAACTGCACACCGACCAAAGCAATCTCACGAATAAAATCCTGGAGCTGCCCATCAAATACAGGGAAGTGATACTGCTGTTCTATTACCAGGAATTCACGTCGAAGGAAATCAGCGAGCTGCTGAACTGTTCGGAAAACACCGTCAAAACGAGGCTGCGCCGTGCAAAGGATCTATTGCGCGAAAAAGTGGATTTGAAGGAATGGGAGGGGATGCAGGATGAATAAATTCAAACGTGACCTGGATGAGTTTGTCGGCGAATCGCCTCGCTTCAAAGAACCGCTGAAACGGAAAATTCTGAGTGACATGAAAACGGAGCAGCGTCCGGCGAGCCGTTTTGCTGATTTTAAATATGCCGCTGTGCTGCTGTTGCTTTTGACGGTCGCTACTGCTTTTCTTGTGCTGAATATGAGCGGGAACAATGCGGATCCATCAGGTCCCGCGGGTTCGCCGGATGAGTTGCCGGCGCTGACGGACCTGGATACGGTGGCGGAAATTGAAAGCTTCACGGAAATTACGGAGCCACAGGAAGTTTTCGATTTCCGCTATGATGCGATGGACCGCGGCAATCACGACTATTCAGAATATCCTTTGCTGATTAATCCGCAGGCTTACCCGGCTAACGCCGCTAAAGAAGCCACCCGAGGAGACGTAATCGTCTATGAAGCGGAATTTTTCAGCGGCAAGAGCCGGACGGTGGGCAGAATCGTCGCTTTGCCGGGGGAAGAAGTGGAAGTCGTGGACGGGCAAATTTTCATTAATGCTCAAAAGCTCGACACGTTTTATGGACGGGCGCACCGTGTGGGAACGAGTTCGACTGAAGAATATTTGGAATGGTTCGACGCTAACAGTTCCCCCGAAAGCACAACAACGGGAATGGAAGAGATTTTTCAAATGGACTTAGCCAAATTCACATTAGCTGATGATGAAATCTATGTAGTGGGCGATGACTGGTTCAGGGGCAGCCAACACATCATCAAAGTCGACGATATCAAGGCGGAAGTGTTGGGATATTACGTGGAATAAAAGATGGGAAATTAATAAGTGTTCGAGGAGAAAGGCTGGATTTTATGTGGTGATTTTATTGCTTGGATGATCAAAATGGGCTGTGTCAAATCCTTGAAATGACTAGTTGGGAATAAAACCATTGAAGTTGGGAATAAACCAGGCAAAGTTGGGAATAAATCGATGAAAGTTGGGAATAAATATAAATCGCTCGAAAATGAAGCTGCGAAAAGCTCGATTTCACTCGGCAGGAGGCTGATATTGGCCATAAGTATCGACTCGCTAGCTGCAGTTTAGCCAGTTGAGCGTATTTGAGTCAAAGTTGGGCGTATTCCAAGCAAAGTTGGGCGTAAATCCGAAGAGACCGGAAAAAGTACTCACCCCCAACCCACCCCCAACCCCTAGTCGCACAAACCAAAAAGAAGCGCCCCCCGGCAAACCGGACAGCGCGAAAAACCATATTATATTCTTTTTCAAGGTCCAGCCAGCTGCCAGTTCACCTAAGGTTTCGGTAATTCTGAGCAGCATAATCGCTGATGAAAAGAGTGGTCCAACATTTAAAAGCGAATGGTCAGAACTCCATGCTCGTCTGGGTGCTGGAAGAAAATCCTTCGCGCGCTTTCTATGAGAAGATGGGGGGCAAAGAAGTCGACCGCAAAACTTTAACTGTCTCTGGTAAAGTATTAACTGAGATAGCTTATGGGTGGGAAAATATCGAACAACTGAAAAGTGATTTGAGGTGATTATTTGATAGGAATGTTCTTTAGTTATTTCATTATCTTTTTTAATATTGCAAGACTTGTAAGCCTGACCGGCAAGATCGAGTGGATGCCGACATTAAATAATAGTGTAAAACACGATGCAATATTAGCGGCCATTTTTTCATTGGTTGTTGTAATAACCATAAGTCTATAAAGGGGTTTATTATATTTTCAGTGAGAGAGGTTAACTTAATATCGACCCATCACTCAACGTGTTCCATCTCCAAACCCGTTTTCAGCAACTCTCCGCCAGTCACGCCTGTATGCAAATTCCAAAAACTAAGCTGCTCAATCGTCTCTTCTGCAACTTCATATTCATATACGATGGAAGGTTCCCTATCGAAAATGACATGCAACTTGATGATTTTCTGCAATTCATGCGCGTCTGTATCTGTAATCACCCATGTTTCATCTCTATATTTGTCAGTCAAATAACTGTCCAATTTTTCAACGGCAGCCGCCTGCTGGCTTTCGACTATAAATGGCCGCGTAGAATAATAGGCAAGTGAACTGAGCGTGATTGCGCCCACCACGATCCAGACGAACTTCCGATACGTTTTCTTCAATAAAAAAGCGGCTCCACTCAATAAAACCACCAATGCTGACACGAGTCCGATTTCAATTACGGTAGTGGGATGCATGATTTGGCTCTCCGATCATATAAGGTATTAAGTTCACAAGCAACACTTACTTTCCTATAGAATATTTCCTTTTTTTAGAAATGTATATATAAATTTTTAGTGTCACAGTTTAATCTCAGGTTTTATTGATTCAGCAAAATAAAATCAACGGCTAAGTATAAGGGAGGGGCATATGGAAAAATTAATAGACGCGATCGTAAACTGGATAGCTTCAAAAAACGACAGGCTTGTGATCGGCGTATCTGGGCATGGAGCAGCGGGAAAGTCGCATTTCACACAGGAATTGCTGAAGCGGCTTGGCAATAAAGAAGTGAACTGCCTCAACACGGATCCTTATATAGTCAGTTCGGATATTCGGAAGCTGGCTGCAATCGACTATACATATGAAAACGAGCATCACCGCTTTAAAATGACCGCCTGCCATCCTGCGGCGCATCATTTGGGCGCTTTGGAGCGGGATGTGCGGATGGCGCGGGAAGGGTTGGATTTCTATACGATCGATGTTCATTATATGGAGCGGACATTGATTTCTTCGGAAAATCAATTGACGATTGTCGAGGGAATGAGTGCGGCTTTTATTGACCCGGAGCTGTTCGATCTGAAGATTTACTTCTATACAGATGGCGAAACGGAACTAATGAGGAGATCTTCGCGCGATGTGACGGAAAGAGGGACAAAATTGGATTACCTGAAGTTTTCGCATAACGAACGGCGGATTCAGTACGAGGTTTTCATGCATCCTTACAGCGAGAATTTTGATATTGTCATCAAGTCGGTTGGTGAGAGGCAGTTTGTGGAGAAGATGGATTTTGAGTTTGGCAGGTGAGAGGGGGGCGTCTTTTTTTTGTGAAAAAGCGATAGGCGCGGATAAAAGGGCTGCAAGCGCGGATAAATGCTTGGCAAGCGCGGATAAACATCAATTAGGCGCGGATAAAACCCTCATAGGCGCGTATAAACAAGCCGCAGCCGCGGATAAGCGAATTCCGCTGTCTTTCAGATTGAAAAAGTGCAGTTGAAAGAGTGCGTCTCCGCGTCAAATTCCATACTCACAGCTAAATCCCACCCAAAAACCAAAGATCAAAAGAAAAATGGATGCTTTTCGCAGGCGAAAAGCGAAAAACCAATCCAAAACAAATACCGGTGCAGATGGCAATCATCTGCACCGGTATTTGTTTTATGAAGACGTTATCTGCTCACCCAAGCTTGGCAAAAGCCACCAAATTCCCCTGGTCGCAGGACTGGAAGCCATTCTTTTCATAGAAATGGCGGACGTCGGCGGATTCTTCCGTAAGCAGGACTTTCTGCCGGACATCTCGGTATTTGTCGAGCACGCGGCGCATCAATTCGCTGGCGATTCCTTGGTTCTGCCGGCTGTTCAGTACAAGGATGTCCTGAATATAGATGATGGTCAGGCCATCGCCGACTACACGGATCAAGCCAATCAATTCATCGTTGTCCCAAACTGACAGAACGTACAACGAATGAGTCAACGCCTCAGCTAACTGGTCCAGATCTTTTGTATAGGCGAACCACTCCACATCTTCGTAAAGCGATTTTAACGCGTCTTTATCAATTTGTTTTTCTTCTTTGAATACATATTCCATCTCTTCTTCCTCCTCAAATTTTTAATTTGAAGAGTGCATGCGCAATTTTTCCACTGTCTTATACCTCCTTACTTCCATGATTCCGAATGTTTCTTGGTGTAACTATATCAGAGTATTCTGATTGCTACAACATTCTTTGATTGGCATGGAGATTTGTCTATTTTACTTTGCAATAAAGGAACTTCTAGACAAATAGTAGAAATAGAAACCAATCATTAGAAATGTACAAAGTTTTAGACCTGTCCACACTCAGCACAAACGGACAGGATTCGGACCGGATTGCTTGCTAAGATCAGATTAAGGAGTGAGGGCTATGGGATGGGTGGAATCGCTGCAGCGCGCCATTGATTGGATGGAAGCGCATATGGAGGAACCGATGACAATCGAGGAGATTGCAAAGGAGGCAAATTCTTCGGTTTTTCATTTCCAGCGGACGTTTGCGATCTTGACGGATTGTTCGGTCGCTGAGTATTTGCGCAGAAGGCGGCTGACTTTGGCGGCGCAGGAGCTGTCGGCCACGGACCAAAAAATCATCGATATCGCCTATAAATATGGCTATGACACTCCCGAAGCTTTTTCCAAGGCGTTCCGGCGGCAGCATGGTGTTACACCGAGCGAAGCCAGAAAGAATTTGGGAGAGCTGCAATCTTTTAACCGCCTGGCGATCCAGGTGAATCTGAAAGGGGCAGATCCGATGAAGTATCGAATTGTGGAAAAAGAAAGTTTTCAGGCGATTGGCGTGAAGCGGGAATTTTCGCTGCAGGGTGGAGAGAATTTGAGCGGTATTCCGGAAATGTGGATGGAAATGAATCAGGACGGCACAAGCGACGAGATTGCGAAGCTGCAAGCAGGAGAAATTAATGGCTTGCTCGGCATCTGTACCAACTTTGAGGACGGAACTACGATGGATTACTGGATTGCAGCCGAAAGTACGCAGCCGGTGCCGGAGGGTCTATTGCAGCTGGAAGTGCCGGCTTCCAAATGGGGTGTCTTCGAAGTGCGCGGCGCGATGCCCGATGCCATGCCAAAAGTTTGGAAGCAGATTTTCTCGGAATGGTTCCCGTCCAATCAATACGAAAATGCCGGAACCGCAGAGCTTGAAGTCTATCCGGCGGGAGATCCTTACAGCGAGGATTACGTTTCTGAGATTTGGATTCCGTTGAAGCTGAAGCAGAAATAACCGTTTGTAATTGTATATGGAAAAAGTTGAACGTCCGTAAAGTGCATGAAGACACTCACGGACGTTTTCATTTCTTCAAACTTCCTTAACGACAGTTCCTGCATAGACGTCACGCGGAAATTTTGCCCCGCCTGAGGCATTGTATTTTTTCGGATCTTTCAAATACGTGATAGTGCTTGCGGTATCGCGATGAATTATTCGTTTTTTCCTTAGAAACTCTTTGGTTCGGCTCTTTTATCACAAAGTATAGACTTAAAATGGAAATAAATTCAGAATTTAATAATTATTGAAACTAATAACGGGTATATAACGTATAATAGTATATAAAGGGTGATGGGAACTGAAGGCAATGCCTAAAACGGAGAGGGGTGTAAATCTATGCACTGGATGATGTGGGTTTTTTGGGGAACTTTAGCGGCTATACTTATCATCAGTTTTGTCGTGGATATTGTGACTAAAAAGAAATATAACTTAAGCAAACAGGAAAAGACCTTGAATCAGAATTCAGCTGAAGCGGATGCTCGGCGACAGGCTGGACAGAATAACCACCAAGGCGGAATGTTTTAATAGAATGAAAATATTGGTCCGTTAAGTGACGGACTTCATGAAAAAGAACTTGGAGTTACATTTCCAAGCTCTTTTTTATGTGTAATACATAACTGGACGATGAAGAATTAAAGAAAGCGATGTCATTCATTTAAGGGATTTTTGAAGTCCGGCGATAGACGGCGTAAGGAGAGTGCGTATGTTCAAAAGCGTTAAAGCGTTTATAAAAAGACATCCTGTTTTAACTGCGATAACAATCTTCCTGACAGTAGTTGCTGCCCTTTCAGGCTTTGTCATCAATTGGGCGTTTTACGACATAGACCGGATTGAACCGGGAGAGCTGCTGGCGGAAGAAGTATCGCCGGATGGAGAATATACAGTAAAAACCTATTTAAATAACGGCGGAGCAACGGTCAACTATGCCGTATTAGGTGTGCTCCATTTCAATGACAGTAAAAAGAAACCGAGAAATATTTACTGGCAATACGAGATGGAAGACAGCACCGTGCAGTGGCAGGATTCCGACACAGTCAGCATTAATGGGATAATCATTGATGTTCCCGGTGGAAAATACGATTACCGCCACCCGTGATTTTCTGTTTCTGTCTCCCCGCAGCATCCGCAGTTTTTATTGCGCTTCACGCATGATCGATGTCACGATGTGCAGGGAATCCCATTCACCGCTGGAAAATTTGATGATCGGGTACTTTTGAGGAAACAGCTTATTACGGATAGCTTCAGCGTTATCGCCTTCTTTTTGTAATTCATGGACCTGCTGCTGCAGCGACAGCAGATTATCCTTTTTCCGTTCCAACGCGCTGCGCCCGTTCCTCACAAATCCCGCGTGGCTGCAAAACACATCCTGAAAATCGTATTTCAAAACCCGGTCCAGCGATTTGATGATATCTGGAATATTCTCTTCCGCCAGCACGACTTTCGTGCGTTCGTTCACGAATAAATCACCGGTAAACAATTGGCCGGTATCACGGTTTAAAAAAGCTTTATGGTCATGGGCATGCCCTGGCGTATCGATTACGTCCCAAGCGGCAGTTCGGGATTGAAACGTTTCAGGCATGGCTCTGGCGTGAAACGGCTTCCTTTTGCCCCAAAAAAGTTTCCGATACAGCGGATAATCCGCAGGCTGCGCACAAGAGGCGATCGTTTTTTGATTTAAATAGATTGGCAAATCTTTATTCTTTTCAATATACGCGGCACAACCTGTATGATCTTCGTGATAATGGGTAAGCATAACCTGGTCAAAATCAGCTCCATCAATAAAGGCTTCAAAAAATTTATGCAGCGACCGGGCGCCGGTATCGATCAGGACGCCGTCAATCAGATAGCTGTACACATTCAAAGATACGCCTTGAAATTGCACTTTGCCGTTCAAATAGGAGACCCCATTGCGATCGCCCAATTCGGCTTGCTTCTTGAAAATCACGTACTTCCCTCCTTATATTCAAGTTAATAATGAATAAGTGACTTAAGCGTAACTTACTGAATCACAAATCTGCAATCACTTTTCTGCCCTGACCAGCCAAAAATATCGGTATACTGAAACTAAGTTTAAAGTCATCATTTAAGCAATTTAAATAAAGCGGCAAGGCGAGGGATCAGATGTCGAATTACAAAGAGCAGCAAGACGCACCCAAGAGAAAATGGAAAGTGATCAAGAAAATCCTGAAATATCTCTTGATCCTGGTTGCTGTATTGGCAGCAGGAATCTTCTTGTTCGTTAATCTATCGCCGACTTTTGGCAGCAATCCGAGCACGGAACAAAAAGAATTTTATGGGACATTCGATAATTACGCGGACGGCAAATTCGTCTTTCAGCCATCGGAGGAGCTGGATACCGGCGTTGAACGGGTCTCCGCGATTGCGGCTTCTGAAGAAAGAAGGCCACCTGAACAGTTGCCTGTTGCTGAAATTGATTGGGACAGCATCAACAGCGAAGAAGACAGTCTGACGTGGCTTGGCCATTCCGCTTTTATTGTCAGCGTCGACAACAAGAAAGTTCTTATAGATCCCATGCTTGGCTCAACGGCTTCGCCGGTTTCATTCATCGGGCCAAAACGCTACACCGAAGATTTACTGTATCTTATAGATGAAATGCCGCCGATCGATGCGGTTTTCATCACGCATGATCATTACGACCATCTGGATTATGAATCCATAAAAAGGCTGAAGGACAAAGTCGCCCACTTCGTTGTGCCGCATGGTGTCGGCAATCACCTGGTCGGATGGGGTGTTGCGGAAGAGGATATTACGGAAATGAATTGGTGGGACGAAATCGAGTTCGAGGGGTTGGACGTCGCATTGACGCCCGCCAAACATTTCTCAGGCAGAGGCCTCCTGAACCAGGGCTCGACACTGTGGGGCGGATGGGTCATTCTGGGGGAACAAACACGGTTCTTCGTTAGTGGAGACGGCGGATACGACACGCATTTCAAGAAAATCGGCGACCGATTCGGACCGTTCGATATCGCTTTGATAGAAGGCGCGCAATATGATGAGCGCTGGCGGGAGTCCCATATGATCCCGGAAGAATCCGTACAGGCGAGCATCGATTTGCAGGCCGAGCAGATGATGCTGACGCATTGGGGTGGATTTACACTTGCGCGCCACAGCTGGACGGAACCGATAGAGCGGGCAATACAGGCGGCAGCGGAACAGGAAGTTGACCTCATCGCTCCGCAGATCGGCGAAACGGTTCCGATGGACGGCGAGTCGCCTGATCCGCTTTCGGAATGGTGGAAGTGACTGGAATAATCTCGACAATCATAGTGGGAGAGAGGAGGCTTGTAAAAAGCCTCTTCTTTTATTTTATAGGGCTGATGCGAATCAAAACAAGGAACTTTCAGATTTTTCAAACGTATTAATATTAGGTACATAATGATGTGAGATGGGCTTGCTTGCGGAAAGTGGGAGTCGAGGATGAGGGAGAGCAGAGGGAGACGAGTTGCGCGCAAACTGGCGGCCACTTTCCTGGCCACGTTTGTATTTTCGATGGCGTGGTGCAGTTGGAATATCGCTGTGGCCGATGAAACTGTTTACTATCAGGGAACTGAATTCTATGCCATGACATTGATATACTTTTTCTATATCGGATTCTTTGTGCTGATCTATGGAAATGCCGTATCTTTTGTCGCCGAGAAATTACAGCGGAAATGGTTTGAACGGGCGGACTGGTTATATGTACTGATACTCGGTTTTTTCGGGTCGGCAATCGGACTGATTTTCCCTTTCTGGAGCTTTATCATCGCTGGAATTCTCGTGGCGATGCTTTTTGGAGTCATCGATAAATGGCTGCTGAAAAGGTGGCGGGAAGACAAAGGGAATAAAGCACTTTTCATCACGCCGTTTGTGGCTTTCGCATTGCTCTGGGGTTATTACCACTTTGCTTCACCGTCCTTGCCGCCTCAGACGGCAGGGCAGGCAGTTGAATTTGCAACCAGCGGCAGCGGGACTTCAATCGACCGGTTCCCGGCAGAAAGAGAGAGCGCTTTATGATAGAGGAAGGACTAAAAACGGCCGAGGATAATTTTGAAAAGGAGGAGAATCCCCATGAAACTGGCTTGCAGCACCTGCAGAGTGGAAATTTCAAAAGAGTTGACGGAACTGAAAGATATGACGCTGCTAAATACAGACGACGGGCAGGACTATATTCCGCAAGGCTATTATCTGATCGATGATAAAAAAGCGGATTTGGAATTGGACGGTGCGATTGTCGTAAATATTAAAGATCTGATCAATTCGGGCTACCATTCGAACCCAAGCAGGTTGAACGGCTGCTGTGGCAATGATGGGCTGGATGGCATGAATCGGGTATGCTTGAATAATCATGAGATCGGAACTGAAAAGTCGGATTGCTGGATGTTCCACTTCGTTTCGCTGAACCCGGACCGTGTTAATTTCAGCTGATTTATCTTCGGAGTTACCAATACACAGCGATTTCGAGAAGAAATTGGATTACCGGCTGAAAGAACTTCCGATTTGATCAGGGAGTTAATACACAGAAAATAAAAAAAGTCTGGAAGAAACCATAAAAGGTCTTCTTCCGGGCTTTTCAAATCGCTGTCATTTTATTTTCATTGCGAAATCACATACGATCCGGCTCATAAACCTTATACATGTCCCGTCCCATTTTCTTCGCTTCATATAAAGCAAGATCAGCGAACTTGATCAGCTGCTTTTCATCGATGGAATGGTCGGGGTACAGGGAGATGCCGATGCCGGCTCCTATTTTGATGTCGACGCCATTGAAACGCAACGGCGTTTCGTACGAATCCAGTATTTTTTTTGCCATGTCTACGGCTGCTTCGAGTGAGTCGATTGCAGGCAGGATAACGCCCATTTCGTCTCCGCCTAAACGGGCGGCCGTTCCTGTCGGGTGAACACAGGATTGTAACCGCAGCGCCATTTCCTTAATGACAGCATCACCGGCATCATGGCCGTATCGATCGTTTATTTGCTTGAATTTTTGCCCATCCAGCATGAGGATGGCAGTTTTTTTGCCGGTCGGTTTTGTTAGTTTAAAAGCTTTTTCCAGCTGGTCATCAAAAGTCCGGCGGTTTGGTATGCCGGTCAGATGGTCGTAAAAAGCCATTCTTTCAATTTTTTCCTGGAGCCTTCTTCGTTCCGTGATATCCCTTGATATGGTAAACACCTGTTTCACTTCGCCATTTTCCAAAACGGGAGTAGGCGACACTTCCATCCAGATATAATGGCCTTCCCGGTGCATGAAACGAACTTCGATCGTGGCTGGACTGCCACCTTCAAGTAAGGAAGAAATACTTTCAGTCAAATCAGCTGCGTCTTCCGGATGTATATTTGTCATAAGGGACTTTCCGATGCAATCATCGGCGGAATAACCCGATATGGTTTCATAGGCAGGGGATACATATTCAATCACCCCGTCAAGATTGATCATCGTTACGATATCAAACGTGCTTTCCGTTATGGTTTTATATTTCTCCTGGCTTTTCAGCAATTCTTTCTCAGCCATCTTAAGCTCTGTTACATCTTTATAATTAATTGTGGCACCGATAATTTCTTTTTCCGCGTTTCTTACCGGTGAATACGAAGAAATGATATTCAGCGGTTTTCCGGTTTTCGTCAGGCGGATGGTGTCATGTGAATTGACGGTTTCGCCGTTCAGGATTCTTTTTACGATGTCGATTTGGTCATGGCGCATGTGCGGTGGAATAATGGTGCCCTTGCCGGTGACCATTTCTTCTTCCGTGAAGCCGAATGTTTTCTCAAAAGCAGGATTCACTTTCAGAATATCGCCTTTTGTATCTATGTAAAAAATGGGGTCAGTCGAGTTTTCCCAGAATACTTCAAGTTCTTTTTTCGTTTCATTCAAAACTTTCCGGGCCCGGTTGATTTCAGTGATATCCGTGATGATGCCATGGATGCCGACCAATTGGCCATTTACAATGATGGGAATATTTATTACCTGCAAGTCAATCAGCCGGCCGTTTTTATGGCGGAATGCCAATTCGTACTCTGCAGGCTGTTTTTCAAGAATCGCTTTGAAGAAATGATAGCGTACTTTTTCTGCCTCTTTGTCCAGAATAATCGACAGGTATAACTGGCCTGCGAGTTCGGTCAATTCATGGCCTGTGATGGATTCTATCCGCTTGTTTATGCTCAATAAATTCCCTTCCCGGTCAAAGGTCATTATTCCATGGGGATGGTTTTCAAATAAAGACTTATAGCGCTGTTCACTTTCCTGTAAAAGGCGTTCCGTTTCTTTTTGCTTGGTGATCGCTTTGGCGATGGCGTAGACGCCGATCACTTTTTCTTCAATAACGATGGGTATCGTATTCATCTGAAATGTCGCCATCCGCTGTTCCTTTGTATAGATGCTGGTCTCGAAATCGATGGCTTGTCCTGCCAGCGCCTTTTCAAAGTTCAGCCGTGTCTCTTCCAGGCAATGGTCAGCGACTAAAGACAGAATAGACGTGCCGAGCAATTCTTCTTTGCGGAAACCGGTAGCTTCCGAAACCATCTTATTGATGGTGGTGAAATTTTTCTGCTGGTCAAACTCAAATACTGGATTTGCATTATTATTAACGAGCGAGCTCAATCTTTTACGCTCAATCTCCATCTCTCTTTGCGTATCCAGAAGATCCTGTTTCTTGCGCTCCCTTTCCGTAACGTCCCGGACAATCGCCAGGAAATAAATGCATTCACCCTCTTCGCCAATTATCGGATTCAGCATCGTTTCACCGATGAATTCACCGTTTTCAGTCTGAAATCTTTCGGTAAAGTCAACGGATTTCCGAGTGGACTGCGCCTTCAGATAATACCTCATCAATTGCTGACAGAGTTCCGGCGGCAGGACCTCTTCAATCTGGCGGCCCTTGATCTCCCGCATCGTCAATATAGTTAAGGCAGCTGGATTTGCGTAAACATATTTGAATGAATCCTGGTCTTTTTTCATCAAAAAAACCGGATCTTTAATTACATCTAAAAGAGCGACAGAGGCTAAAAAATTCTGGTCTATATTTTCAATATAGTAATTCTCCATTATTATTCTCCTCCCGGCACATCCAAAACCGTTTAATACGGCTGTAAAGGCAGCTTTTAATAAAAATTTATTTTTGATTTTTTCTTATGTATAGGCCAATAGGTAAAGTTATTATTTTCCATCTATATCAAAGTTTAATTGATTGAGCAACCGTAAGATAGTGTTTCTTTTATAAATCCCGGAAAGTATTTAAGGGGTTTGCCATATTGTGAAGTCTGGATTTTAAGCAGGTGCATCGGCCTGAACTCAAATTTTACTGAAGAAGCGATAATTTCCGCTAAAAAGTAAATGCAATCTGTTAACATGAATAGTTAAATGATATGTAAATTTTCGATGCCACTTTAGTGAAAGGGGGAGCCTGATGAACCGTGTAAAAGGAATTGCGATGATTTTAAGCGGAGCTGCGTTATGGGGAGCGACAGGACCGCTGATGGAATGGCTTTTTGAAACTTATGGACTGTCCGTCTCGTTTCTTTTGACTCTCCGGCTGATCATTGCGGGGATATTGCTGCTTGTTTTTCTGAAATTGAAGAGAGTCAAAATCCTTTCAGTTTTTCATGGCGGCATATGGGTGCGCCAGCTGCTGATTTTTTCTGTGCTGGGCATGCTGGGGGTGCAATTCAGTTTCGTTTCTTCTATTGAAACGAGCAATGCAGTAGTTGCGACTTTGTTTCAATTCCTGGCGCCGGTTTATCTCATTCTCTTCATTTCGCTGAGGCATAAGAAATTTCCGCCAAAATACCAACTCATCGGGATGATTGGTACCATGGCGGGACTCTTTCTGCTGCTGACAAACGGCAGGGTGGATGAGCTGGCAATCAGCGGGATAGCGCTCTTTTGGGGAGTGATGGTCGGCTTGGCTTTCGCTTTCTATACGCTTTATCCTGGCAGGCTCATGGAAGAGTGGGGCGTCCTGTTGATCGTCGGATGGTCCATGCTGTTCGGCGGCATTTTCCTGGGGCTCGTCAATCCTGTTTTCAAATCGGAGGACTGGCCGCTTTTGGCGCAACCGGGCGTCTCTCTTGGAATCTTGGCTGTCATCATTATCGGCACACTGGCATTCGTCCTGTTCCTGAGCAGCATGCGTTTCATCCTGCCCGTGGAGGCGAGCATCTTATCCGCTTTTGAGCCACTGACAGCGATGATCATCTCAGCCCTCTGGTTTGGCCAGTTTTTGGAACCTGTCCAGCTAGGCGGCGCGGCGGTCATGCTCGTATTCGTCACTTGGCTGTCGCTGGCGGGCAACGGGGAATCGAAAGCATTGGCGGAAGAATAGCAGGATGCGGTGCCTTACCGGGTGCCGCTTCTTTTGGTTTTGAAATTCCGCCTGTAAATTTTCTTGGAAAAAGGTTTTTAAGGACTTAAGTTGAATAAAAAAGGGAAAGGGTTATTATTCAGGTTAGAACGAAATCATTTTATTGATTCGCAAATTCCGGAGAAGGTGATTAAAGGTGAAACAAGACAAAAAAGGGAAAAACGAAATTTGGGAGTGGGCAAAAGCGATTATAATCGCCGTGATCGTAGTTGGAGGCATCCGGCTTTTCCTGTTTGAACCGGTTCTGGTTGACGGGGAGTCGATGATGCCGACCCTTGAAGATGGCGAACGGGTAATTGTTAACAAAATCGGTTATAGCCTGGGAGAGCCGGAGCGATATGACATAGTCGTTTTCCATGCTTCCGAAGAAGAAGATTATATAAAACGGATAATCGGGCTGCCAGGGGATCACATAGCTTTTGAAAATGATGAGCTGCTTATAAACGGAGAAGCTCAGGAAGAGCCTTATTTGTCAGCTCTGAAAGAGCAGAAAAGCGACGGCAGTTTGACGAATGATTTTACACTGGAAGAACTGCTTGAAATCGATGAAATTCCGGAAGGCTATGTTTTTGTATTGGGTGATAACCGGGAAAACAGTACGGACAGCCGGATTATCGGTTTGGTGCCGACGGAAGAAATTATGGGCAGCGCCAGTTTTGTTTTTTGGCCGTTGGATGGAATGAGATTTGTGGAATGATAGGTCCATATAAAAAAATAAAAGACTGCCGGCAAACTCGGATAATCAGAGTTTGCCGGCAGTCTTTTTGAAGAGGCTTCAGCTACTCGCCGATTTTTACAATCGGCTTAATAGTTGTGCCTTCTTTGGAATCCTCGAATGCTTCGTTGATTTGCTCGAAATCATAGACTTTAGTCAGCTTATCGAATGGGAACATGCCGCGCTTGTAATAATCCACCAGCTGGGGGATGAACACTTGCGGGATCGAATCTCCTTCGATAACGCCCATCACCGTTTTGCCTTCTGCCATGATGTCATTGTGGACATCGAAAGTGATTTCAGGTGTCACGCCGACAATGGCGCATGAACCAAGCGGGCGAAGTGCATGAATGGCTTGCTTCACGACTGGTGGCACTCCAGTGGTTTCAACTGCATAATGGGTACCGCCGTTGGTGATTTTTTTGACTTCTTCAACGACGTCGACATTTTTACCGTTCAGCGTATGCGTCGCTCCAAGCTCTTTGGCCAGCTCGAGTCGGCTGTCGTGGATATCGACAGCAATAATATTAATGCAGCCAGCAATTTTTGCTGCCATAACAGCGCTAAGCCCGACCGCACCGCTGCCGTAAACAGCGATGGAAGAACCGAATTCCGGCTTGAACCGGTTCAATACGGTGCCCGCGCCAGTCTGTATACCGCAGCCAAGCGGACCGAGCAGTGCCAAATCCACTTCCGGGTCGACCTTGACGACGTTTCTTTCATTGGTGACCGCGAAAGTCCCGAAAGATGACTGGCCGAAAAAGGTGGAAACAGCTTGATCGTCGCGGTGGAGACGGTTTGTTCCGTCCTGCATTTTGCCGCCAAAATTCAGATCATTGAAGTTCAGGCAAACTGTCGGATGCCCAGTCAAACAATTTTCGCAGTGGCCGCAATAAGCGAAAGACAGTACGACATGGTCGCCTGCTTGGATTGTGGTGACTCCAGCCCCTACTTTTTCAACTATTCCCGAACCTTCATGTCCAAGCACTGCCGGGAACGGCGACAAGCCCATATCCCTGGCTACAGCATCCGTATGGCAAACACCGGATGCCACAATTTTGACCAGCACCTCATTGGCTTTCGGTTCGTTCAGCTCCACTTCCTCAAGTTTAAAGTCTTCTGCTAAACCATGGGTAACGGCTGCTTTTATCTTCATCTGCAATCCTCCTCATATATTCTTCAGTCTACCTAAATGATTACCCGATTTTCTTTGCTTTATTCGGGATACACGTTTTTCACTTCATTACCTTCAATAAATTCAGCAGTCCCGGTCCGATCAGGCAAAAGAACCCGGCAAGCCTGTTTTTTGAGGCTCACCGGGTTCTTTGATGTATGGTTAATCATTCGCTTCCATCGTTTCAGGATTCAATTTCACAAAAGGTTTCTGTTCCAATTTAGGTCCCAGCTGGAACAGCAGCACGCCGCCGCTGATCATCAGCACGCCAATCAGCGATTGCCAGGTGAATGGCACCTGCTCGAGCCCGAACCAGCCGAGCGTATCCCACATCAGGCCGAAGAAAATCTGGGAGACCATGACGAGCGAGATGGCGCGGCTGGGTCCGAGAATCTGGACGCCTTGTGTGACGCAAGCCACAACGCCGACTCCGACGATGCCGCTGAACCAGAACCAGGGTTCAGCCTGGAAGCTGAATAATCCGGTTCCCTCGAAGGCAAGGCCGGCAACGAATGAAGCTGCAAAACCGAGTAACAGTACAAGTGCCGTGGTCGTCCAGACACTGACGCGCTTTTTCACATTTGCGTTAAACGTATTCTGGATGGAGACAAACGCTCCGCCGATAATTGCCAAAAAGATTCCGAGAGCCATTTGGATCCCTCCTATTCGTATATATTTTGTCCCGCCTGCTCCAAAAGGGCATCGCGGTCGAGCAAAGTGATTTTGCCGCGTTTCTTCACAATCCATCCAGCTCTTTCAAATTGCTGGAGGACCCGGTTTAAATGGCGGTAGCTGGTGCCGATCAAATCCGCCATATCGATGAGCGAAGTGGATTCAAGCATCGGCTGGGTCGGGGTCATCGACAGCAGGTAACTTGCCGCGCGGACATCGACTGTATACAGCAGGTTGAAGTTCATCGCCCGCGTTTTTGTTTCAAACTTCGTCGTGATGGTCTGGAGTAAAAATTGCAGCCACGCCGCGTTATCCGCCATATGTTTGCGCAGTGCATCGTATGATATGCCGATGACCACAATATCTGTTACGGCCTCCACCGTATTGATGAACGGACATTCTCTTACGTATTCAACATCGCCTACGATATCGAATTGTGACTTGAATGCCAGAATCAGCCGTTTTCCTTCAGGGGACAGTATGGAAATTTTCAATTTTCCTTTGACCAGCAGATACAGCGTGTCCGCTTCGTCACTTTGTGAAAATAAGCGTTCACCGCTGCTGTAGCTGGCGACAAACATCTCTTCCTGAACATGCTCCGGGAATAGATCCCAAAGTTCAAACTGCTGAAGGTAATCCGCAATGCGCCTGTCCATCTTTCTCCACTCCTATAATTTCAAAATAATGACGCCTGCTATCATCATCAGCACGCCGAAAATTTGAGTCTTCCCGATTCTCTTCTGAGACATATCAAACCAGCCTTTGCCATCGATGACAATTGCCAGAACCAGCTGGGCAATCAGGAAAATGGCGATGGTCAGCGTTACACCCATTATATGGACCGCGGTCATATTGCTGAACAGCACAATCGCTGCCAGCATGCCGCCGGACGCGTATAGAGGCGAAACTTGTGTAAGCTGGCGATATGACCGGTCCCTGATGATCAGTACGATGAAAATTGCCAGCACAAAGCCGGTCAATTGAGTCATTGCAGCAGCTTGCCATGAACCGATCTGACTGCTGATCGTTGCGTTGGCCACACTCTGGAATGTCAGAAAGAATCCGCCGAGCAGCGCAAATATAATCCCTTTCATAAAATGCACGCACCTTTCTATACTCCTAATTTACAGGGAGAAAAATGGCGCGAAAAGGACACATGTCCCATTTATCATCACTCAAACGGAGAAGAGTGGCAAGAAAAATATTCCTGAAAAAGTCTGATAATTTCGGTTATAATGGAGTCGATAAGCTGGAGCTGAATTTGCATCGGTGTTTCCGGCGTTTATTGGCCACGAAATTTTTCTATATAAAGGAGCAGAGCAAAATGCGGAATTCCTTACCGAAAAAGTTCGATAAACAAGCGAGTAAATACAACAAACTCCGGACACATGATAAGACCTTCAAATACCGGCAAAAAATTTTTTCAGATATACAAGGCGAAGTATTGGAGGTCGGAATCGGAGTGGGGCTCAATTTCCCTTTATACAACAGGGAAGTGGAATTGACCGGAGTGGACTTCAGCGGAGAAATGCTGAAAAGGGCAAGGCAGGCTGCAAAAGAGTACCCGTTCAAAACCACACTCATCCAGGAAGATGTGGAGACGATTGATTTTCCTGAAAACAGTTTCGATGTAATCGTTTCGTCCGGAACTTTATGCGGTTATCAAAACCCGCTCGACGTGTTAAACAAATTTCATAAATGGTGCAGGCCGGAAGGGAAAATACTGTTGCTGGAGCACGGCATCAGTTCCAATAAACCACTGGCGTGGCTGCAGAAATCCCTGGATCCGCTGGCGGTGAAAATGGTGGGCTGCCACGCGAATCGCGATATCAGTGGGCTGGTTAAAAGTTCAAAGCTGCAGGTTATCAGAGAAGAGCGGTATTTGGCGGGGAATGTTTATATGATGTGGGCGAAACCATAGGCATGAAATAAATCAGTGAATAAAAGCTTTGTGCAAATTCTATACAGAATACTGCTTCGAACAGATTAAGGAGGTAGACGACAATGGTGAAAAGCTAATCTGAGGAAATCATGAAATATAAAAGTGGATTTTCTCTTTCAATGAATAAATATCCGATATAGAGGAGAGAGAAAATGTTAAATAAAATCAGTGACAAAACTTACTATTTATCCAATCACGAAGATACGGAGCGGCCAGCACTGGGGCTGGTTAGCGGCGACCATTCCAGTCTTATAATTGATGCAGGCAATTCCCCGCGACATGGTCAAGAATTCTTACAGGAAATCGAAAAGCTGGATGTGCCACCGGTTGAATACACAGTCATTACACATGCGCATTGGGATCATTTTATGGGGATGAATGAATTTGATGCAAAGATTATCCTCAACCATCAAACAAACGAACTATTACAGAAATGGCTAAATTTCTCTTTCGATGACCATTCGCTTCAAAAGCGTGTGTCGGATAAACAGATGAGTCCCCATTGTATGGAGATTCTGCAAGAAGATATACCTGATAGGGATAATTTTAAGTTGAGAACTCCAGACTTAATATTTAATAAATCATTAGTTATCGATTTAGGGAATAAAAAATGTGTCATTGAAACAGTTGAAAGTACACATACAACCGACTCAACCATCGTCTATATTCCTGACGGAAAAGTACTCTTTTTGGGTGACTGTGCATACGGCAAAACGACAAATGACTTATTTCATTTTGATCAATCCCTTTTAATGCCCATGATCCGGGACATTCAAAAATACGATGCTGAATGGTTCGTTCTTGGCCATGAATCCATTTGCGATTTAGAGGAGATGGATCTTTATTGGAAAGAGCTGATTGCAGCGAGCGCAGCGGTGAAGTCTTTATCACTTCAAAAAGCTGAAGAAAATTTCAAGTCAGACAACAATAGGGAGCCTAATGAAAATGAATTATTTTTTATCAAAGCTTTTGTGAATGACCGGATTTTAAAGTCTCAGGATTAATTTCACAATTGAAAGAAAGTTTATTGACTTATTCTGTTATTTCAATTAATCTGGATAGAATCTAATTACCGAATTATTGGAAATTTTAAGGACTAGTAGTTAAACATGACTTTCTCAGAGAAGATATCGAAAGCTGTGAGATATCCAAAGGACGTTTATCGAACCTGCCTTTCATAACCTGTGTTGAAAAATGCAGCGGTTTATCCCGTTATCCATTTAGAGAGTAAAGCTTTGCTTTAAATAAGGGTGGTACCACCTCCAGGGGTCCCTTTGTTTAAAGTGAAGCTTTTTATTTTTAGGAAGACATTTGAGCAATGGAATGGAGTGGGGAAGATGAAAAGGATCAAGTTGGTGAACCATCGGGAAGAATATTGTGATGAGATTTATAGACTTTCTTCAGTTCCTCAAGTGAAAGACGCGCTGGGGTTGCCGGATGGAAACGTGGAAGATACAAAAAAATTTATCCAAAGGGTGCTGGCGGAAGAAAAAATGGGCAAGACCGTTCCGCGGGTCATCCTCGATGAAAATGACAGGCTGGTCGGTCTTACTGATTTAATGTTTATTGATCACCAAAAGAAGTCTTGCCACATCGGTACATGGATTGGCTATGAATATTGGGGTCAAGGCTTTAACGAAGCTTCCAAGCTGGCCATTCTGCAGATTGCATTTGAAGAACTGGATCTGGATTATGTTTTTGCTGGGGCAAGAGCGGTGAATACGCGTTCTCAAAAAGCACAGGAAAAACTGCCGTTCATTCGCCTCCATGTAGAATCGGAATTCCCGGAAGAGCACAAGGCGTTGGAGAAAAAGGAGAAGCAGCCTTGCATTTTAAATGTATTTTGTAAAAGAGATTTTCTGTCTTATATAGAAGAAAGCAGAAGAGCTCAGACTTCCTGTTAAACTAGGATAATAAAAGAAGATTAAGCGAAAAGGAGCTTTTTTCCTTTGCAGAGAGATTTTAAAATTTAAAGAAATTGGGTGTATTATGCAAATCGAGATAAAAAGCGATGTATCTTTTGCACCGGTAATCAATCACGTCAAAAATACAGCGAGCATTGTAGACTGCACAGGTTCTGCGCTTTTGATCATGCAGGACGGCGAAATCGTGGTGGAAGAATATTGGGGCACGCATTCGAAGGAAGAAAATGCGAAAAAAGTGCAGGAAACGACTCAATTTCACATTGCTTCAGTAAGAAAGTGCTATATCGGTTTTGCCGCCGCATATGCTGTTCATTGTGGATTTATCCGATCGATCGATAATTTTGTTGCCGAGTATGTTCCGATGGACGAGCCTGAAATTTTCAAGGGAGTAACCATTCGTCATCTCTTAACTCATACACATGGATTGAAAAATAGTGACGACAAAATCCATAAGGAGTTCTCGCCGGGAGAAAGTTGGGCATACCGGGGAATCGGCATAGATACCCTAACCCGTGTCATTGAAAATGCTACTGGAAAGAGTATCGCAGAAATTCTGAAGGAGCAAGTCTTCAGCAAGCTGAATTTTACCGAAACCGGCTGGCATGCAAAAATGAACGAAAATCTGGTGGATGTGATAAGGGATCCGGACGATTCAAGCTGGTATAACGGTATAAGTGTTTCTGGCAATGAACGGAATATGTACGTTTCTGTAAGGGAATTAGCCAAATGGGGAGAACTTCATTTGAATAAGGGACGCATAGCGGGTGAACAGATTGTTCCAAGTGAAATCATCGAGATGGCTACTGCACTTCAAAGTCCGAAAATGATGGATGCTGATTTGCCGCAGAACGGCTTTTTATGGTTTGTGAAAGACCTGCCTGCTAAACAGACCGAAATTGGGGAAGCAGTTCCTGAAGGTTCGTTTCAAATATTGGGTTACACAGGGGTCACACTCCTTGTGAATCCTAAATATAACCTGGTGGCTGTCAGAGCTTTCAACAGTTTTGGCTCGCCGGCGGGGTATGATTATCTGGAAGATGTTCGGGTATTCGGGGATGCAGTTGTTGGTTGTAAACAATAAATACGCTTAAGAGAAGCAAGAAATATTTGGAGCAGAAAAAAGGAGATAAGTGTAATGGAATCAATACCGGAAATAATATTAGTAGGGACATATCATTTTGTTCAACATGAGGATGCTTTACTGAATAAGGAACTGGAAATACTGGAATTGGTTGATTTACTGGCGGAATTAAAACCTTCAAAGGTTGCTGTGGAATGGGAGAAAAGTGCGCAAGAGGAATTGAATTTAGAATACATCAAGAGTACTGAAGAATATTCAATGAATGAAATTGAACAGATAGGATTCAGGTTAGCCGGTCAATTAAATCATGAGGAAATTTTTGCAATCAACTGGAGTGGTCACTTAACTCAGGAAGAGATGATTATACTTAATCAATCGATTCAAACAGACCATCCGGCTGTTTTACGAGTAATCGAAAATTACAGCACCCCTTCTATTAGTTCCGGCGTTTCATTAATAGAATCTTATCAGGAACTGAATAATAAAGAAAAAAATGCTGAGTTGGAAAAAATGTATCTATCATTTCTTTCAGTAGTACATAATGGACAGAATATAGGCCATACTTTTTTAAGCAAGTGGATTGAGAGAGAGTTAATGATTGTGAAAAATGTTTTTGACATCGTAGGAAAACCAGAAGAAAGAGTTCTTTTACTGGTTGGCGGCGATCATGTATGGATGCTTGCGAAACTCTTTGAAGGAAAAGGCTGGAAGGTAATAAACCCTTTTGATAGTTGGCTTAACGATTAAAGAAAAAGGTGGATTAAAACGAATTGAAGGTAAGCGGCTTATTTTAGGCTGTAAGCGGAGAGGGGCAGCAAATGGGGAATTATATAAAAGAAATGCGGAAAATGATCGGAACTCAAGCGCTCATGGTTGCCGGTGCGATGGTTGCTGTATTTAACGAAAATGGAGAGATATTACTCCAACAGCGAGCTGATATAAAAGAATGGGGCTTTCCTGGCGGAGTGATGGAGTATGGTGAAAGTTTGGAAGAAACGGCCTTGCGAGAACTCTTTGAAGAGACAGGATTAGAAGCTGCAGACTTAAAGTTTATAGAAATCCTTTCAGGAGAAAAAGAATGCCATCAATATCCTAACGGAGATGAGATATTTGGTGTGACTGCAGTTTATACAACTTCAACTGCAAGCGGCGAGTTGTCTATTAATGATGGAGAAAGCACGAAATTGAAGTACTTTTCTCTAAAAAGTCTCCCTTCTAATTTAGTTGAGAAGTCAGAGTACATAATCAGGAAGTATTTTGCGGATAGTCAGATTATAAATGAAGGGAGAAAAGGGCGGTGAAAATTCTACTGCAGTCTTTGGCCGGCGTAACGACTCTTTATGGTATTTACAGCGTGATTACACTTTCAAGAGGCATGATCCAAACCAGAAATTACGAACCGGATTTTGAAGCGGCTTGGAAAAATGCGGATGATTTTCCAAAGGAAGTCGCTTTTGGTAAAAAGTCTTCCCCGTTTTTACACATGGGTTTATTGTCAGGGCTAGTATTAATATGCAGCTGCATGCTATATGCAAACGAAAGAAGTCTAAATAGCTGGAATGAGTAGGAAATAAGTTCATAACTTTTTAATAGAGGTGTTCAAATGGGATATATAGCAGATTTAAGAAAATCGTGGGCACACGCCCTTTGGTCATGGCCGGAGCCAGTGTAATTCTTTTAGACAAGAGCAATCGGATTTTATTGCAGTTGAGAAAAGACAATGGTTGCTGGGGCTTGCCTTGAAAGTCTCTAAATATCAGTCCGCCGGATATGCCGATAATAAGAGAGTTTATTGAAGCGGATTTTTCAAGAAAGAACGAATACCAAATCAATTGAGTCAAATTATTAATATATTTATCGAAAAAAGTTTAAATTTTTCTGAGCGGGGTAGACTAATAGGTATGAATAATTTCAAAATAATAAAGGAGAATTTCTATGACACATATACAAACTTTTTTCGAAGTCATGGAGATACGTGAATTGCTTTCCTTTAAGATAGCTTCCCTTACAAAAAGTAAGTTATTTTTTGATAATGTGAAAGAACAGCACCATACCCATGTTTTAGAAGAGGATATTCAACAATCCATTCAGGAAATCGAAGAGTTAAAAAATATATTAATTTATTCTGGAATGTAAATTGAAAAAATATGGTAAGCCTATTTAAATATGAATTGTTTAGAACGCTGCATTAATATATTGCAAGCGTGTTTTTTTTATTTTCATGAATATTATTTAAATGGATAGTAAACTCTGCTGTAACTTTTGAGCCCAAACTATGGTCTCATTGTTACAAAGGGGTGGATGTTATGGAGCGGTTGGCGTCGATAATCTTAACAGGTGGTTTGATTCTTTCAGGATGCCAGGACAATCGGGTGAATGAGGATTCCCCGCAAATTACTAAACCGCAGCCAAGCGAAAATGCATTTTCCCCGCTTCCGACCGCTGATGTGATTGAGAGCGGCAGTTCCGGCGAAGTGAAAAACTTGGATCGGTTCCAGACATTTTTAGAACATGCTGATGAAAAAGAACCGGATCACATCCAGATCATCCAATTCACGACAGAAGGGAATCCGATTTCACGAGATCTTCAATTTGATGGAACAGTATTCAAATCCACCATGAACAGTTCAAGGGATTCCTATGGTTCGGGTGGCATAAGCGAGGCGGTTTGTTCTGAAATAGCGAAGACAGAAACAGCTGAAAGAACCGATTATCAGCTGGAGGATTGTGAAGATACAGAAGTGATTGATCTATTGGTTGTCTGGAAATAGCATTTTATAATTAAGGATAAAAACACCTGTGAAATGAAGACACGCTGATGGTGTCTGTCGTTTCACAGGTGTTTTATTTCATGAGGTTTGCTGACACTACCTTCTGACAATGACAGCCTGGCTTCCCATTGCTTCGTAACTGGCGAAAAATGTTGTTTCATCATAACTCACCCGTCCTTTAAGAGGGTCCATTACGTAGACCTGGCCACCTTCCCAGCCGTCCAGTACTACGCTATGGAGATTGCTGAAAGAAGGGTGGAAGTCATTGGTGCCTTTGATGTACCAGCCGCCGGAAGTGACAGGCGGAGATAGGTCCAGTGTGACCCAGACGATGACCGGAATATTTCGATCGGTATAGGAAAGGATTTCTTCCTGGGTGCTGCCGCTGACGTTTTCCGTGATCAATCGGCTGCTCTTGGAAGCGACGATTCCTTTGGACGCTTGTACGATTGGCTCGGCGAAAACGTACCAGCCGCCGTTGGCTAGTCGCGGGTCACCGGCATACGCCTGGTGCGGATCTGGTCCAAACCGTTTACCGTTTTTAATTGTAAAAGGAGACTTTGGCAAGTAATCATCAGCCATGGTCGTTTTGGAAACTTTGAGGCGGTAATGGTTCAAGACGGAAGTTAAGGTCGTAATTTCACAGCCATTGGGAAGTTCCGGATCCTGCATCAGAACCGGTACATCTATATGAACCGCTTCGCGTTCAACATAAGTTTCAATTGAGGTTGGCAACGAATCCGGTTGATGAGTATAAAGACTTTCTTCAGCCAGTTTCACGGCGCCTGAATCTGTATCCGCACGTACGATTCTGAGCTGATATTCTTTTCCATCCGCCAAGGCTTCTGCGTTCATTTTACCGGCTTCATCCGATTTTAATACGTCGACCAATGCACTGGTGCTGGTATCGACGATGTACATCAGATAACTTTCAAGCGGCTGCCCGTTTCTGGAATTCGTCAGCAGAAAAGCCTTCGGAGACGTACTTTGCTCCGATGATTCCAGCACAAAGCCATCCGCCATGATTTTTTTGAGCGAAGTTCCGAGTGACGATGGACTGAAGCCGATAATGAAAAAGGACAGCGCAAACAGCAATCCGAATCTTATAAGTTTATGGGACGTTTTCAAGGTAACAGCTCCATTATTGGGTAAGTTGAAAGATTACAGCTGAATTTTTCTTTTATTGTTAGTCCAGATCAGCAGCAGTATGACAAGAATCATGATGGCTAAACTGTACTGGTAACTGACAGGGATGGTACGGATCAAGCCATACACGACCGCTACTTCAATAAAAACGGCAGGAATTTTTCCGATTGTGCTGGCAGCCATAAACAAAGGACCGGAAATTGGCGTCAAAGAAGCGCCTGCGGTCACCAGTCCAGACGGAACAAAAGGAATCAGGCGAAGCAAAATGATTGTCCAAAACACCTGGCTGACAGAAGATTTCTGGATCCGAGTCCAGAACCGATTCTTCAGCCATGCTGGATCCATCCTTTTGAATCCGAAACGGTAAAGGTAAAATCCGGCAATCGCACCGAAAATTTCTCCGGATAGCGAAAGCACTGTGCCGAGCGTAATGCCGAAAGAATTGATATTTAGTCCAGTCACCAGGAAGCTGGGAAAAAAACCTATCGCGCCAACGCCCAAATTCAATAGAAGCAAAAGCAGAAAATCGATGATGGGAAATTGAGTAAGAATAGGACTCGCCTCCTTCGATGAAAGGTTCGGAATAGTTGATTGACCTAATTATACATTGGAATAAACGGCACCGCTTTAAATTTAGAAAATACTTTTTTAGCTTTTTTCATATGAATAAAATTTTCCTTTGAGCGAGCATAAGTGCAAAATCGAGGACGAAAATTTCTGGCGATGATTGATAGAATGAAAGCAGAAGTATTGGCTGTTATTGGTTACAATGGAGATAAGATTTAAGAGCGGAAAATTCGTGGGAAGGGAGTGTGGAGGATGACTGCCGAAATAAATTTTACGTTTGAAGAAATGTGGGAGAAAATCATGGCCTGCGACCGGAAATACGATGGGCTGTTCTATACAGCGGTGAAAACAACGAAGATCTATTGCAGACCTTCGTGCCGTTCAAGGAAGCCGAAGAAGGTGAATGTGGAATTCTATACAACGATTCAGGAAGCGGAGAGCCGTGGGTACCGGGCGTGCAAAAGATGTCAGCCGGAAACGGAACACTCACCTAACGTTGAAGTAGTGCGGAGAGTGATCGACTTGCTGTTGGCTTATCATAATCGCAAATTGAACCTTGAAGAAATCGCTTCACATGCCGGCTTGAGTCCTTCGTATCTCGACCGCATTTTTAAGCAGGAAACGGGAGAGACACCCCGATCGTTCCTGGAGAAAATCCGCGTGGACAAAGCTGCACATTTGCTGAAGCATACTGAAAATACGAATCTGGAGATTTGCTACGCAGCAGGTTTCCAAAGCACCTCGCACTTTTATAAAGCGTTCCGGCGCTCTAAAAACCTTTCACCAAGCGATTACCGGAAAATGACGAAGGAGCTGGGAAATGATTCCGAACACAAACAGCAGTTACGTGAGAGTTCCTACGCCCGTTGAGTTTAGTTTCGATGAATGCTTGGTCTTTCTCAATCGGTCGCTCCAGGAAAACCTTCACCGAATACAGAATGATCAAATCATAAAGCTCATCGACCATCAGGGAGAACTGATATTAATTGGCGTTACGCATGCGGCGCAGCATTTACGGGTTGAATTTTTAAACGGCAAACCTTCTGAAGCAGGGCAGCGGGCAGCTGCTGAATATGTTTGGGCCTGGTTTGACTTAAAGACGGATTTGGTGCCATTTTACGGAATGGCGGCGGATGATCCGATTTTACAGCCGATTGTTAAGCGTCATTTCGGTCTGAGAATCCTCGGTTTTCCCGATTTATTTGAAGCGATGGCTTGGGCAATCACGGGCCAGCAGATTAATCTGACTTTCGCCTATACTTTGAAAAAACGGTTTGTCGAAGCTTACGGAAAATCATTAGTTTACGAAGGCGAAATTTACTGGACGTTCCCTTCCTGCGAAGAAATTTCGGAGCTTAAGGTAAGTGATTTGACGCCTATGCAGTATTCGGTGCGAAAAGCGGAATACATCATCGGCATTGCAGCTGAAATGGCGAAAGGAAATCTGGTGAAGGAAAATTTCACAGATGGAAAAGATGCGCAGACTGTGGAAAAAGAACTGGTCGCGATCAGAGGGATCGGCCCCTGGTCCGCTAATTATGTCATGATGAAATGCCTTGGCTTCACCTCGGCTTTTCCGATTGCCGACGTCGGTTTGCACAACGCGCTGAAATATCAACTGGAGTTGGAGAAGAAACCGTCAATAGCGGAAATCGAGCGCTATGCGGAAAATTGGAAAGGGTGGGAGGCATACGCCACTTTCTATCTTTGGAGGAGTTTATATGAGTAAGTTATATCAAGTGGATTATGAATCACCGATCGGCGTCATGGAAGTAGTAGGTACAGAACAAGAGATCCTGTCGGTTTTATTCACAGAACGCGAAGAGGTCCTGCACCAGCCGCAACCGGACACGCCGCAGGTTTTAAACGATTGCCTGCAGGAGTTGGACGAATACTTCAAAGGTGAGCGCATGGATTTCACCGTGCCCTATATTTCCGAAGGAACGGAATTCCAAGGCAAAGTCTGGTCTGCTTTGACGACTGTCGGCTATGCAGAAACCGCTTCCTACCGGGACATTGCCGTGAAAGTCGGAAGCGAAAAAGCGGTGCGCGCAGTGGGAAATGCCAACAGCAAAAACAAGCTGACGATCATTGTGCCGTGCCACCGTGTAATTGGTACGAACGGAAAACTGACGGGTTATGCAGGAACGTTGACGAGAAAAGAATGGCTTTTGAAGCATGAGCAGGAGATCCGGAGTAAGAATACGTTTTAGGGTGACTTAGCTTGGAACAGCTTTTTGGGGGAGGAACTTTTAAAAGTTTCTCCTTTTTTAATTTGAGTAGAAAAGATCGGGAAAATTGCCGAACGTCGATATATTCTCCTGAACGTAGATATAATTTTTTGAACGTAGATATATTCTCCTGAACGTAGATATAATCTCCTGAGCGTTGATATAATTCGCTGAACGTTGATATACAACAAACAGGCAAAGGTGCGATGGGAAAAAGCCGCTTTATTGCGATTGATATCCCCCCAAAAGTGAAGATCAAAAGACAAATGGCTGCTTTTCGCAGGCGAAAAGCGAAAAATCTTAAAAATCTATAGTTTTAGATGTGTATTTTTGAAAGTTTCAATCGATGGGTTACATCCGTTTTATTTTAAATAGGGCACGCAGTAATCTCTTTAAGAATGGTAAAGTAAATTCAATAGAACGAAAGAGGTGGCTCACAGATGGAACAATGTTCATGGCCGGGCAGCAGCGAAATGATGCAGGCATACCACGACGAGGAATGGTGCAGGCCAACCCGGGACGACCGCTATATATTTGAATTGCTGAACTTGGAAGGCGCGCAAGCGGGGCTGTCGTGGAGTATCGTCTTGTCTAAAAGAGACGCGTACCAGGCGGCTTTTAAAAATTTCGACATTGCGTATTGCGCAGGGTTGAGCGATTCGGATCTGGAGTCAATAAAAGAGAATTACAATGTCATCAAGCATTTTGCGAAGTTGCAATCGGTCTGCAGCAATGCGCAGGCAGCTTTGAGAGTGCAGGAAGAGTTTGGGAGTTTGGCTGAATTCCTGTGGAGCTTTATAGAAGGCGAACCGGTCATCAATCAGTGGGAAGACAGTGCGCAAATGCCTGCTGAGTCTCCTTTGTCCGTGCAAATCAGCAAAGAACTGAAAAAGCGCGGCTTTAAATTCGTCGGACCGGTTACAACTTATTCGTTTCTGCAGGCGATCGGCATAGTGGATGATCATGTGAAAACCTGTGATTTTCATACTTCGAATCGGCAAGGGAGTCGGTAAGTGATGAATATTTCACTGAGCTTGCTGAAGGAGGATGATGCAGAAGAATTGTTGGAGTTTGAAAGGGTAAACCGACGTTTCTTTGAGAAGATGGTGCCTGGCCGAGGGGACGATTATTACCAGTGGGCGGTTTTTTTAGACAGGCATCGAGAACTTTTGGAAGAGCAGGAGCGAGGCGTTTGCCGGTTTTATTTGATAAAAGATCCTGACGGAAATATTGCCGGACGGATTAATTTGGTTGATATTGATGCGGCAGCGGGCACGGCAGAAGTTGGTTTCCGGCTTGGCGAAAATTATGGCGGCAAGGGCATCGGAAGCAACGCTTTGTCCCTCCTTTTATCCACTGAATCTCATTTGAAACAGATTCATGCAAAAACGACGACTGTGAATAAGTCGTCTCAACTAGTTTTGGAGAAGAATGGATTTATCCACATGGGGATAAGTGAAGGTGAATTTGAAATGAATGGTGAGAAGATGAGATTTGTGCGGTATTTGTGGTTAAGTAATTAAAATTTATTGGGGACGGAGGAATCGGATGGAAGACGGTAATGGTGAAGAAAAGCTGGTCGGCGGAAATATCTCTGACGTTTACCGGTTAGGAAAGACTGTAAGGCGGGAATTGAAGCTGGAGAGCCATAAAATTCATCAGCTACTGAATCACTTGGAGAAAAAAAGCTATCATTACGCGCCAAAATTCTTGGGGATTGATGATAAAGATAGAGAAATTTTGACGTTTATCGAAGGAGAAGCAGGAAATTATCCATTGAAAAAATACATGTTGTCAGATGATAGCTTAAAAGAAATTGGCAAGATGCTGCGGCTTTATCACGAGGCCGTGATTGATTTTCCATTTGACGATACTTGGCAGCCGGTCGACTTTACCCCGCCACAGTTTGAAGTGCTATGCCATAATGATTTCGCTATCTACAATATTATCTTTAATGAGGAGAAACCAGTGGGCATCATAGACTTTGATGTGGCTGGACCAGGGCCGAGGCTCTGGGATATCGCCTATACACTGTACACCTGCGCTCCACTAAGCAGATACAAGCTTACGGAAACTGGAGAGGGAAAAGTTTATTACGACCCTTTAAAGGATGCCGAGCCGACAAAACAAAGGATAAAAATATTTTTTGAAGCATACGGTGAGAAAGTAGCGGAAAATTTATTAGAAATGGTCATTCTTCGCTTAGAAGGTTTATGTAAAACAATCGAAAGAAAAGCCGGCGAGGGTGATTCTGCTTTTCAGGTGATGCTGGCTGAAGGGCATGTTGAACATTATCAGGAGGAAGTTCACTTTATTCGTGAGAATGGGTGGGACTGGATCTGATTTTATCCATAAATGGAAGCATCTCTTTGCGGAAATGATGATTATCGCTCATTTGAAATGCTTTCTTGATTCGGGAGGAGTCGAGAAGAAACCCAAATGCTGGGTTTCGTCCTTTTATTGGGTGTGGCAAATTTCTATGAGCAGTTTTCGGGGTTCTATGATCACTTATTGGATTCTATGATCAGTTTTCGGGGTTCTATGATCACTTATTGGATTCTATGATCAGTTTTCGGGGTTCTATGATCACTTTTTGGATTCTATGATCACTTTTCACTGTTCTATGATCACTCATCCTTTTCCAGCTCAATTCGCATATGCAGAACTGTTATGATTAGTCCGTACACAATAATTAGCCGAAAGGTTAGGAGGAGCCACGTCTGAGAAATGATGAATAGAATGACTAAATTATATTTTAATGGCCTCTTTATCTTGTTCCCGATCCTTTTTCTATTCAGCTCATTTTTATGGAAAATAGTGATCAGAAGCTATAACGTTTTTGAGGTTATAACTGATACACTGTCCATCATCGCTATCTATTATTTTTTAATGAGCTGCATTTTTATTTTCCTGAGCAATAGAACGAACAAAGACGGGGAGAACAATTAAAAAGAATATTCACTATGGGGCTGCCGGGAAGGCAGTCCTTTTTAATTTGGCGCAGAATTTAGGAAATTTTTCTCTGAAAAATTAAATCTTGAATGCCCTCAAAAATTTTTTTCACAACACAAAGTTCAATTGTTATTAAATGGTATAATCAGTATGAAACAAAGTGACGGAAATTTCTGCATTTTATTAAAAAGGATGGGCGTGGAATGAAGGATGAAAAAAGGGGTTCGCGTTTTCTGCTGGCAATTGCTGTTTTAATCTTTTTTTACAGCCTTTTAAGTTCGGCTTTCTATTTCGGTTTCATAAACGCATACATAGTAGCAGGGGCATTATTTCTAACATTAATGATTTCGTGGATTTTCCTCTTCCGTTATCGCCACACAAAGGGGAAATCCGGGAAAGTAAGTTTGATAGTGTTATTGGTGGGGATCCTTTTCATCTTTGATTTCTTCCTTTTACAATTTGAACAGATGAAGTACCGGACACTGATCCACGAAGAGCCGGTTCAGGCTGCTGACAATTCAGGCATACATTTGATGGGCGTCGGAACAATTTATTTCAGTCATGCAGAAAGTAAAGAATGGCTGATCAAGAACTTTGAAAGAGGGGATCAGGAACTTTTTCAAATAGACGAAGTGGACAATAAAACCCGGTATCACAGCAGAAACGATATCTTCCTGCAGTTAGTTGGTGTCCAAAATGACGAGGTTTCTGTTATGGCGAAAAATGTAAGGAGTTATCTGCGTCAGGAAACAGCCGGTGTCGAGCAGTTTCTTGAAAGCGAAGATATTTCGGGTGACAGCGCAGGATTAGGGTTGGCGCTGACAGGTTTGATTGAGCAAAATAAACTCATGAATTATGTGGACTTTGGTGTAACGGGAGCAATAAACAAACAAGGTGAAGTCAGTGGCATAGGGATGGTGAAAGAAAAACTGCTGATTGCTGAAAAAGAAGGATTTCCTTTCATGATCATTCCGAGTGAAAATGGTAAAGAAGCGGATCAGGTTAAAGAGGCAGAAAACCTCGGAATTCAAATATTTACTGTGAGCCATATCGATGAGGCGGTCCAATTGATCAATAGATTGAATGCGGAACAAAAGAAATAAAAAGCTGATCATACACAAAATCACCAGAAAATATTCCACAAGAAGAAGCTCGGAAGCGGGTTTCTTCTTTTTTGTGTACAGCGGATATCTATGAGCGGTTTTTGAGGTTCTATGATCACTCAAATGATTCTATGAGCAGTTTTCGGGGTTCTATGATCATTCGGCCTTTATTTAGATGAAAAAATCTGCCTACTCACGAACAAACTGGACCAATGGATGAATTCAAAATGGGATATTTAGGATATACTGATTACTGGGAAGTTCAACTAACTCAAAATTAAAAATTTTCATATACATAGAGAACGAAGAGGAAAGAGGATGAAGGAAATGAAAAATTTCATCTGCACGACTTGTGGGGTGCAAGCGGAAAAGTCAGCGAAAGAGCTGGATACTTGCACGATTTGCAACGAAGAGCGGCAATATGTTAGTCCGAGTGGACAAGCTTGGACCACACTGGAAGAGATGATCCAGGCAGAAAAATATAAAAATGAGATTGTACCGGAAGAAGCAGGGCTTTATAACATTTCCACTTCGCCGAATTTTGCTATTGGGCAGACGGCTTATCTGGTGCAGGGAAAGAATTTTAATTTATTGTGGGACTGTATCACGTATATCGATCCGAAGACGATCGGGGAAATAAAGAAGCTCGGCGGCATCGACGCCATCGCGCTGTCGCATCCGCATTATTATTCGACGCAGGTGGAATGGGCGGAAGCCTTTGATGCATCGATTTATATCCATGAAGACGATAAGAAATGGGTGACGAGACCGAGTGACAGGATCATTTTTTGGTCTGGCGAATCGCTCGAACTATCGGAAGACATCATTTTGCACCGTGTAGGCGGCCATTTCAAAGGCGCGGCTGTAGCAGAATGGAAAGCGGGCAGTGAAGGGAAAGGAATATTGCTGACGGGAGATATCATCCGAGTAGTGGCAGATCGCCAGTGGGTGACTTTTATGTACAGCTACCCGAACTTCATTCCGCTGCCTGCAGCGATTGTTGAGAGGATGGCTAAGCAATTGGAAGGAATTTCGTTTAATCGAATGTATGATGCTTTTCACCGGATTGTACAGGAAGATGCAGGCGCGGCGGTGCAGCGGTCGGCGAAGAGGTATGTGGATGCGTTGAATGGTGAGCTTTTTGATACGTGAATGTCGAAAGAGCGTAGGCCACTTAAGAGGAGGTATAGATGACCGATGAAATTCTACAAACCATTTCTTATTAGTCTATCGCTCATGTCATTATTTTTAGGCGGATGCAGCAGTGGCGCAAATAATACTGAAAGTGTCATAGCGAGTGAAAAGACGCTGCCTTCAGATTTTTACGAGAGTGCATTTGAGAGAGAGACAACGCCCCAATTTCAATTTATGGCTAGAAGGGCTGTAGATCAGTCTCAGTTTGAGAAAGCCTGGGACTTTTACGGATTTGGGGGAGAGATGCCGAATGTGGATTTTGAAGGAAAAGATGTCCTTTTCATAGGAGTTCATGAGTCTGGTTCGTGTGCTTTAGAGGTAGGAAATATTGAATGGTTCAATGATATTGTAATGCAGGTACCATTAATAGAACCGGATCGTGCATGTACGGCTGATGCCACTCCAAGAACGTTCGTTATTGAAATTGATAAAGAGAAGTCCAGCGAGCTGGAGAATTTAGTGATTGTCCAAAGTGGCATAACAACAACCGTGCCATTTGAAAACTAGTTGGGATTGGAGAAATTCTGAAATCTTCAGGTTGATTGTATCGATGGTTAGAGTCTGATGAGAAGTTTACAGGCTGAAATAAGTACTGGAAACAATATAGGTTATTTGAAGTCAATAAAATATAGAAGTGATTCGAACGGGGGAATTGCCATGATATCTAAAGAACAGAGCACTCAAACACTCTACACACCACCGAAGCATATCGTCTCAGCAGCTGCGGTTGTGTTGAATGACGAAGGTGAAATCTTGTTGATCAAAGGTCCGCGCAGAGGATGGGAAATGCCGGGCGGGCAAGTTGAAGAAAGGGAATCGCTGAAAGATGCGGCAATCCGGGAAACGAAGGAAGAGTCGGGCATTGATGTTGAAATCGTGAAGTTTTGCGGTGTATTCCAAAATGTCGAAGGGTCCATCTGCAACACGTTGTTTTTGGCGAAGCCGATTGGGGGCACTCCGACAACATCTTCAGAAAGTCTGGAAGTGGAATTCTTTCCGCTAAGCGAAGGGCTGGAAATGGTGACGTGGAAAAACTTCCGGGAAAGAATAGAGTTTTGTTTGAATGAAGAAGAGCATCCGTTTTATGTGGAGTTTTGAGTTTTGGCAGGGAAAATTGCTGAACGCGCATATCTTTTTTTAATCGCGCATAAAAACTTCTAATCGCGCGCAAATTTTACTAACCGCGCATAAAAAATTTTAATCGCATGCAAGCGAGAGCTAAACGCACGCAAATCCTTCCGCCATTCGATTTCCCCCTTTTCAAGAGCCCATAAATTCGACGAATCGCTCCAAGCCATCTGATTCCAGGGGGCTTTTTTGCGAAGAAAAGTGAGTTTGGCAACTAAACTTTGTTGAAAAAGAAATGTGTAACTTAAACAAAATTATAACCGTCTACTGGGAATAATAAGGAATAGAGGAGGCGGCGTAAATGAAAAGAGCTATACTACTGCTTTTATTGCCATTAATAATGATTTTTCTCTTCACGTGCCAGCCCGAAAAAGAAGCGGTCGAAGCTGAAGAAGTGAAGATTGAACTTAAAGAAGAACTATTAGCAGAAGGCGAAATCACAAAAGTCGAGCTGTCTGCAGTAAAAGGAGTAGAGCCTGTTGTTTATATCGAAACGGATGAACTGGAGATTTTTCGCGCTCTTTTTTCAAGTGCAGAAAAAGAGCCGGGCATCGTAAATATGAGTGATCCGGAATTTTATCTGAAAGTGGTCATGAAAGATGGAGAAAAGCGTTATTTGAATCTTTGGCTTGGCAGCGAAGGGGAAACGGCTTCGCTGATGGATCCGGAAGATACGCATACGATTTATACGGTGACGCCTCAAGAGAAGGTAAGATTGACGGAATTGATGGCGAATGAAATAAAGGGGGAGAATTAGATGGGGAAACGTGCAGTCATTTTGGGCGTAATACTTTTATTAGCTGGCTGTAATCCCTTCGACTCCAGCAACTACCAAGGACTTGTTGTGAGTGTTGATGAAACAAGTTTTATGCTGTGTCCTTGCGAAGGCGATCCGGAGGCCGAGTATCCGATTTATGAAATATTTATGGGGAATGATACCGAAATTGTTGGCGTCAGAACGGAATTCATAGAAATCGAACAAGGCGACGAGGTAAGAGTGTGGGTGAAAGATGAAGAAGCGGCTGAATTAGTGGGCGAGAGAATTTCTGTTGAGAGTAAGGGTGAATAAGCGCCGAACTAACTCCTGCTTTAAAAATTCATCTTTTTTGAGCTTTTTTATTATTTATCACACCTCCTATTAAGAAAGTTCAGTTTAGAGTATCATCGAGGAAAGACTATTTACATAAAATTGAAATCGAAAAGGTGGCGTCCATGAAACCAAGTGAATTGATAGACTTCCTTCTGCTCGGAATAGTATTGCTGCTTATAATCGCCGCCGCCTGGTACATATTCAGACAGCGGAAAAAATGGGCCATGCTGATAACCGCTGTGTTGATCACCGGATATATGGGCTATTATTTCTACCTTCCGACTTTAAAAGCAAATACCCATGCCGCAAAGTATGAAGAAATCATTGATTATCTGGACAGCAATTACCCGGACCGGCAATTTACAGTAAGGCCAGAGCGGTATGAACCTGGCTATTATGTTGGTACGTTTGACATCAATGATAAACTAACGCCTGATTTCGGTGTGACATTGCATGTGGAAGATGACGGTGAGGTCATCCAGACAAGCTACTGGGAAGACGGCAGCTTTCCGTCACAGCAGGACTTATGGAAGAATCTCGCTTTAAGCTACCATGACGATTATTCACTCGATAGTAAAAGGATCGAAATCACAAAACAGGACGAATGGATCGATGGTGAGCTGACGGTTTTCGCCCTGCTGATAGACGGCAATCCATCAATCGCTGTCTACGAATATTCACAGGCAGGGTATAGCTGGAATGATTTACAGGAATCCAAAAACGGAGATTTCGTGTCAGCTGAAGCTGAGGGACGTGTGTTTGTCTTTATTGATGAAACGTATACAGAAGAGACAGCGGACGTGCAGCTGCAGAACGGGGAAACGATTTCGGTGGACGCTGCAGAACATAAAGGGGAACTATTTATCGCAGAAAAATAATGGGGCCGTCAGTCCAAACCTCGGAGGCGCTTAATTTTTCGAAACTTAAATGGCGCAGAACCGTAATAAAGATGAGGTGAAAAGAATGGAATATACATTAAAGGAGCCGGAAAGGCATATTTCAACGAAGATCGTGCAAATCTGGCGAACAACAAATACCATCGGCCACGGGTCTTTCTTATTGGGATTTGGCGCGTTGCTTGCAGCGAGCCAATACTGGGACTGGTATAACTGGGTCAATATCACGCTGTATGTACTGATTGGCATAACGGCCCTGTCGGCGATTTTCAGTATCTTGATCGAGCCGGTTTTTATACAGCGCACCTGGCGCTATGATGTGGATGAGAACTTCATCCAATTGAAGCACGGCCGCTGGAATGTCGAACATAAAATCATTCCGATGGCGAAAATCGAGTACGTGACGACTGACCAAGGGCCATTTCTTAGAAAAGCGGGCTTGTATTCACTGAATATCGGAACGACTGCTTCCAGCCATAAGATTCCGGCCATTCCGGAGGAGGAAGCGTTGAAGCTGCGTTCGCTGATCGCTTCGTATGCCAATGTGAAGGAAGATGATTCTTTTGAATAATTCTCAAGAAGCCAAACGCTATCATCCAGCCTATCTGCTTGTGGAGCTGTTCGAATTCCTTCGCAATAGTTTTTTCTTTATCTTATTCCTGTTCATATTCAATTTTGACGTTACGTCAGGGTGGATTTTCTGGGCGAAAATTGCATTTTTAGCCGCCGCCGCGTTTACAATCGGAAAAATCTTTTTGTCCTGGTGGCTCCATACTTACGAATTTGACCAGAAATCCATCACCTTGCGTGAAGGTATATTCGTCAAGAAAGTGCGGACCATCACGTTCGACCGGGTCCAGAACAAAAAGACGTCGACAACATTCATACATAATTGGTTCAAGTTAACGTCTCTGACGCTTGAAACGGGCACGTCCAACGACGAGGCATCGGTACGCTTTCCAGTTTTGAAAAGGCAGGAAGCGGATGCGATAGTAGAAACTATTGAAAAAGGGACTTCTGCAGAAACACCGGCGTTTGTATCAGAAGAAGGAGAATCGGATGCTTCATTGCCGGTACGGCCAGAGAAGTCGCAGCGCCTGGAATACTTCCGTTCAACGAAAAAGGATACATTGCGCGCCGCATTCACATCGCTGAGCTTTCTCGCCATCTTCCCGATTTTGCTGACGGTGTATTTTCAAATCGATGAGTTTTTCTCGCTGGAAGACGATGCGGAAAACGCGGTCCTTTATTTTGCGGATCATTTATGGCTGCTAGCTCCGCTGTTCATTGTCGCCATACTCATTTCTTCGGTCATCGGGTATGTGATCACCACGATCCGTTACGGTAATTACCGGATTGAAGCGGACCGTGAACGCATTTACATTACACGGGGCGTGGGACAGGTCCATACATTTTCCATCCAGCGCAATAAAGTCCAGGCGATCCAAATTGAGCAGCCATTCATGAAGCGCATCTGGGGCATCGTCGAGGTCAAGCTGATCAGCGCGGAAGCCCTCAGTATTGGCGACGAAGTTGCGACCAATTCACTTTATCCTTTTATGAAGACAAAAGAGGCTTATAAATTACTGAACGAGCTGTTGCCGCAGTATACGGTGCAGGACAATTTGACGCGCCTGCCCCGCAACACGATTTGGCTGAAGCTGCTGCGTCCGTATTACGTGACGGTCATCGCCGGCGTCGCTCTATGGTTCTTCAGGCCTTCGCTCCTATGGGTGGCAGGTGTTCTTTTCGTGATCAGCCTCGTCAGCCGCTTGTTCGATTACCTGTTCACACGTTATGCGATGGAAGGCGATTCGATTCAGATCCGGACGGGCGGGTTTACGACGACGACCTTTATCACACGTCGCGAGCGGATCCAGGAAATTGAAGTGAGCCAGTCCAAGCTGCAGCGCGCTTTCGGTGTTCGCAGTCTCGGATTCACGAACCGCGCGAAGCCGATTCACGTCAGTTCGATTCAGGACGTGCCGGACGGCTTAGGCAATCAATTTAAACAATGGTTCGTCCAGCGTAAAGTTAAATTTGAATAGGAAAGTAAAGATAAAACCGTTCTCACTGATTCTATACTGAATTGGCGGGAGCGGTTTATGAATTTCGCTTTTATTTAGAATGAAATGCCTCTGCGATTTATGTTATAAAGGAACATGGAATTAAAAGAGGAACCAAGTGGAATCTAGTTTCACGGGATTGCCTAAAGAAATGAAAGGATTGATATTTTGTTTGATTATAAGAATATAGACTGGGAAGCGCTGTTGGTTAGCGCGGGATTAACTGCAGCTCAAATAGTTGGAATCGTGATTGCATTCTTTATCGTGAAGGCAATCGGCAATAAAGTGATCGGGCGCTTTTTCGGTAAACTTTTGAACAAAGGCGACGTTACAAAAGGCCGTGCTCTGACGCTGCAAAGCTTAACGGAAAATGTTTTCGGCTATGTGTTGATTTTTATCCTCGTAGCTACGATTTTCAGCATATTTGGCTTGTCTGTCGCGAGTTTGATTGCCGGAGCGGGGATTGTCGGATTAGCGATTGGGTTCGGAGCTCAGGGACTCGTCAGCGACGTCGTCACCGGCTTCTTTTTACTATTGGAGAAGCAGATTGACGTCAACGATTACGTAACGGTGGGAAGCATCGACGGCATTGTTGAGGCGGTCGGTTTGCGGACGACACAGATCCGCAGCTTTGACGGGACACTGAATTACATTCCGAACCGCGATATCACAACTGTCAGCAACCACTCGCGCGGCAATATGCGCGCACTTGTCGATATCGGCGTGTCTTACGATGCAGACATAGACAAAGCGATTGCGGTCATCCAGGCGGCATGTGAAAATGTCATTTTGGAAAATGAAACAATAGTGGAAGGCCCCGATGTCATCGGCGTCCAAGGTTTTGGCGCATCCGATGTCACGCTGCGCATCATCGCCAAAGCGAAGAACGGCGAGCAATGGGCGGTCGAACGCCAATTGCGCAAAGCCATCAAGGAAGCGCTGGATGCAAACGGCATCGAAATTCCATTTCCGCATCAGGTGACGATCCATAAGAATTTGGAGATGGCGGAGCAAAGGTAAGGGAATAGGCTTCTTGTTCGATTGTTTTAGGTGGAATTACAGATAATTATTGAAGTTTTGAATGAATTAGAGGCTTTTCGCTCAGCGAAAAGCTTCTTTTTGATTTTCGGCGGCTTTGGGGAGTGACGTAAATAGCAGTGTGCTAATTTGCGGGCGGTTAAATCAGAATGCGGGCGATTAAATCCATTTGCGGGCGATTAAAAAATTTTGCGGGCGATTAAAAAATTTTGCGGGCGTTTAAAATAAAATGCGGGCGATTAAAATTCTTTATGGGCGATTAGCAAATTACGCCAGGAAAAGCTAAGCAATTGAGCTTTTCCTTTTTATTTCAGATAAATATTTATGATGAGCTTGAAAAGGTATAAGGAAATTTGAATATCATTGTTATAATAAATACAGAGATATGCTGGAATTTATTAACTGCTTTTACAGATACATAAGTTCATTTGAAATAAGGTGGTGGAAGAGGCTAAGTGAAAAATGAAAAGAAAAAAACAGCAAAAGACAATATCGCTTTCTTTCTTTTGATGGCGATAACTCTCGGCGGAATCATATACTATTTCTATTTTCTGACGCCTAAAAATTCACTTGAAATGTATCAGGAATTGCGTTTCGCTGACGATTTCGAAGAAGCTCAAAAACAGGTGTTGGAAGGCTATGAAAATAATTTTACACAAGAAGAATTCGACTTTATTCAAGAAAATAATCCGGATACGATAAAACAAGTGACACTCTTTGAATATAACCAGCAGACGTATGTAATTATGACATCGCCCGGAACCGAAAAATTGAAAGTTCTCGATGTGGAGGAAATGCCGGAAGAGGCGAGGGAATTCTTTTTGGAGTTGGGACAATAAAATTAAAGGGGAAAAGAAAATGAATGATGCACTTTACATAAATTTCGGGGATATTGTTGCGACGATTCTAATACTTGGCATTCCGGCAATCCTTATCTTTTTCATCATTAAAGCTTTCAAGCGCGATAAAGAAGCAGCGAATAAACGACTGGGACTGGAAAAGGAAAACGCAATAGTACTGCAAAAGCGCATCGACGAACTGAATGACCGGCTCGTCATGGTTGAGAAGAAGTTGAAGGAAGCTGAGTAAGAAAGAATAGGCGGAATTTCTTGCTTAAAGTGGGGATGAAGGGGACTGCATCGGTTTATTTGCGCAGATCTAAATTTATTTGCGCTGGCCCGATATGAGAGGTGACTTATACATATTCCGGTCACACTTGACCATTCCCGCCCCACCCTAAATATCAAAACCAAACCCCTAAAATGAAAAAGCCTTAGCGGCCGCTAAGGCTTCCTTAAAATCATTGGAGTTTTTCGCGCAGCGAAAAACATCCGCTGTTGTTCTTTGAACTAGGAGAGAGGCCGATCGATTTAACTTCCGGTTGCCTGTTTTCACGGAAAATTTCTTGTGCTTTTTCCAGAAAAATGGATTTACTATCCGGAACAGCTGAAATACTATCCGGAAAACGAAAATACTATCCGGAACCTCCAAAATACTATCCGCATTCAAAAAATACTATCCGGACACAAAAATTGTCCAAAAAAATGCCAGTTCCGCACTCAAGCGGGACTGGCAATTAACATTTTTTCTGTATCTAACTTCGGATGCTCCAGTCTCTGCATCGCTGCTTCGTCGCAAGAGATAGGCCCAAACAAGTTTGGGCTATCTCTCGCCGTCGCTTTTCTAATTAAAAAGCAGAAGTCCAACCAGCATCAGCTGTTATGACTGTGCCGTTTACGAAGCTTGCTTCGTCTGAAGCCAGGAACAATGCTACTTGAGCAAGTTCTTCTGGTTTACCGATGCGCGGGATGACACCCTGCACGGCTTGCAGACGGCCAGCGCCGAATTGGCTTACATTCTTCATTGTAGAAGAAATGTTGGTTTCTACTGCACCCGGTGCGATTGCGTTGCAGCGGATGCCTGAGTTTGCGTACATGTAACCAGTGTTTTTCGTCAATCCGACAACAGCGTGTTTCGAAGCGCCGTATGCAGCACCTGCGTGAGCACCGTTCAATCCGCCTGTTGAAGCTGTGTTGACGATGACGCCTTTGCCTTTTTCAAGGAAAATCGGAATCGCTTTACGAGTAGCGCGCATGACGCCTTTCGTATTTACATCAAAAATCATGTCCCATTTTTCATCTGTGATCTCGCCGACTGGCTCGAAGCCGTCCATGATGCCGGCATTGTTGACCAGGATGTCCAATGTGCCAAATTCATTTACTGCTGTATCAATCATGTTGTCGATATCTTCTTGGCTCATGACGTTCACTTTCACCGCTTTGGCTGTTCCGCCGTTCGATGAAATGCCTTGTACCACTGCTTCAGCGCCGTCCAGATTCATATCCGCAACAACCACTTTCGCGCCTTCAGCCGCATACAATTCCGCAATCGCCTTACCCATTCCGGACGCAGCTCCAGTAACTACCGCAACTTTACCTTCTAATCTCATCAATAAAACCTCCTCATATTTAATGAACAAGTGTACAATAAAATTATAATCCCTTGAAGTAAGAACATTCAATAAACAAAAAAGTCTTAAATGTTCATTAACGCACAAAATAACAAAATCTGTTCGCTAAGAGGTGGAAAAATGAAAACAGACTTGCGGGTATTCAAGACAAAAGACGCTTTGCGGAACGCACTTATGCATTTATTGGAACAAAAGAGTTTGAATTCGATTTCCGTCACGGAATTGTGCCAGCTGGCAAAGGTCAACCGGGGGACGTTTTATGCGCATTACGGCCAGGTTGAAAATCTGTTCGAGGAATATTTCAAAACCATCATGAAAGACTTGGCCGATTCGTATCAGGAACCCTATAAATATGTGCAGAACCTGCTGTCGAAAGACGTCAATCCAGCTACGATCCGTATTTTTCATCACATTGAAAAGTACGAAACCTTCTACCGGATCGTTTTCTCGAAGTCCGTCCCGCTGTCCTATTATTACCTGCTCTTCGATCATGTGCAGTCCCTGATCAGGGACGATGTCAGCGAACATTATCTTAACGGGATCGACATCGACATTTCGATGGTGAGCGCCTATCAGGCCAACGCAATTCTGGGTCTCGCAATCGAGTGGCACCGCCAGGATTTCAAGCAAAGCGCCGAGGAAATGAACCGGCTGCTGGTCAGGATTTTAAGTATATAAATGCGTGAGGAAAAGAGGATTCATATGAATAAAACGGAACACCCTGTTTTATTGACAGCACATGAACTTAAAGAACTTCTGGGAGAAATCCAATCTGGTGAAAGAGAGTGGGAAGAAGAAAAAGTGCTCATCGCGTCGATGCTCGAGCATATCGGTTCAACGGACAGCACGCTGCGAGACGCATATATCTACGGGACATTCTGCAAGTTGGCGATGGAAAAGAAATTGGACGACAGCTTGCTGAAGGAATTGCTTGATACGTGCTTAACTGGCGATATGGTGTTCAAAGGCATCGGGGAAGAAGGAGCAGATTCGGTTTTTACGAGGGCTTTCACAACGCTGTTGATTGCCGTTGTCCTTTACAGCGATAATGAATCGAACTTTCTGTGTGAAGAAAAAATAAACGAAGTGAAAAAGAAAATGATTGTCTATATGAACGCCGAAAAGGATTTGAGAGGATTTGTCGATGGGAAAGGCTGGGCACACAGCATTGCCCACGCAGCGGATGTTTTCGATGAGTTGGCTAAAAGTCGTTTCGCAGACCCGAAAATGTTTGCGGAACTTTTGACTCCGCTTTGGAAAAAGGCTTTTGTTTCCGACACAGTCTACATCCATGATGAAGAAGAACGAATACTCAACCCGATTGTGGAAATGCTGAAAAAGGGATTGGACTTTCAAACTGTTGAAAGCTTGCTGCAGGAATTGCCTGCAGATATGGAAAAGCGAAAAGCGCAGCTGGAAGAAGAGAATTACTGGTTTTTAATCGCCAATGCCAAGGGTTTCCTGAAGAGTTTTTACCTTCAAATTGAGGACTTGCCGGAAATGTCAGGGCTGCAAAAGAGTATTCGGGATTGTCTGGCTGAAATATAAGTTTATTTAAATGGGGTGACTTTAATGGAGGAAATGGAAACTGACCGGCTTTATTTGCGTGAATTCCAGGAAGACGATTGGAGTGCAGTCCACAAATACGCATCGCTGGAACAAGTCAGCAGGAATCAGCCATGGGGACCAAATACGATAGAAGAAACGAAGGCATTTATGGAGGAAGCATTAGCGGATTCGAGGAAAACTTCGAGAACCCGTTACATCTTCGCTATCGTTTTAAAAGAACAGGACGAATTGATAGGTGCTGTGGAACTCAATATCAGGAGTGCCGCGAATAAATCAGGGGAAATCGGCTATATCGTCAATCCGAATCATTGGGGCAAAGGAGTGGCGACAGAAGCTGCGGCTCTAATAATCGGTTTTGGTTTCAACGAACTGCACCTTCACCGCATTTACGCGACTTGCGCTCCCGGGAATGACGGCTCACGCAAAGTATTGGAAAAGCTGGGCATGCGCTTTGAAGGCAGGATGCGGGATCACATTCTGCTGAAAGGCGGTTGGCGCGACTCGAATTTATTCAGTGTCTTGGCGGGAGAGAAGATCTTTAAAGAGTGAGGAGGATAATAGGGATGGATACACCGATTAAAAAGATAATCTCAGAACTTATTAAACAAAATGTAATACCTGCCGAACCATCAGAATATAAAAAATTGAGCGGCGGAACCGTCAGTGAGCTCTATCTTTTGAAAGTAAACGACTCAAAATATGTGCTGAAGCTGAATGGGCCAGAAGTTACCGGACCGGAAGCTTTATTCCTGGATACATATGATGAGGTGGGATTGCTGCCAAAGCTCCTTTATGTTGCACCATCCAAAACTTATATCGTTTATTCATTCATAAGTGGATCGACTAATTATAATGGAAGCAGCAAAAAAGAAATTTTGAAAAATCTGGTGGAAGGTCTTCTCAATCAATATGTTAAATTCCCTTCTGATTCGGATTGGGGCTGGTTGGATTCGCCGTCAGCTTCCTGGCAGGATTTTTTAAGAAATGAAATAAGCTATGCGCATAAAATCATTGGCTCTTCACTTGGCCCCGCTGCTCATCAATTGATTGCTGGCCTCGTCGAAAAGATTGAACCGAATGCCGAAGCTTATTTATTGCATGGGGACTGCGGATTTCATAATTTCATATTCAATGATGGACAGCTGACAGGCGTTATTGATCCTGCTCCTGTTATTGGAGTTCCAATTTATGATTTGGTCTATGCGTTTTGTTCAACGGCTGATGATTTAACAAAAGAGACTTTTGATTATGCGACCAACTGGTTGGACGAAAAACCGTCCGAAATATACGAGCTCTTGCTCATCGGCTTGTATCTCAGAATCGCCTTATGCTGCAAACACCATCCTGCTGATTTGGATCTCTATTTAAAAGCGTGGTATGAATGGCTGGAGATAACAGGCTATGAAACGAGGTCATAGAAAAAAACAGCACCTCCGTTGTTGGATACAACGGAGGTGCTGTTTCGAGCTGTTTTTCATTAATCCATAATCGCCCAGTAAGCCGGTTTCACCTCGTAATCAAGGCCGAAAACAAATGGCGCGTCCACACCGACGCCGTCATTGTATTCTTCGGCACGATCATTCAGCCAAGTGTGATTATCGGCGATGCCCCAGAACGTGACACTGCTGATTTTGTCGTCCAGTTTTTCATATAGTTCAAATATGTCATTATAGCGCTCTGCCTGTGCTTGGAAACGTTCTTCAGGAATGTCGTCGTAAGTCGGATAAGCCGGTCTTGGCGGCCAGCCGTATAGACTGATGTCCAATTCCGTGATTTGATTGTCCAATCCAAGGCTCGCGAACATATTGATCGAATCCTCAGTTTCCTGAAGGGAAGGCCAGCCTATTTGGATATGTCCCTGATGGCCGACGCCGTCAATCGGTACGCCATCTGCCAATAAATCTTTGACGAGATTATATAAATCCGTCCGTTTAGGTTCTACTTCGGTATTGTAATCGTTGATATAAAGTTTTGCGTCTTTGTCAGCAAATCGTCTGGCAGTCTCAAAAGCGACTTTGATATAGTCGGTCCCTGTCAGTTGGTACCACTGTGATTCACGAAGGCCACCGCCATCATCAATGGTTTCATTGACTACATCCCACGAATCGACATCATGTTTATAGCGTTTAACAATTTCCTTCACGTGCTTTTCCACACGTTTTAGGACAATCTTTTTGTTTTTCTCACGCTGTTTTGCATCAGTTTCATCGACCATCGGTTTTCCGTTTTCATCTAAGAAGAACCATTCGGGTACTTGGCTATGCCAAATTAGTGTATGAAAGCGAACTTCCATGTTATTTTCTTTTGCGAACTTGACGATCTTATCGGCTTCTTCAAAATTAAATTTACCTTCTTCAGGCTGGATCGAAATCGGTTTCATGACATTTTCAGCCACAATACTGTTGTAATGGTGCTTCAATACTTCACCACTTTCGCCTTCAAGCTGAAATGGCTCAACGGCAGCACCGATATCGAAGGAATCCGCGTAACGCTCTGCAATTGAATCCACGTCCAACGCCTTAAGGGAATCTTCAGCATTTGCGGAACTGTTTAATCCTGCAGGTAACAAGAGGGCTAAAGTTAAGCCGGTAATCATGGGTTTACGTAGAACTTTCAACATTTCTTTCTCTCCTTTTAAAAGCGAATTTTTGAAAAAGGTTTTCTGAAATCTCCAATCCTACCTCCATTCTCCAGTTTTAAGCTCACACCGCAAAATATAGAAAGCGCTTTCATGAATAAAATAGGATATCGCTATGTAAACTCAAACTGATTATAGCAATGACTATTTAGTTTGTATATCGAATAAACTAAGTTTTCTGCCAAATTCTTAAAAAGGGTTATATAGTAATGCGACATTAAAGCTGGCTTTCATTAATTAAATTTTTGAATAGTCCGAAAATACTTGTCGTAGGAAAATAAACCCAGAAAGCATTAAAATCGTTTAAAATGCTCATTTGGACAAAGGAAGTATATTAATTTTGGGCAAGATTAACCTTAAATTCCAAATTAACTGAAACGTTTTGCAATTCTCTCCGTATTAAATAGTAGGCAGTTTGAATAAAAATCTATTTAAAGGGGAGATGCACGAATGTTAGAATCAATCGGATACGCCACACTGGGGATTGCGGTGCTGATCGTCGCAGTTCTGGCTGGAATCGGATACTTTTTCTGGGTTAGATTCCGTTACCGCACAGCCAAATCAAACGAAGCATTGATCATTACAGGACCGAAACTCGGGGATCCTGAAAAAGATACGAATATATTCACGGACGAAGAAGGAAGATCCATGAAAATCATCCGGGGCGGCGGTTACCGTCTGCGCCGGTTCCAGACTTCCACACCGGTCAATCTGACTTCATTCCAATTGAAGCTTTCGACACCGCGCGTCTACACAATTGCCGGGGTGCCCATTGTGGCGGATGCCGTAGCCATGGTGAAAGTGGCGGATACGTTAAACGGCATCGCAAATTATGCTGAGCAGTTCCTGGGCAAAGAGCAAAATGAAATCGAAACGGAAATTATCGAGGTGCTCGGCAGTAACCTGCGGGCGATCCTGTCGAAAATGACAGTTGAAGACATTAATGGAGACCGGGAGAAATTCAATCTCGACGTCCAGGAAGTTGCCCAAAAACAATTGGATTTAATGGGCTTTAAAATCACGTCCCTTGGTTTGACGGATCTGCGGGATGCGGACGAGACGAACGGCTACCTGGAAAACCTTGGTCGGCCGCGAATCGCCGAAGTCCGCAAGCGGGCTGAAATAGCCGAAGCGGAAACAGACCGCGAAACTCGGATCCAGCGGGCGCGCACTGACCAGGAAGCAAAAGAAGAAGAATACAAACGCCAAATTTCAATTGCTGAATCGCGTAAAGAGAAAGACATCAAAGATGCCGCGTTCAAAGAAGAAACTGAACGGGCCCGGGCAAAATCCGAGCAATCCTATGAACTGGAAAAAGTGAAACTTGCAAAAGAAATACAGGACGAAGAACTGAACCTGAAATTCATGGAGCGGGAACGCGCCGTTACATTGGAAGAAGAGGAAAGCAAAGTACGAAAAACCAAAGCGGATGCTACATATTACGAAACCACACGTGCTGCAGAAGCAGAAGCCCGCAAAGAGGTCATCAGCGGGGAAGCGAAAGCGAAAATCCGCCGCGATGAAGGTGCTGCGGAAGCGGAAGTTATCCGTGAACGAGGAAAAGCGGAAGCCGAATCACGCAAATTGCTCGCTGAAGCGATGGAACAGCACGGCGATATCATCATCACAGAGAAATTGATCGACATGCTGCCTGTATTCGCAGAAAAAGTCGCTGCGCCATTGAACAATATCGATTCAGTGAAAATCATCGATTCCGGCAATGGCCAAGGGATTCCTTCATTCGGCCGCAGTGTCACCAAAACGATGGTCGATATGCAGGAGCCATTGAAGGAAATGACGGGCATCGATATCGGGGACTTATTGAAATCCTATGTCGGCAAAACGCCAGGCGAAATAGTACAAGCTGCTCCAAATCCGCAGCCAAAAAACGAAGAAGAAAATGATTTGCCAAATGAAGAACAATCAGATCTGGAAGCAGATGATCAGTGATTCTCTTATATCCTTTTATCCACAAAAACAGATTTGTGGATAAAGGGATATTCTTTTTTATGTCGAATATCCACTGTGGATAAGTAAAGAGGAAACAATCTGTTCTTTTTCCACAGGATGCTTTCGTTATTTCATCATACAGCTGTATAAGGATGCAATGCAGATTGGAGGAGGGTGCCTGTATGAATTTTCGCTTTGAAGAAGCTATTCAATTGCTGGCGCGGACACCGGCCAGCCTGGAGGCGTTTCTTTCCGGCCTGCCGGAGGGATGGATCCACTGCAATGAAGGTGAAGGAACCTGGAATGCGGAAGAAGTGATTGCCCACTTGATTGAAGCGGAGATAAGCAACTGGATTCCCCATATTGAAACACTGCTCCAGCAAGGTGAAAGCCAGACCTTTCCGCCGTTCGACCGGTTTGCTCATCTGGAAACAGCAGCTGACACTACTATTGAACGGAAGCTGGGGGCATTCAGGGAAATACGGATGGCTAACCTGGAGAAGCTGAAAGAACTGGTGGATCCCGAGGAAGATCTGGATTTGCGTGGGATGCATCCTGAATTCGGCTCGTCACTTTAAGGGAGCTGCTCTCTACATGGGTCGTGCATGACCTGACGCATATTTCGCAAATTACCCGCGTCATGGCTGAAAGATACAGGCAAGATGTGGGTCCGTGGGAGCAATACTTGAGTGTTTTGAAAGCGAGAAAGTGAAGTAATAAAAAAGCGCCTCACTGCAATGGATGCAGTGAGGCGCTTTTGCCTTAGAAATGGGAGAATCGCTGATAAACCTCGAAAAATCGCTGATAAACTCCAAAAAATCGCTGATAAACGGTCAAAAATCGCCGATAAACCATCAAAAATCGCCGATAAACCCCAAAAAATCGCCGATAAATCCAACGACGCCCGGTTTTATTCCTTCGAAATCAAATCAGCGATCAAGATGAAGCGTTCGGGCGCATCAGAACCGATGAAATCGAACGGGTAGCATGTCGAAACCGTCAGCGTAGCTTTTGGTTTCGGCACAATCACCGTGCGGTCATCCGCGTCCACAATCCGGGTTTTTCTCACTTTATAGGTAAACTTCCCAGCCGATGTTTCGACAATCAGCAGGTCGCCTTTGCCGACTTCACCCAATTCGCGGAACACCGTATCCATATGGCCTGAAAGAACCGTATTGTCGTTTTCCCCCGGCAATACACTGTCGGCAAAATGGCCGACGCCTTTCAGCAGCTCATCTTCATCAGTGCCGTGGAAAATGGGTAATGTCGCACCGATTTTCGGAATCATGAGATCGCCGATATTCTCCCCTTTTTCAGGACGCACCGGATAAAGAACTTCATCTTCATCGTCAACATCTTCTTCCGGAAGGCTGATCGTTTCTGCAGAAGGCGCCGTCTTGGCACTGACTTCCACTTCACTCACCTGACCGGTTTTAAAAAGCAGATAGCCCTTAAGGAAAGAGGCGGCGTTAGTGCCGCTGAACCATAGACCGAATGCAATCATTGATAAAGCCAAGGCCGACAAAATGAACTTTTTTCGGCCGGCCCCTTTGGTGCTTTTAGTTCTCATCAATCAGTTGCTCACAGTTTTCATGCGGCGGAAAAGCAGGAATCCGATCAATACGAACGCCAATCCAACCAATGTGTTGCTGACATAATCAGTGGCAGTTTTCGGAAGTTTACCGCCTTTAGTTGTTTGTACAGCTTTTGTATCTTTTTTAACGGACTTCACTTCTTTTTTCACTTCTTTTTTAGGAGCTGCAATCACTTCTTCAACTACTTCAAGATCTTTGCCTGTTTCTTTAATGATTTCAGAGCCGAACATTTCAGCTGTCAAAACCATATCGGCAAGGAAAGTTCCTTCACGATCGAAGATTTCAATCAGTAAATCTTTGCCGTTAGTCGTTTCCAAAGCCAACAATGCAGTCAATGTAAGTGCAGTTTTTTCTTTTCCGTCAGTCAGGTAATACTTTGTTTCAACTTCAAACAAGTTCATCATGTCATCGAAGATGTCCAATAGAATCGCGATTTCTTCAGCGTCCAGGTCATCTGCACTCTCGAAATATGGAACAGCATCCAAACGCTGTAGCAGAGCATCCAATTCATCTAAGAATGCTTCATCTTCAAAGTTCAATGTCATAAAGTGTTCAAACAGGCGGTTCAATTCTTCTTCAGTAAGACCGACTTCTGTAAAGATGTCCATATCGTTAAGGTCGATATAGTTTTCTTCATCCAAGTACCATTCCACATAGAAATAAAGATCTTCATTGAAAATGATATACATATGGCTGTCCAATACATCCTGGCCTTCTTCGATATCACCGAATTCAACAAGCAATGCATTCAGCTCTTCACGCGTCAAATCGAAATCTTTCATTACTTTCTGTACGCCTTCTTCAGATAATGGCGTCCCTAATTCGGAAACATCGGAGAAATACTCCAAGCCCCAATCTTTGCTGTCAAGGTAAGCCAGGTAATCTTCTTTCGTCCAGTTGATGCCTTTAAGGAATTCCTGGAATTCCTCACCATCTTCATCAATCAAACCGAAATCTGCAGTCAAATAGTATTCTGTAAAGAAGTACAATTCTTCATTGAAGATGAGGTAAGTTCCATCCAGTACATCTTCGCCTTCTTCAATATCACCAAACTCCACAAGCAACTCGTTCAATTCTTCACGAGTCAATTCGAAGTCTTCCATAACAGTCTGAACGCCTTCTTCAGTCAATGGGGTTCCGAGTTCAGATACATCACCGAAATCATCCAGGGACCAATTTTTCTCCATCAGGTAATTTATATAACTCTTTTTGGACCAGTTGATTTCTTTAAGGAATTTCTCAAACTCAGGATCGTCTTTTGCAATCGCAAAAGTTGAAGCAGGTAAAGCGGAAACCACCAATATTACTGCCATCAATAAAACCAATAATTTTTTCATCTCTTTCCCCCATCTAACAAAATTGTGATATCCAGAAAATTATAATAGGTAAATCCTGAAGGTAATATAGGGCTAAAGGCTCTAATTTCAAAAAAGTTCCAAAATACTGTATTATTTATACCAGTGCAGGTTAATTTGGGGAGTGGAGGTCTTTATAAACATGATAAAAGCAGTCATTTTTGATTTAGATGGAACCTTGCTGGACCGCGATAAATCAGTGGAAAACTTCGTTTATGACCAGCATAACCGATTCATTAGAGAACTAGGTCATATTAACCAATCAGACTATATTCAAAGATTTATCAAGCTGGATAAGCACGGATATGTCTGGAAAGACAAGGTATATGAGCAGCTGGTCGAAGAATTCAATATTAAGGGTATGTCCAAGCAACAATTGCTGGAAGATTATTTGGCGCACTTCGCCGCACAGTGTGTTCCTTTTCCACACCTGATTTCGATGCTTAGGGAGCTGAAAGCCCACAATATCCTGCTCGGGATGATCACGAACGGCCGTACAGAATTTCAGGCAGGCAATATCGAGGCTCTCGGGATAGCGCAGTATTTTGATGTCATTCTGATTTCTGAAAAGGAAGGATTGCGTAAACCCGATAAACGGATATTTGAACGAGCGCTGGACCGTCTCGGCGTACAAGCGGAGCAGGCAGTCTTCGTCGGGGACCATCCAGCGAACGATGTTGCAGCTGCCGCGGGCGCGGGGATGACAAGTGTCTGGAAAAGGAATGTTCAGTGGGAAGATGCTGATGCTCACTTCATCATCAACGGCCTGGATGAAATTCCAGGGATTGTTCAGGAGTTAGAGCACCAAGCGGAACGTGGAATAAAACCCGGCAACTAAACAAGCACATTTCCATTTATGGTAAAATGCATGCAATGTAACGAACAGGGGGAGCGGCAGTGAATGAAAAAATTCTATAGAAGAGTTTTAACAAACCCATTGGCTGACGGGGTCTCCCGCCTTCGTTTCTACATTACTAGGAAGCCGAATGGCGGATGGACGGAATTTGCCCAGATGAAAGTGGTGCCCGAGTACATCGAGGTCGATAAAATAAAGAAACAAGTGACCGCAATCTTGAAATACGAAGGCGAAGTGTATTTATCCGTAACAGTCGATGTGGACCGCAACACGGTAAAGGCAAAAGGAAGTTTGAAAAAGATTAAAAAAGTGATCCAACCTTTCACTAAACAACGTTATATAGCTATGATCGAGGAAGAAGCCCGATTTCTTGTAAACGACTCAGAATCTTACCAGTCGGCTTCACCTGGAGAATTCAGGCAGAGAAAAGAAGAATGACACCGAGAAAATTAACGGGTTTTTGAGGGTTTTAATCGCTTTTCGCCTGCGAAAAGCATGCATTGTGTCATTTTCTTTTAATGGTAGAGTAGGAGGAAGCATTTTCTCTGTCAAACAGGGGTGCAGGGGATTATATCAACGTTCAGGAAAATATATCAACGCTCCAGCGATTATATCGACGTTCAGAAAATTATATCTCCGTTCAAAAAATTATATCAACGTTCAGCATTCGCTCCACACAAATCACCGCATTCCAGCGGATTCAGCAGATGAGGAGGCAGCAAATGAAGACAATTCGAATTATCCTGATCATCATTTTATTGGCAGGGGTGATTTACTGGTTATGGACCGGCAGCGAGCGGTTCCTTCCATATGTGATGCTGGCGGCATCGGCCTCAGCATTCTTGACCACATGGGAAGAATTCGCAAAAAGCTGGAAAAGCGTGGATGGCTATCTCGCGCTGGTGACTTCCCTGATATTCGGCGCATACGGCATTTCGTTGCTGATACGGTAGTTCGCAGCCGTCACTTATGGTTTTATTCACACAAATTTAACATCATGAAAGATTGTAGCGCATCAAAATCACATACTATTAGAAGGTCAGTAATATTCAAAAGTCTAAACGGATAGAAGGAGAACATCATGAAAAAATTTATAGCAATCGCAATTCTATTATTATTCTTGCCGGTCACGGCACACGCACATTCAGGGTTATCTTCTTCCACACCAGCGGAAGGCGCGACACTTGAAGGATCGCCGGAAGAAATCCAATTCCTGTTCGAGTCGCCAATCCAGCAGGGGGATATGACAATCAAAGATGAAGCGGGCAACACGGTTGAAGTTGCCGACATCATTTTTTCCGAAATGGAATTGACGGGCCAATTGGCGGAGGAACTTCCAAACGGCGCCTACACGGTCGACTGGAGCGCAATCAGCCAGGACAGCCATGAAATTACGGGTACTTTAACATTCACTATCGCAGCGGAAGAAACTGAAGCGGCAGCTGAAGAAGAAACAACAACCGAAGAAGCTGCAGAAGAAACGGCTTCAGAAGAAGCAGCTGAAACAACAGAGCAAACAGACGAAGCGGATGTTTCTTCAAGCGAGCAGTCAGCCGATGAAGATTCTGCATCAGCTGTTGAGCCTGCAAAAGCGGAAACGCCTTGGGTGACCATTCTGATCATCGCCATTTTGGCAATCGCAGCAGCTGCATTCTTCGTGATGGCCAGAAGAAAATGATCCTGTTCACCGTCCTTTCTGATTTTCTGCTTTACCTGGTCATGTCATTTTTGGCCGGCATGCTGGTTCTGCAATTTGTTCCCGAGCACCGGAAGCCGAAAATTTCGATTAGAAACTCAGCGGTCCTGCTTGGAATTGCATCCATTCCTTTTTTGTCGGCGGCTCCGGCAATCCAATTGCTCGGCTTGTTGCTGAATAATGCCAGTTTCGGCTCCGCAGTCTGGACAGCAATCACCGAATTCCAGGTCGGCCAAAGTTTCGCGTTCAGCATTTTTCTTTCATTTTTCTGGTTCGGCGCAACAGCCGTCAATAGCTCGAAATACATTCAGGCATTCTGGTTCCTGTTGTCCGTCCTCAATATGGGATTCGGCAGCCATGCCGCATCGCTCGATTTTCTGCCCGGCCTGTTCAGCCACACGATCCATTTTTTATCGCTGACGCTGTGGGCAGGGGTGTTGATCCTGGTTGCCTGGGGTGCACCGGCACTTACTAATTGGCGCAGCTTCCTGAAATGGTTTACACCGTTCGCATTCAGCCTGATGGCCATTATCCTGGTGAGCGGTGTCGCTGTCTGGCTGCTGTTTTCAAAACCCGCTGACTATGCGGCTTCCTGGGTGCTGCCTTATGGCCAGATGCTGCTGTTGAAGCACTTGAGCATCCTGCCTTTATTGGTGGCGGCTTTCCTTAACGGCTTTGGCAATAAAGCGAAAGAACCTTCGCGCAATCTTTTGAAGCTCGAAACTTTCATGCTGGGACTGGTTTTTCTTTCTACCGCTGTCATGAGCAAGCTGGCGCCGCCGCATAACGTCAACAATACATTTTTGACGGAAGGGACGGCCTCGCTACTCGAAAGCCTGATCGGTGAACAATACTTGCCGATCACACCGGAATTTGTCTTCTCGCTTAACGGCATCCTGCTGTTATTGATCGGTGCGCTGGCAATCGGCCTGATGATCATGAGCTTCTTTAAAAAGATGCCTTTATGGCTGTCATTCATCTTTGGATTCGGTTTTATCGTAAGCGTGTATCTGGGCTTAATGTTGAATATGAATTTTTAAGGAGTGGGGAAATTGCTGGCAATAAAACATGGAAACCGGGCGCTTGTGCTTGTCCTGCATGAAATCTATGGAATAAATGATCACATGGAATTGGCTGCGGCTTCATTCGCGGAGCAAGGGTTCGATGTTTTAGTACCCGATCTAATTGACAGATATCCGCCGTTTTCATATGATCAAAGCGAAAGGGCCTATCGAAACTTTATGGATGCTGTCGGATTCGACTCTGCTTTTGAACAGGTAAAAAAGCTGCTTGCTGAAGAGGCAAAAGATTACGATGAAATACATATTGTCGGATTCAGTGTCGGGGCGACTGTCGCCTGGCTTTGCAGTCAATTGGACCATATTGCCAGCGTAACAGCATTTTATGGATCAAGAATCCGGGACTACCGGGAAATTACGCCGCTTTGTCCAGTGCTCCTGATTTATGGCGAGCGTGAAAAATCATTCAATGTAACTGATTTTATAGCTGAAGTTGCCGACGGTTCCATTGAAGCGGTGAGTTTACCTGGAGAACATGGTTTTGCAGATCTTTTTGCGCCGGTATTCGATAAAAATTCCCGCCAAAAAGCGATGGATTTAATGGAAAATTTCCAAAAAAACCATTCCACTATATTAAATTGAACCGTAACATTGCCGTCCTGAAGTCATGACTTCACGGGCGGTTTTTCTGTGGAATCGTATTACAAAAGGCTTCGGGGAGCACGCGGAAACGAATGATAAAAAGTATTTCGTGTTACAAATATTATTTTCTGATAAATCTATTAAAAATATGATTAGGGGTTTAAATGGAGGGTAAATATGTAAGAAGAAATATATATTTGTAAGTTTATAGGAGGTGCTAGTTGTGGTTGGTAAATCTGCAGTATATGGCAACTTAAGAATGGAAGAAAAAGATCTGCTGAAGAAATCACGGCAATGCTTCGCGGGACAGGACGATAAAAGTATAAGAAACGGGGAGGTATTCATGATTTATTTCCTGAATAACTGCTCGTCGGAAGGTGTTTTATTTAAAACGATAAAAGAAATCACTACAGATTTGAATATGTCGCATGCAGCCTTGACGCGGGTGTTGAAAACCCTGGAAGACAAACAATTCATCTATCGCCGCAATGGCATAATCGGCTTGCACCAGGCATAACCGGCCACAATCGGGGAAACTGTCCAACTAAAATATATGGAAAAGAGGTCATGGAAGATGGTGAATGCGCTCAGTGGATTGCGTGACTTGAGGAAAGCCAAAGGAATGTCTTCCAAAGAACTTGCCCAGCAAATCGGCGTCGCAACCAGCGCGATATGGGCATACGAAAACGGCACCAAACAAATTTCGGAAGATCACGCCGAACGTCTGGCAGCCTTTTTCGGCGTTCCGATGGAAACATTGCTTACGGAATAAATGGAAACAGCCAACCTTATTGACGGCATAATCGAGAAGGAAGGGGACTTCATGAAAAACACAGAAACTTCAACTAATCATTTTTATAGGGAAAGAGCCTTTACTGAATTTACTGAAAGACTGAGTGGGCATGAGCAGGAAATTGCCAAAAATGCCTTATGGGAGATTCAGGTGCTGAAGCGGGAAGTTCAATTATTGCGGCGGGACAAGGATACGCTGCTTCATGATAAAAAAGAGCTGAAGGAAGAGTTGAAAAGCGAAAAGTACCGTTCGAAAGAAATGCTTCGCTACTTCAGCCGGTGGACCGAGGAGTACGCAAAAATCATTAAAATTCCGATCAATATGGAAAATGAATCACATATTCGGCAGCATTATTTTTCATTGCGCGAATCGGCAAAGAACCTGGTTCACAGCTGCCGGCGGAAATTGAAGGAAATTGACTATGCGATGGAAGAACAGGACAAGCCGACTTTCAAGCGCCATTGACTGGGCCCGGCGCTCACAGCATGACTCCACTAGATAGCAATGGAAGGGACGAAACCGTATGTTGAACTTTGGTATAAGAGAGGTGGGAATCGATCTTGGTACCGCCAACACCTTATTAGTGCTTCAAAACAAAGGAATTATTATGCGGGAGCCGTCGATGGTGGCGGTGGATGGCGGAAATGGTGAAGTGATAGCTGTCGGAAGGGACGCTTATGAAATGAACGGACGCACTTCCGGCGGCATTAAAGTCAGCTATCCGATGCGCTGGGGCGTGATTGCGGATCACGAAAAAGCCATTGTGATGATTGCCCGCTTTTTGAAGGAAGTCACCAAAACCGTCGGGAATTTAAAGCGGAAAATCTTTGTCATCAGTGTGCCAATCGGCATTACCTCGGTCGAGAAACGGGCGATCATCGAAGCGGCCAAAAGGGTGGGTGCCCGAGAAACACTGACGATAGAAGAGCCTTTAGCGGCGGCCATTGGAGCCAATCTGCCTGTGTGGGAACCTGAAGGCCTGATGGTGGTGGATATCGGCGGAGGAACTACAGAAATGGCGGTCATTTCGTCAAATGGCATTGCTGTCAGCCAGTCCCTGAAGAATGCGGGGCAGGCGATGGATCGTGTAGTGGCAGAGTATATCCTGAAAAACTACGAATTGAAGATTGGTTCCCGGACAGCAGAACAATTGAAAATCCGTCTGGGGACGGCTTATGGACTGACGGATGGAAAACGTGAAGAAATAATGGAAATCGGCGGGAATGACCTGATGACCGGCCGGCCGAAAACGATTGAAATCACGGGGCTGGATGTAGAAAAAGCACTGGAAGAAACAGTGGCAGGCATTATCGACGGCGTGCGGCGCACACTGGAAGTCACGCCACCCGAACTGGCAGCAGATCTCCACGACCGGGGGATTGTCCTCACCGGCGGCGGGTCTCTTTTGCATGGGCTAGACAAGAAGATGGCTGAAGAAATCAAGGTGCCGGTCATACTTGCGGAAAATCCGATGGACTGTGTTGCGCTCGGCACAGAAAAAGCGATGCGCAATCTGGATAGTTTGCGGCGCCCGTCTTACTGAGTTTTTAATAATTACAAGTTGGAGAGTCACTGTCCGCCACTATAGGAATTGTCGCTTGAGCCTGCAGTATAATTAGAACTTTCACCCGGCTTTGCATGTGAATTGATCGACTTCAGCGCTGTGTTATTATTCCGTTTTCTTCTCCAATCAATAAAACCTGCGAACCCAATCATGCCGAATACCATTACGAAAAACCACGTCATTTTTGGACACCTCCATTTTTTGATAATTCTATCTTCAATGTACCAGAAAACTGGAAACAAAAAACAGGAGCGTTCTCAATTGAGAATTCTCCTGTTTTATTCGCTTGGAAGCGGTACTTGCTTAGCAGTTTGTGGTGCAGGTAATGTAGCCATCTTTTCTTTTGCCGTTGCTTTGACCGGCGGATTCGCCATCAAAGCAGACGCCATGCCAATTGCCGGAAATAGCATCAATGCCCATAGAATTTCCGCGTAGCCGCCGAATACGTCGAAAGCAATGCCGAGCGGCAACGGGCCGAGCGCCGAACCGGTGACGATCATCGCCATCGAAATGCCGCTGATGCTGCCGATGTGTTTGCGCCCGAAATAGTTTGGCCAGACCACTGCCATGACGATGCGTTCCATCCCCATACTGATGCCCCATACCAGACCAAAGATAACGGCAGCCGCCATGAAGTTCGCATTTTGCAGCAGCAGGAGCGAAACGATTTCGCCGGCAAACACCAGCACCAGCATATACTGCACTTTCACTTTATCGAGCAGCAAGCCCGTCAGGAAGGTGACTGGCAGACCAATCAGCGCCGTTAAACTCAGGATGCCTGCAGCGGCTTCAAGTGACAGCGAATTTTCCTTGAAAATAGACACCAGGTGAAACGTCAATCCGGTGTTCACAATACCGGGAATGGCGGCACAGATGAGCAGAAGCCAAAAAGCGCGTGTTTTGGAAGCTTCGCTGACAGACCAGCTGACTTCTTCGACCGGCTTTTTCTTTTTATCCGCTTTTTCCGCAGCTCCGTTATCCGGCAGCAAACCGACATCTTCAGGAGAATTCCGAATCAGGAAAAGGGCGAGCGGTGTGAACAGCACAATGATGATCGCGCCAAGCACCATCCAGGACATGCGCCAGCCAAACGCTTCGATCAGCCAGACATTGAGCAGTGGAAACGCCGCCGAACTGACCAGTCCGCCGATTGCAGCGATGCTGAGCGCGCGCCCTCTCTTTTTCACAAACCATTGCGGAATCAATGAATTCGAAATCAACGCCATTGAGCCCTGGCCCAATAAGCGGATGAAAAAGAAACCGATGAACAGCATCAGCATGCTGGTGACGAAACTATTGAACAGGCAGGCAACCGCCAGTAAAACCGAAACGATCACGGCCATTTTCCGGGAACCATTGCGGTCAATCAGGCGTCCCACGAAAAACAGCAAAAAACCAGCCGCGAGCGTCGCGCCTGAATAAATTCCGGATACTGTCGAACGGCTCCAGCCAAAGTCCTGTATATAGTAATCGATGAAAATTGAATTTGAATAAGTTTGTCCGGGGCCTGAGAAGAACTGCGATAACGCCGCAATCGCGACGATAATCCAGCCATAGTGGAAGTTGTTGGTGGCGAATTGTTTCATCTTAAAATTGCATCTCCAGTTAAAGATTTGTTCCGTAATACAGCAACAGTATGTAAATTTAATACTCAAACATCAGTTTCTTATCATAGCATAATTAAATTTGAAATAAAGTATATAAGACCACAGTAATAGAAATGAAATCTATCTGATAATTGCTATTTTCAGATAATCATTTTCCCCCTTTCATATTTGATTTGGATTGCTATAATCGAGAGAGTGGATTAAGTCTGAAAAAGAAAAATCTCCTGTTGCCAAAAAAGCTTGGCTAAGATATAGTTTAGAAATACAATATTTAGTGTATAATACATATGAAAACACAATATATAGTAAAAACCGATAACAAAGGTGCCTGAAAAGGCTTAATAGGGAAGCCGGTGAAAATCCGGAGCTGTACCCGCAACTGTAAGTGCTGACGAACTATGGAAACCACTGTCGAAAGATGGGAAGGCCATAGCAGAGGATGACGCACAAGCCAGGAGACCTGCCTTCGTTATATGTTAATTGCCTTCTCCGGGAGCTGGGGGGTGTAACGATGGTCTTAACAGGAAGCGGTGTCTTTTGCCTTCGTGACTTCCCTTTAATGCTGCGTTTATCCAACCCATCCTCTCTTCGGAGAAGATGGGTTTTTCTGTGTTTGTGTTTTATTCGAAGGGATGATGGATTCAATGGAGCAACAGATTTCAGCAGGCATATCTCGGACAATCCAAACGAGGCTGGTGCTGCCGCCGGATACGAATCACATGGGCACCATTTTTGGCGGAACGGTGCTCGCCTATATTGATGAAATCGCAGCGATCACGGCGATGAAGCACAGCGGCAAAGTCGTGGTGACGGCATCGATTGATACGGTCAATTTCCTGTCATCGGCAAGAATAGGGAATGTACTGATCTTGGAAGGCGTGGTCATTTCAACCGGCCGGACTTCGATGGAAGTGTATGTGAAAGCGGAATGCCAGGATATTGAAACGCGCGGCCGGACGCTGACGACAACCGCTATTCTTACAATGGTCGCAGTTGACGAAAACGGCAAGCCGACACCTGTTCCAGGAGTCATTCCTGAAACAGACAAAGAAAAGAATCTTTTCAAAAGTGCACAGGCACGGAAAGAACGCCGCATGAAACTGAACGAATTCGCGAAGGAGCTGGTCTGATATGAAAATGGGAATCTCAACAGAAATGGATGCAGTCGAAAAAGCATTGGAACGTGCAGAGCGGTTGCATGGTCTCGATACTACAGCGTTGCGCAATAAAATCGGCGAGCTGGATGGCAAGGTCGATACGGAACAATCCATGCTTTATGCGCTGAACCGCATTTCGATGGATGAACCGAAATGGACATTCCTGGCAGCGGAACTTTATTGCAGCGATCTTTACCGGCAGGCGGCAACAAGCCGCGGTTATGAAGAACAGGAGAAATACGGTGATTTTTATCGCCTTGTTGAAAAACTCTCACGCATCGGTATTTATTCGAATGAGTTGCTGGCAGCTTATTCCGAAGCGGAAATCAGGGAACTGGGTGCAGTCATCGAGCCGGAACGCGATTTGCTGTTTAATTACATCGGCTTGTTCCTGTTAGCGGACCGTTACCTGGCGAAAGATTACGAAGGCAATTTACACGAATTGCCGCAGGAACGCTTTTTGGTCATCGCCATGGCGCTGATGCAGAATGAGCCGGCAGTGAAGCGGACCGAGCTTGTGCGGGAAGCATACTGGGCAATGAGCAATCTGTATATGACGGTGGCGACGCCGACTTTATCCAATGCAGGCAAAAGCTTCGGGCAATTGTCTTCCTGCTTTATCGACACAGTGGATGATTCGCTGGACGGCATCTATTTGAACAACTGGGATATTGCGCGACTCAGCAAAGATGGCGGCGGACTCGGCATTTATTACGGCAAAGTGCGTGCACTCGGATCGGACATCAAGAAATTCAAAGGCAATTCCTCTGGTGTCATTCCGTGGATCCGCCTGGTGAACGATACGGCGGTCAGCGTCGATCAGCTCGGACAGCGTCAGGGAGCGGTGGCGGTATATCTGGACGTTTTCCATAAAGACATCATGAACGGCTTCCTGGATTTGAAAACGAATAATGGAGATGAGCGCCGCAAAGCGCACGATATTTTCACCGGCGTGTCGATTCCGGATCTGTTTATGGAGAAATTGCAGGAAACGGATGACACCGGCCGCAGCATTGGCGAATGGAATACGTTCTGTCCGCATCAGGTCAAGCAAGTGATGGGCTGGAAGGATACGAACGGCAACGCACTTGGTCTGGAAGATTTCTATGATGACACCGACCGTGCCTACTTCACCGAAAAATATGAAGAAGCGGTCGCTAATCCTTTATTGCCGAGAAAGACATACCGGGCAATGGATATCATGGCCCGCATTATGGTGTCACAGCTTGAAACCGGTACACCGTATATGTTCTACCGCGACGAAGTCAACCGCCAGAATCCGAACAAGCATCTGCGTGGACGTGGATTGACATCAATTTATTGCAGTAATTTGTGCAGCGAAATCACTCAAAACATGTCGGCGACGACAATCGTTAAAGAATTCACCGACAAAGACGGAAATCTGGTGATGGTGCGCAAACCGGGCGATTTCGTGGTCTGCAACCTGTCGTCGATCAATTTGCCGCGTGCGGTGAAAGCGGATGTGTTGGAGCGCTTGGTGCCGATTCAGATGCGCATGCTTGATAATGTCATCGACTTGAACACGATTTCTGTAGGGCAGGCCGATGCCACGAATAAAAAATACCGCGCCGTTGGTTTGGGTTCGTACGGTTGGCACCATTTGCTGGCACTCGAAGGAATCCATTGGGAGACGGAAGAAGCTGTGGCATATGCAGATAAGCTATACGAAGAATTTGCTTATCACGCCATCCGCTCGTCGATGGAACTGGCGAAAGAAAAAGGCAGCTATAGTGAATTTGCCGGTTCGGAATGGCAGACGGGCGAATACTTCAGCCGCAAGGGCTATGAAGGTGAGAAATGGCAGGAGCTGCAACAGGAAATTGCAGAGAACGGCGTGCGTAACGGTTGGATGATGGCCGTTGCACCGAACTCGTCGACCGCGAAAATCGGCGGCTCTACAGACGGCATCGATCCGCTCTACGCCGTGGAATATGCGGAAGAGAAGAAGAACTTCAAATTTAAAGTGACAGCGCCGGACTTGGATCATAACACGTATGATTATTACCGCCGCGCGCGACACGTACTGGATCAGAAATGGAGCATCCGCCAAAACGCCGCTAGACAGCGCCATATCGATCAGGCAATCAGCTTCAATCTGTATGTGCCGCATACGGTGAAAGCGAAGGAATTGCTGGAGCTTCACCTGGAAGCATGGCAGCAGGGATTGAAAACGACTTATTACGTACGCAGCACTTCGCAGGCAGAAATTGAAGAATGCGAAGCGTGCCAAAGCTAAGGGGGACTTCAAATGGCAATCGATACACCTTTAACAAAGATCAAATTACTCAATCCGGAGCATCCAAATAAATCGACAGGCATCCTGAACGGCAGATCTTCCGGTTTATTGAACTGGAACGATATTGCCTATCCTCAAATGTACGATCTGTACCAGACGCTCTTGTCGAATTTCTGGAAAGCACAGGAAATCAATATGCAGGACGACATTAAACAATGGGATCATCTGACGGATACGGAGCGGGACGTTTTCCTCCGGATCAATACGCAGTTGGCATCGCTCGATTCCTTGCAGACACCGACGATGACGATGGCGATGGATTACGTGACCGACTCAAGTTTCAAAGCGATTTTTGCGGTCATCTCCCAGCAGGAGGCGGTACACAACGAATCGTATTCCTATATATTGAGTTCGCTTGTATCGGTCGCGGAACAGAATGCGCGCTTTGACCAGGCGAAAAGCGATCCGGTCGTGCGGAAGCGCAATGATTTGATTCTTGATGCTTACGAAGAATTCCGCCAGAACCCGACGCCGCAGACTTTATTTCAGCTGGGCATCAACTCGATTAATCTCGAGGGGATTTATTTCTATGCCGGCTTTGCGTTCTTCTATCACCTGGCGCGCCAGCAGAAGATGCTGAAGACGAGCACGATGATCAGCTATATCCAGCGCGACGAGATGCAGCATGCTTACTTCATCGGTCAGTTTGTGCGCATTTTATTGACGGAGAATCCTGAGCTGAACAATGAAAAGAACATCGACTATATTTACGGGACAGTAGATCAGGCGGTGCAACTTGAAAAGGAATGGGCGGAGTATATCCTGGGGGATATCGAAGGTCTCGACCTGGACGAATTCGGTGATTATGTCGAATATCTTGCGAATAAACGACTTCGTCAGCTGGGCATGAAAAACCTCTACGAAGAGCGCAGCAATCCAATGCCATGGATTCAGGTATTCGGCGATGACATGATGAACGGCACGAAATCGGATTTCTTCGAACAGAAATCGCGCACGTATTCGAAAGTGTCCCAATCCAATGGGTTTGATGAATTGTAATCAGAAAATCGCTCTCGTCTATGCATCGGTCACCGGCAATACCGGGGCGGTGGCTGAAGTTTTGACGGAACGCTTCCGGGCTGCAGGATTTTTGCCAGACGTCTATGAGATCGGTCATTTCGATATAAATAAACTCGGACGTTACGATATAGTTATCGTCGGCACGTATACATGGGGAAGCGGAGAAATTCCGGCAGAAATGCAGGAGCTGTTTGAAGCCTTTGAAGAATTGCGGCGTCCCGAACTGGTGACGGCCGTGTTCGGGACAGGGGACAGCTTCTTTGCGGAATTCTGCGGAGCGGTCAACCGCTTCCGTGACATGCTGTATGTTCACACTAGTTTGGCCGCGACGCTGAAAATCGAACTGATGCCGCAGGAACAAGATCTGGTGCGGTGTGAAAAGTTTGTCGAAGCAGTAGTCAGGCGACTGGTGGAAGCTGATGAAAAGAGAAAACGCAAAGCGACTTGAAAGTGGAGTCGCTTTGCGTTTTTTTGACGGATTTATAGAGAATCGCCGATAAATTAGAAAAAATCGCCGATAAACGTCTGAAAATCGCCGATAAACCCAAAAAAATCGCCGATAAACAGGGTAAAATCGCTGATAAATCCTCAGAAATCGCCGATAAACGTAAAACCCCGACAAGCCTCGCACATTCCATCAGAAAATAAATATACCTTTTTATGTCACGTCGTGATATAGTCAAGGCATGACATAGTGAAAAAGAGGGCTGCCCGTGGAAATCCAGAAAATGCTGAAGAAATATGTGCCGATGACCGAGACGGCTTTCTATATTTTATTGTCATTAACAGAGCCGCGGCATGGCTACGGCATCGTCAAGCATGTGGAAGACATCACAGCCGGCCGCCTGGTGCTTGGCTCGGGTACGGTGTACGGCACGTTGACCAAGATGCAGAAAGACGGCGTGATCACGGTGTTCGCTGATGAACAGCGGAAGACCGTCTATGAGATCACGGATGCCGGCAAAGAATTGATGAAAGCGGAAATAACGAGGATTAAAGAAGTGCATCGAAATGCAATTGCGTTCGAGGGGGAATTCGGATGAAGAAAATTTACAGGCCATTCTGGAGTTATGATGTGAAGCAAACAGAAGACTGGCTGGGAGAGATGGCGGCACAAGGGTTGATCTTTACCAAGCTGAACCGCTGGACGCGCTGCTTCCATTTTCAAGAGCAGGAACCGGCGACTCGCGTGTACCGCATAGCCTATAACAAGATGAGTTCATCCGTATTGCCGAAAACGCTGCAGGCGGAAGGCTGGGAAAAGGCTGGAACCGCAGGCAACTGGGAATTCACTTTTAATGAGCAGCCCGAAAATGCTATTAAAACATCACCGATTCGTGAGGGGATCATTAAGCATAACCGCATGATTACATACATTTTTTACGGAACTTCGTTTTATGTCGCCGGTATGCTGATGGCGAATATCTCAATGCTCGCTTCTTCCTACAGACAGGACGGCAGCATTGATATAGTGGAAAGTCCGTTGTGGATCCTGACATTTATCTTCTTCGCGATCCTGTTGGGAATTATGGTTCTCGGAATTTATTCGATCGCCAAAATCACCGGGACGAATAAGGAACTTGATGGAACGACAGATGGATTCTGGCCAGTCGATGAAATCGATCAGCAGAGTGAAAAGGAATTGAAGAAGGCCGGGCGCTGGGTGACGAAAGTGAAATTCAGCTGGATGTATTCGCCCGATAAAATGGAACAATGGCTGGAGTCGATGGAACAGCGCGGTTTGAACCTTTACCGGGTCAATAAAATCGGTACCATCTTCCACTTCGTTAAAGGTGAGCCCCGCCGGATTGCATACAGTATAGATTATCAGCGAGGGCCGACCGAGAGTTATTTTGCCATCCACCGGGAAGCGGGATGGCATGAAGAGTTCACTTCGTTTTCGAATATGGAGAAGTGGACGATCTGGAGCAAAACTTACGGTGAAACCGAAGAGCGGCCGCAACTGTACAGCGATCAAAGCAGCCGCCTTAAACACGCAAAAAGGATTGCGCTGACTTATACGGCCATGTTCTCGCCGCTTGTTGCTTTCTATATTTATTTCATCATCAACATTATGATCAGTGCAGATACAATTCAGGATAGGTTTTTATGGAACAGCAGCGGCATGATGCTTCTGGCAGTACTGATATTCGGCACATTCATCTTCCGCATATGGGCGTACTACGGTCGTCTGAGAAAACAGGCAGCCGCCTGGAGTAATTGAAACAGTGACTTTTACATCATTCCAAAGGCTCCGCAATTGCGGAGCCATTTTTTCATTTATTATAAAAAGTTAGGGGTCAAAACGGTTTCGGCGCCCGTCTAATCTTTGAAGGGAGTTGCATTAGCGCATGGAAACGGCGAATAGGGAAGCATGGCAGGCGACTGCCGATGAACATGCAGTACTCGAAGATCTGATGCAGCAGTATGGCTCAGAACTCAAGCGGATTGCGTTTTTATATGTGCAGGACCAGGCGGAATGTGAAGACATCATTCAGGAAGTTTTTATCAGCGCTTTCAAGAACCTGTCGGGGTTCCGTCATGAAGCGAGCTATAAAACCTGGCTGATCCGCATGACCATCAATAAATGCAAAGATTATCACCGGCTTTGGAGCATTCGGAATCTGATTTACAAGCCAGCCGTGAAACTCCTGAAAGGAAGCAGCTCCGCTGAAGAGGAATTGATCGGCGAAGAAGATGCCAAAGAAGTGGCGGCGCAAATTGCAGCGCTGCCAGGCAAGTATAAAGAAGTTCTTATCCTTTATTATTATCAGGAAATGACGATGCAGGAGATTGCGGATGTACTGGAAATCAAGTTGAACACCGTGAAATCCCGGCTGCTGCGGGGCAAGAAGGCGCTGCAGGCAAAACTTGAAGGGGGTGTCGGCAATGGAAGGGTTTGACCGTGACATTTCAGCAAAATTAAAACGGGTGGCCACTGACAACGTCCGTTTTTCACAGGAAGAAAAAATGGCGATCCGCCAGAAGACAAAAGACGTTAAACCTGCAGCCCGGCGTGTCCAGCCTATGTATTGGACGGTGTTCGCATCGGCAGCAGTGTTGTTCCTGTTTCTCGGATTCATATATGCAACGGATTCCGGCTTATTGGAAGCGGGATCCGATACCGATTATATGGCGCCGGCGAATGGTGAAATGGCTTATACCGTCCAGGACTTGGAAGGCATCGAGTTTGAGATTGTTGAAGAGCAGCAAGTGGATGAAGTGAACCGGGTTTATACCATTGAGTTGGTAAATGGAACAGAGCATGACATCATCGATGGTGTTTTTCGGATGAGCCATCCGATTAAAATCGAGAACGGCAACAGCGGTAATCCATTCGAGGTCGACAACCGGCTCTATAATATTGAAGCTGGTAAGACGATCCGTTTTGATATGGAATTGCCGAGCGGGATTTTCGATTCTGAGCAAGTGGAGCTTGATAGCGCATCGTTGGATTTGACCGGCTATTTAAACAAGATGGAAGGAAAAAATATTTTTCAAATCACCCGTTCCAGCAGATTGGCAGAAAGCGAAGAATAATTCACCTGGCGACAGTCTGCCTTCAAAATGTGTTTAACCCAACCACAGAGGGTAAAGGTATAGCATAGAACAACCGATCAGAAAAGGAGGAATTCAGATGGCACAAGCCAAATGGGCAAAACTCGTTGCGGCCGCATTTCTTTCTGTCGGTATGCTGGCTGCCTGTGGTGATGCAGAAAACGAACAGAATAACGACGAAGATATCGATGTAACGCCGGAAGAAGGCGAAGAAGAAATTATTCCGGAAGAAGAGCCGAAAGAAGGCGAAGAAGACGAAGAAGAGGAAGACTGAACAAGCCAACCGCAAAATGCGGTTGGTTTTTTACTTTTTAAATACAAGTTCGGCGGGTATGGATTAAATAAGTATGTTTTATAAACAAAAGCCGGAACTGGAGGAGGGATTCAGATTTCATTCGAATGGATCAGTACATTAAGTAACTTGTTTATTATCTTGAATATAGTGCTGGCGTTTTTCATCTTGTTTTTTGAACGCAAAACAGCTTCTTCCGCATGGGCCTGGATCCTGATCCTCTTTTTCATCCCGATTCTGGGCTTCATCCTTTACCTGTTATTCGGAAAACCGTTGCGGAGAGATCGTCTAAAACGGCCGGCTGCCTACGAAAATGATGATTTTGAAGCGATGGTGGACCAGCAGCTGAAAGAAATAAAATCAGGGGAATCAGCAATTTCTTCGCTTGTTGCCGAGGAAATGAAAGATATTGTCCAGATGAATATGATCCGGACGGAAGCCCCATTGTCGACAGCCACGGATATTATCATTTATAACGATGGAGCAAACAAATTTGAAGCTTTATTCAATGACATAAGGCAGGCGCAAAATCATATCCACTTGCAGTATTTCATTATGAAAGACGATGATATCGGCAAGCGGCTGCTGGCTTTATTGACGGAAAAAGCACAGCAGGGGGTAAAAGTCCTGTTCCTCTATGATGACCTCGGATCCAGAAGTCTGCCGAAAGATTTCTTCGAGGAGTTGAATAGAGCCGGCGGAAGGGCAGCAGCGTTTCTGCCCGCGATTTTGTCGAGCATCAATCCGAGGCTGAACCACCGGAATCACCGAAAGTTGGTGGTGGTGGACGGAAAGGTCGGTTATATCGGCGGCTTTAATGTGGGCGATGAATATATAGGCAGGAAAAAAGAGTTCGGCTACTGGCGGGACACGCATCTCCGCGTCGAAGGGGAGATTGTCCATTCGCTGCAAAACCGCTTTTTCATCGACTGGAATCAGGCGGCCGCCAAATACCCGATGAAGTACGCCGAAAACTATTTTCCGAAGCTGGACAATAAAGAAGGGGTGCCTATGCAGATTGTTGCAAGCGGTCCACTGGAAACGCATGAAGACATTAAAAATGGATTTTTGAAGATGATTCATCATGCACGCGAATCGATCTATCTGCAGACGCCCTATTTTATTCCGGATAAATCCATAATGGACGCGCTGAAGACGGCGTCTCTCGGAGGAGTCGATGTTCAAATCATGATTCCGCACATGGCGGACCATATGTTTGTGCATTCGGCGACGCTGTCTTTCGTGCGGGAGCTGCTGCCGGACGGGGTGAAAGTGTACAGCTACAAGAATGGATTCCTGCATGCGAAGACGCTGATTGTGGACGAAAAAGCGTATACGGTCGGCTCTGCGAATATGGATATTCGCAGTTTCGCATTGAATTTCGAATTGAACGCGTTCGTCTACGACGTGGAAGCCAGTCGCAATATGGCGGACACCTTCTTCCAGGACAAGAAGCTGTCAGTCGAATTAACGGAAGAGACTTTCAAGAATCAAACTTGGCTTGAGAAAGGGAAACAGGACATCGCGAAGCTGGTTTCGCCGATTTTATAATCAAAAAAACGGAGAAAAGATGGAAAAAGCGGTCTGGAGATTTCCAAACCGCTATTTTAGGGAGTGTTTTCTGACTGTTATGCGCGGGAAACAGACTTTTATGCGCGGGACAGGCATAGTTATGCGCGGGAAACGGACGGTTATGCGCGCAAATAGCAGGTTTATGCTCAACTTAATAATTATCAGGCTTTCATGGTGTTATTCGTGCATCCGAAAGACGCCGAAAAAATCCCCGCCGCTCTTCAATCGAGCAACGGGGATTTTTTCAGTTAATGCCGATCAGATTCTTCTCGACAAAACCTTCTGTCGATGGCTGTTGCATGCCCGGCTGGCGATAGGTATCGAGCATATCGCAAGGGCGTCCGACAAAATCGATGCGCCCATCTTTTAAACGGACGATGCGGTCGGCGAGAATATGGGCATCTTTTTCATCGTGTGTAACAAAAATCGATGTGATATTCGCTTTTTTCAGGATATCGCGCAGATCTTCGCGGATTTTACCTTGAAGTTCCGCGTCGAGGTTGCTGAACGGTTCATCCAGCAGGATAAGGTGAGGATTCGGTGCAACGGCGCGCGCAATGGCGACACGCTGCTGTTGGCCGCCGCTCAATTGATGCGGGTAGCGTTTTCCGAAATCCTGTAATTCCACTAGCTCCAAGACTTCCTGGAGGCGTTTTTTCTTCTCTGCTTTTTTCATTCGGAACAAGCCAAACAGGATGTTCTCGGCAACGGTCAGATGAGGGAAAAGTGCGTAATCCTGGAATACCATGCCGATGCCGCGTTTTTCAGGCTGCAGGAAGGTTTTATTGTCAAAAAGTATTTCATCCTGGATGACGAGCCGCCCCTTTTCAGGTTTTTCGAGGCCCGCCAATAAGCGCAGCACCGTGCTTTTTCCGCTGCCGCTGCGTCCGAGGATGGAGATGACTTCCCCTTTTTCAATCTTCAGTGTGAAATTATCCAGTGCTTTGGTTTCTGCATTTGAGTACGAAAAACAGACATCTTCGATCGCCACAAACATGCTAATCCAACTCCCTTTCAAGGAACTTATAAAAGAAAACAATGGCCAGGGCACTAATACCGACAATCAGCAAGGAAGCCTGTGAAGCTTCCATGATTTTTTCATCACTTGCGTATTGAAAAGCTTTGGTGGAAAGTGTATCGAAATTGAACGGACGCAAAATGAGCGTCAACGGAATTTCTTTTAAAACATCGATGAATACCAGGATAAAGCCGCTGATGATCGCGCCTTTCATCATCGGCATATCGACTTTAAAGAATGTTTTCGTGACGCCGAGCCCGAGGGTGCGTGAAGCGTCCCGGAAATTGGTGCCGATTTTATCATATCCCGTTTCGATGGAATTATAGCCGATGGCAAAGAACCGGATAATGTAAGCTGTTACGAGCAATACGATGCTGACACTCAGGACAAGCGTCGTGCTGAAGCCGGCCCATACGTAAACCGGTGCCAGGAAGCGGTCCAGCCCAATAAAGGCGGTGACCACTGCGACGGCGATGACGGCACCGGGTATCGAATAGCCAAGAACCGTCAACCGGGGCAGCAATTTGCCGAGGCGGCCGCGCACCATGCGGGCGAAGTTGCCGACAATCAGTGCGAAAATGATGATCAAGCTCGCGCTGAGTCCGGCAACGAAAACGGAATTTTTCACGTAACTCATAAATTCACCCATCGGAATGGTGCCGAAGGTGAGGACGGTCCAGTCAATCAATTGAGCGACCGGTATAAAAAAGGCCAGTGACAGGATGATGAAGCCGTATCCTGTCGCCGCAGCCGCTTTCCAGCCTGGTAATGAAATCAGCGGAAGCGGGCGGACCTTTGTAGTTGAATAACTGTATTGGCGCCGGCCCCGGAGAAGTTTCTCAATCATCAGGATCAAAATGACAAAGCCCATCAGCGATGCCGCAAGTTTGATCGATGATTCGATATCACCGAGTCCGAACCAGGTTTGAAAAATAGCGGTTGTAAAAGTCTGAACACCATAATATTTTACCACACCATAGTCATTCAGTACTTCCAGAACGACCAGGCTGGCTCCCGCAATGATGGAAATCCGCGAAATCGGCAGCACGACCTGAAAGAAAGTCTTCCATGGCCCTTTGCCGAGGATGCGTGTGCTCTCGATCAACGAAGCGGATTGCTGGGACAGGTAAACTTGCGTAATTGAATATACATAAGGAAACAAGAACATCGTATAAATGAAAATCGCACCGGGCAGATTCATGATATCGAAAAACGCCGGATTAAGAGCGACACCAAACGTATCGCGCAATGTCGTTTGAATGATTCCCGTATGGCTCAGCATGCCGTGATAGGTATAGGCACCGATGAACGGAGGGATGGAGAGCGGCAGAATCAGCGCCCATTTCAGGAAACGGCGCATCGGGAAATCATATTGTGCGATGAGCCATGCCAGGCTCAAACCAATCATGATGGTGAAAAAGGCCGTTGCGGCAGTCAGGATCAACGAGTTTTTTACAAAGCCCCATAGCACAAATTCTTTCATATGCTCCCAATTTTCGTTGGAAGGGGTGAACAGACCGGATACAATCGTCAGGTTCGGCAGGAACAGCAGGATGATGATGATCACCGCGCCGACTGTCCAGGCATTTATATTTGCGAATCTGTGTTGCACGTTTCTGGCACCTCTTTCCAATCGCAAGAAATCCCCTGCTGCAATTGTAGTTGCAGCAAGGGCTTGCGCTTTTCTTTAATGGATAAGAAAATCAAATTATTAAAAGTTTGAAGTTTCTTTGTATGAGTCTATTCGTGTCCAGACTCCAACGGCCAGCCCCTCGAGTCGTAAGCCACTTTGGCTGCATGGCTGAAAAGACGCCATTTCGCCAAATCGTCTTACGCTTATCGGAGCTGAACGGCCGTTTCCGCTTTTCTTTATTTCCAGCCGACTTCATTGAAGATCAGGATGGCTTTAGAATTGTTGTCGCCAAGAACGGATAACGGGATATCCTGTTCTTTGAAATCACCCCATGATGCCAATAATTCGCTCGGTTCAACATTCGGGTTGACCGGATACTCATAGTTGGCGGAAGCGAAAGTTTCCTGAGCTTCCGGAGCGGAAAGGAATTCAAGCAGCTTCACTGCATTATCCTTGTTTTTCGCTGCTTTGACAACACCAGCGCCGCTGACATTGACGTGTGTGCCGGTTGTGTCCTGGTTCGGGAAGAAGACGCCAAGGCCTTCAGCAACTTTCACTTCTTCAGGATCTTCGGAATTCAGCATCTGGCCGAAGTAGTACGTGTTCATGATTGCCACATCGCCAATACCTGCAGCGATGGCTTTCGCCTGGTCGCGGTCTCCGCCTTCAGGGTCACGCGCAAAGTTATTGACCATGCCTGCTGCCCATTCTTTAGCTTGTTCTTCACCGTTGATTTCGATGAACGATGCCAACAGGGATTGATTATAAACGTTTTCAGAGCTGCGGATCAGCACGCGGCCGTTCCATTGCTCTTCAGTCAAAGCTTCATAAGTGGAAAGATCTTCAGGTTTTACTGTTTCTTTATCATACAGGATGACACGTGCACGTTTCGTCAGGCCATACCACATCTGGTCGTTGTCCTGGAAGTTTTCAGGAACTTGCTCATCCAGCAGGTCGCTTGAAACCGGCTGCAGTAATTCATCTGTTTTTGCGCGGTGCAGACGGCCGGCGTCAGCTGTCAGGAACAGATCTGCCTGTGTCGCGTCGCCTTCACGCTTGATGCGCTCAAGCAATTCATCGGCTTCGCCTTTGATGAGATTCACTTTAATGCCCGTTTCTTCTTCGAATTTTGCGTATAATTCATCGTCGACGTCGTAATGACGTGCTGTATAAAGATTAACTTCCTTGCTGTCTGTTGCCTCAGTAGCAGTTTTGCTGTCTGTTTCCTCTTCTTTCGCCTGGCCGCCACATGCAGCAAGGATCAGAGCTGATAGTGCAATGACAAGAAATAAAAGCTTTTTCATGAATAATTTCTCTCCTTTTATTTTAAATGAAAATGATTCTCAATATCAATTGTAGTGATGTAAAACTAAAAGTCAATGCCTAAATCATAAAATTTTAATATTATACAAAGAATAATAAACCCTCTTCCTATTACCGACATATGTGATGGAAAAAAATAGATGATATACTTTTTGTACATGAAACGAAATTTGAAACAGAAGGGGAATCGCAATGAACTTAAAGGATTATATGCAATTGGATGCGGTCGGAATGGCCGCTTCCTTGAAGAATAAAGAAGTAAGTGCTGCGGAATTGCTGGAACTCAGCTTTAAACGGCTGGAGCAGGTGGAGCCGGCGCTGAATGCTTTCACCGCAACACGCAGGGAGCTGGCGGAACAATCGCTGGATGGGCTGGCCGACGGAGGGTTTTCCGGCGTCCCGATGGCTTTGAAAAATATTTCACAGGCGTTGAAAGGGGAAGGGCTGACGGCCGGCTCGAAATTACTGAAAGAAATGAAAGCTGCCCAGGATTCTCATTTAACGGCGAAACTCAGAAGTGCCGGTTTTACGTTTGTGGGACATACGAATACACCGGAATTCGGATTGAAAAATATCAGCGAACCGGAACTTTATGGTCCGAGCCGCAACCCGTGGAATCCGGATCATTCCCCGGGCGGGTCAAGCGGCGGCTCAGCTGCCGCGGTCGCTTCCGGTATTGTGCCGATTGCCGGAGCAAGTGACGGAGGAGGGTCGATCCGCATTCCGGCTTCTTTTACAGGACTGTTCGGATTAAAGCCGACGCGCGGACGCATGCCCGTCGGACCCGGTGCGGGGCGGCAATGGCAAGGAGCATCCATCGATTTCGTGTTGACGAAATCAATCCGCGACAGTGCGGCCATGCTGGATTTATTGCAGACAGTGCAGCCGGCAGCCGCTTTTCACACGCCTTTATTTCCCGGGAAATACAGCGAAGAAATGGAAAAGGATTTTCAGCGGCCGTTAAGAATCGCTTTTTCAATCGACTCACCGGTTGGTACGCCGGTTTCGGCAGATGCGCGCCAAGCGGTAATGAAAACAGCGAAGTGGCTCGAACAGCAAGGGCATCACGTTGAAGAAAAGGGCAATGGCATCGATGGTATCGGGTTGATGCGGGATTATTACTTGATGAACAGCGGAGAAATGGCACTGCTCGTACGCAATCTGGAAAAAGGTGCGGGCCGGGAACTGACAGCGGTGGATATGGAAATCGAATCGTGGCTGCTGAGCCAGGCGGGATTGAAAGTGTCGGCTGCCGATTACTCAGCGAGTCTCGCTTCATGGGATGCGGCTGCAGCGAAGATGGCCGTGCTGCATGAAAGCTATGACTTCTATCTGACTCCCGCAACGGCCTTTCCGGCGCCGAAAGTCGGCGAACTGACGCATAGCCGGGAATCGCGCGAAGGATTGCTCAGCAGTTGGGAACAGGCTTCGACGATGGCGGCTCAGCAGCAGATCATCTACGATATGTTCCTGCCGAGCCTGACTTATACGCCGTATACGCAACTTGCCAATTTAACAGGCCAGCCGGCGGTATCGATTCCGGTCCATGTTACGGAAAACGGTCTGCCGCTGGGTGTGCAGGTGATGGCGGGCAAAGGGCAGGAGCATCTGCTGCTGCAATTGGCGCGCCAGATTGAACAAACGGATCTATGGGAAGGAATGAAGAAGAATCCCGGCTTGAAGAATTAACGGGGCTTGAGTGTGGCTTGTGGATTTTAAGGAATCGCCGATAAAAGCAAAAAAATCGCCGATAAACCATGAAAAATCGCTGATAAACGTAAAAAAATCGCCGATAAACCTCCGAAAATCGCCGATAAATCCCAAAAAATCGCCGATAAACGCAAGCTGGCCTTGAATCCTTTCCATGGCTTCTTGCAGTTCAGATACAATCTGATATTTGGGCAGAAGTCCGCTTTTCAATTATCCGGTGAAACACGTATAATGAAACAGCCTGACAACCTTATTGAAGAGGTGTTTTCCATGATTCTTATTATCGATAATTACGATTCATTCACATATAATCTTGTGCATTATTTTGAACAGCTGGACCCCGAAGTGCGGGTTTTTCAGAATGCCGAAATCAAGGCAGAAGAAATCGACAAACTGGCTCCGGACCTCATCGTCCTGTCGCCTGGTCCCGGCCGTCCTTCAATGGAAGGGGCCAGCCGCGAAGTGCTTGAAAAGCTGAGATGCAAAATGTCGATTTTAGGTGTCTGCCTCGGCCATCAGGCGATTGTCGAATATTTTGGGGGTGCCATTGTCAAAGGCAGCCAGCCCGTCCATGGCAAAGTGTTCGAGATGACTCACGATAGGAGAGGGTTGTTCAAAGGCATCCATTCGCCGACACAAATTACCCGATATCATTCATTGGAAGCTCAAGCAGGGTCGATGCCGGACTGCCTGGAAATCACTGCACGGACAAGTGACGGTGCTGTGATGGCCGTGCGCCATCGTGAATTGCCCATAACCGGCATTCAATTTCACCCCGAATCCATCATGACGCTAGATGGCTTTCAGATGCTGAAAAACGCCTGCGAGCAAGCGAAAGCCTGGAAGTCAGCGCAGAAAGGAGATGCGGCAGATGAAGAAACCCTATCTTCTTTTTGAGTTTCAAAACGAGCAGGGAAACATCGAACCGCTCGCATTTTCAGAGCCGGTGCGGATTTTGCAAACGAGTGTGCTCTCAGAAGTTCCTTCTATTATAGAAGAAATCGATCAGGCCACAGAGCAGGGCTTTTACGCCGCCGGATTTGTCTCGTACGAAGCGGCACCGGCTTTTCATCCTGAAATGAAAACCCGCGGAATCGCTTCACTGCCGTTATTATGGTTTGGGATTTATAAGAACCCTGACGTTAGGAAAGACAGTGTATCCGATTCTGAACCCTACTCAGTTGGCGACTGGAAACTCGCCGGCTCGCCAGCGCATTACCAAAACGGCATTGCCAACATTAAAAACGCGATTGCTGAAGGACATACTTACCAAGTCAATTACACCGAGCGGCTGCATGCGGATTTCAGTGGCAGTGATTTTGCTTTTTACCGCCAGCTGGCGCGCAATCAACAGGCAGGCTATGGCGCTTATCTCAATATCGGCGATTACAGCATCCTGTCTGCCTCACCTGAACTTTTCTTCAAAGTAAAGAACGGCAAGCTGACAACCAAGCCGATGAAAGGCACGGCACCAAGAGGCCGCACACTTGATGAAGACAAGACGCGCATTGCCGAACTGCGGGCTTCTGAAAAAGAGCGGGCAGAGAACCTGATGATCGTGGACTTGCTTCGAAATGATATGAGCCGTCTTGCCAAGAGAGGATCGGTCAAAGTCGACAAACTGTTTGAAGTGGAAACGTATCCGACCGTCCACCAGATGACGTCGACAATCACGGCGGAGCTTACTCCGGATTTAACGATGATGGACTGGTTCAAGGCTTTATTTCCTTGCGGGTCAATCACCGGCGCACCGAAAATCAGCACGATGGAGACGATCGCGGCACTCGAGTCGACACCGAGGGAAGTATATTGCGGGGCTATCGGATACATAACGCCAGCTAAAGATGCGGTGTTCAGTGTGCCGATCCGCACAGTGGTTGTTGACAAGGAAACGAATCGCGCGCGTTACGGCGTCGGCGGGGGAGTGACTTGGGATTCGACTTCGGAAGGCGAATTCAAAGAACTGCAGACGAAAGCAGAAGTGCTGACAACGCGCAGGCCAGAGTTCGAGCTGCTTGAATCGCTGAAGCTCGAGAACGGAATGTACCCTTTGCAGTCTTATCATATGAAGCGTTTGCTCGACTCGGCTGCTTATTTTAATTTCCCAGTGGATGAAGCGGCGATAATCACAAGCATTTCCAAACTTGCAAAGGAATTTCCGCAGGGGACCTTCAAAGTACGGCTATTGCTCAGCCGCACAGGCGAGTTCAATCTGGAGGCGCAGGAAACGGCGACAATCACTGAGCCGGTGTATTGCAGTCTGGCTGACGCCGCCATCGACAGCGGGAATCCATTTCTTTTTCATAAAACCACGTACCGCCAAGTTTATGAACAAGCCGCGGAAACAATGCCGGCGGATGCTTTTTCGGTATTATTATGGAATGAAAGACAGGAACTCACGGAATTTGCGATCGGCAATCTGGCAGTCGAAAAAGATGGAGAGTTTTTCACGCCGCCCGTGAGCTGCGGATTATTGCCGGGGACTTTCCGACAGCAGCTGTTGGATGCAGGAGAACTTAAGGAAAAAGTCATCCGCAGAGATGAACTTGAAGATTATGATGCTGTTTGGTTCATCAATAGCGTCCGTGGCTGGCTGCGGGTGGAAATGATCTGAAGAAAAAATGAAGCGGCAGGCTTTTCGTCTACGAAAAGCCTGCCGCTTTTTGTTTTTAGCTAAAAGGAAGTGAAAATTTAATCAGTGGAAGGCTAGAAAAATTTCTATGATCACTCAAACGATTCTATGATTACTCAAACGATTCTATGATCACTCAAATGATTCTATGATCACTCAAACGATTCTATGATCACTCAAACGATTCTATGATCACTCAAACGATTCTATGATCATTCAACGTATTTCACCCACATCTATAACTCCAGCCAACCCACTTGGCAGTTTCCTATCTCCGATAGCATGTCAACTTTCCCTAAAAGCTGCAACTCCTCCTACCAGTGAACCAGTCTTATGGAACTAAATTCCGTAAGTGACATCGCATTTAGATAAAACATTTTTCGATAATTTAAAATAATGGTTGAAATAATTTCCGTACGCTTTATAATAAAGTTTATGGAAGGGTTTACATTCTCTTCTTTCAAACGAAATTACCCACATAATTTCGCGGGGTAAACGCATTATTAACTGGATAGCAACACGGAATTTATTTCCGTAATATATGTTGGCATTGGACGATTCAACACACACCGTCAAGCCGACGGCAGAAAGCGGGGGTTCGATTATCAATCAATCACTTTTTGATCTGACAGGAAAAACCGCGGTGATCACCGGCGGCAACCGGGGGCTCGGGAAAGAAATTTCACTGGGATTGGCGAGAGCAGGAGCGGATATTGTCGTTGTTGCAAGAACCATCGATGAAGCGGTGCTGGATGAAATCCGAAAACTCGGCGTGAAAGCGGCGAAAGTGGAATTCGACTTGCTGAATTTTGAACAATACGGCGAATTGCTGGAGCGCTGCAAGGAATTGACTGGCAGCATCGACATCCTCATCAACAATGCCGGTGTTCAAAAGCGGCATGATTCGACCGATTTCCCTAAGCAGGACTGGGATTTTGTAATGGACGTCAACGCCAATGCGGCATTCTTCATGTGCCAGACATTCGGGGCGCATATGCTGGAAAACGGCAGAGGCAAGATCATCAATCTGGCTTCGCTGCTTTCTTACCAGGGCGGCCTTCGGGTTCCTGCTTACGCGGCGAGCAAAGGAGCCGTGATCCAGTTTACGAAATCGCTGGCCAATGAATGGGCGCATCGCGGCGTCAACGTCAATGCCATCGCTCCGGGCTATATGGATACGGAGATGAATACGGCATTGCTGGCTGACGAAACGCGCAACCGCCAAATCCTTGAACGCATTCCGGCGGGACGCTGGGGCAAACCTGAGGATATGCAAGGGGCCGCCATTTTTCTCGCTTCCGCTGCTTCCGATTATCTCCACGGCATCACCATTCCGGTGGACGGTGGCTGGCTCGGAAGATAAATCACTAAAACAGCAAAAAAATAATAAAATACTTCTTGAAATGGACAGCGGCATACGATAAAGTTTGACGGGCGCCGAATGTTTTCTGAAGTGGAAAGAAAGGGGTTACAAGCATGAAGTTAGCAATGATAGGCGTCGGCAAGATGGGCTACAACCTGGCGTTGAACATGATGGACAATGGCCATCAGGTAGTGGCGCACGATGCAAACAGTGAGCAAGTTGACAAAATCGCGGCTGATGGCGCGATTGGCGCATATTCACTCGAAGAAGTCGTTCAACAATTAGAAAAACCCCGCGTTTTGATGATGCTGGTGCCGCACGGCGAGATTACGGAAAATGTCATTGCGACATTAAAACCGCTTCTTGACGAAGGCGACATCATCATCGATGGAGGCAACTCCAATTATAAAGAATCGGTGAGACTCGGTGAAAGCCTGAAAGAAAAAGGCATCCACTTCATGGATTGCGGAACAAGCGGCGGTGTTTCCGGCGCGCGTGAAGGAATCTGCACAATGATCGGCGGAGACCCGGAAGCGTTCAAAATCATCGAACCGGTCATCAAGAGCGTTTCTGTCGAAAACGGTTATTTCTATACCGGCGAACTCGGCAGCGGACATTTCCTTAAGATGATTCATAACGGCATCGAGTACGGGATGATGCAGGCGATGGCTGAAGGCTTCGATATCCTCGAGAAGAGCGACTACGATTACGACCTGGAAGGCGTGGCGAAAGTCTGGAACAACGGTTCCGTCATCCGCTCATGGCTGATGGAATTGGTCGAAAGCGCATTTTCGAAAGATCCGAAACTGGAAGAGATCCGCGGCGTCATGAACTCTTCGGGTGAAGGGAAATGGACGGTTGAAACCGCGCTTGATCTTCAGGTGCCGGCTCCGGTCATCACGATGTCACTGCTGATGCGCTACCGTTCACAGGAAGACGATACCTTCACCGGTAAAGTCGTAGCAGCGCTCCGCAATGAATTCGGCGGCCACGCAGTCGTCAAAAAATAATTCGGTTACACACGCTTCACCACATAAAATCATTTACAAATTTCACACCAAATAAAACATGAAAAAGGGGAGACTGACATGAGAAAGATTTTTTCTTTATTCGTATTGGCAATGATGGTATTGGTTCTTGCAGCATGCGGAGGCGGAAACGACGAAGCATCTGAAGGTTCGGCAAGCGAAGGCGAAGGATCAGGCGAAACAAAAACAATCCGCGCTGGTATCGGCCTTAACGATTCACACCCGCAATACCTGGCATTATTGGAATGGAAAAAAATTGTTGAAGAGAAAACTGACGGCGCGATCAAAGTTGAAACTTACCACAGCAGCCAATTGGGCGATGACCGCGCAATGACTGAAGCGCTGCAGCTTGGTTCACAGGAAGTAACAATTCCTTCAACAGCACCAATCGCTAACTTTGTACCTGAATACAGCGTATTTGATTTCCCGTTCCTGTTCCCGAACGAGCAAGTAGCGGATAAAGTATTGGACGGCGAAGTTGGACAGAAATTCCTTGATAAATTGGAAGACCAGAACCTTGTAGGCCTTGCTTACTGGGAAAATGGATTCCGTGATGTAACAAACAGCGAACGCGCAATCGAATCTGCAAGTGATTTCGAAGGTTTGAAATTGCGTACAATGGAAAACGATCTGCACCTTGACGCTTTCAAAGCACTTGGAGCTAACCCGACGCCAATGGCATTCGGTGAATTGTTTACAGCAATGCAGCAAGGTACTGTCGATGGTCAGGAAAACCCGATCCCGACAATCTACCTGCAAGGTTTCTACGAAGTGCAGGATTACGTTTCTACAACACACCATATCTACAGCCCATTCGTATTCTTGATGAGCAAGGAATTCTTTGATGGTTTGACTGAAGAGCAGCAAACAATTGTAACAGAAGCAGCTGTTGAAGCCGGCGCACTTAACCGTGAACTTAACCGTGAAGCTGTTGCTGAATATGCTGACGAATTGAAAGCTGAAGGCATGAACTACAATGACGTAACTCCAGAAGCGCGTGCTGAAATGGTTAAAATCGTTCAGCCTGTCCTTGATGAGTACGCAGAAAAAATCGGTAAAGAAACTGTTCAGGAAGTCTACGACGCTGTCGCAGAAGCTGAAGCAGAATTGGCAGAATAATAAATAGGCAACGGCTTTGGGGAGGAATATTTCCTCAAAGCCGTTTTCTTGCTTTTCAGGTTATGGAATTTACATCTGATAACTCCCCTTGTATACACATAAAACTTATTGATAAAGGAGACCGACATGAAAATCATACATTGGTTAGACCGGCATATCGAAGAAGTGTTATTGGTGCTTTTTTCCACGATCATGGTAGCGGTCATTTTCCTGCAAGTGGTCATGAGACAACTCGACAGTTCTTTGTCCTGGACTGAAGAACTGGCGCGCTACAGCTTTATCTGGCTGGTCTATATCGGCATCAGCTACGGCGTCAAAAAAGACCGGCACATCAAAGTGGATGTCCTGTTATTGGTGCTTAAAAACAAAGGCAAAATCATTTTGACGATCATCGCTAATCTGCTGTTCATCGCTTTCGCCATTTTCGTTATCCGCTATGGCTACGATATAGCGAGCCAGCTGCTGGCATTCGGCCAGAAATCTCCGGCCAACCAGATTCCGATGGGACTTATCTACCTTGCAACGCCGATCGGCATGGGCTTGACGCTGATCCGTCTGGTGCAGAATCTCGTGAAACACATCAAAGCGTTAAAGCATGAAATGAACCAGGATAAGAAAGTCGAAAAACTAGGGTAAGCCCGGAATGAAACATCTAGGAGGTTTATAGAATGACTATTGCAGTGTTATTTGGCAGCTTTGCGCTTTTGCTGATCCTGACGGTGCCAATTGGTATCGCAATCGGCTTATCAACACTTATCACAATTATGTATACAGGCAGTCTGCCGGTCGAATTCCTTGCGAAGGAATTGATCACATCTGTCGATTCGTTCCCGTTGATGGCGGTTCCGTTCTTCATCCTTGCCGGTGAAATCATGGGCAAGGGAGGCATATCCGAACGCCTCTTCAATGTAGCGAATGCGCTAGTCGGCAATAGAACCGGCGGCTTCGCCATTGCAACAATCATCACGTGTATGTTTTTCGCAGCCATTTCCGGATCCGGCCCCGCAACAGTTGCGGCAATCGGCGGAATCATGATTCCTGCAATGGTGCGCCAGGGTTATGACATTAAATTCGCAACGGCTACTGTAGCGGCAGCCGGATCGATCGGTGTTATCATCCCGCCGAGTATTCCAATGGTCATCTACGGAGTAACAGGCAGCGTATCAATCGGTGATCTTTTCATCGCCGGTATCGTTCCCGGAATCCTTGTCGGTTTGTCAATGATCGCCTGGGCTTACTTCTATTCGAAAAGAAAAGGCTATAAGGGTCTGGAAGAAAAGACCTCATTCAAAAAAATCGGTATCGCTTTCTGGGAAGCGAAATGGGCATTGCTTATTCCCATCATCATCCTTGGCGGTATTTACGGCGGTTACTTCACGCCGACAGAAGCTGCTGTTATTGCAGTCGTCTATGGTTTATTCGCAGCGATGGTCCTATACCGCGCATTGAAAATCCGCGATCTGCCGAAAGTCATCATCGATTCCGCATTGACGACAGCGACTGTGCTGATCATCGTCGGAACGGCAAACGCTTTTGGACGTCTTTTGACAATCGAACAGGTGCCGGTCCAAATTGCCGACGCCATGCTGTCGGTTTCAACAAATCAATACGTGATCATCCTGTTGATCATGCTGCTATTGCTGGTCGTCGGCATGTTCATGGATACACTTGCTGCCATCATCATCCTGACGCCGATTTTGCTTCCGATTGCGGTTCAAATCGGTTATGATCCGGTGCATTTCGGTATCTTGATGGTCGTCAACCTGGCAATCGGTTTCTTCACACCACCGGTCGGAGTCAACTTATTCGTCGCATCCGGAATTTCCGGCGTATCGATCGAATCGCTGTCCCGCGCCGTCTTGCCATTCGTTCTTTCAATGATCATCACATTATTATTCCTGACATTCGTTCCGGCTATCACGATGTTCTTCATTCCGGAGTAATGAAACCGGGAATTACGTTAGAGAAGGTTGTGTCTTAATTGGAGAAATCAGAAGTGTTTACATTCGGCGAAACGATGGTGCTGTTCCAGCCTGAGCAGATGCTGCCGCTCGAATACATCCATCAGTTTCCAAAGAAAATCGGGGGAGCGGAATCGAATGTCGCGATTGGCCTCACAAGACTTGGCCATTCCGTTACGTGGTTCAGCAAACTCGGCAACGACCCATTCGGGCGTTTTGTATTGAAAAGTATACGCGGAGAAGGCGTCGACGTTTCGTCCTGTCTGCTGACGGATGAAGCGCCGACTGGCCTCCTGTTCAAAGAACAATTATCACCGGAAGACATGAACGTCTATTATTACCGGAAAGGATCTGCCGCGAGCCTGATGCAGCCGGAGGAACTGGATGCCGGCGCAATCGCGTCCGCGCGCATCCTGCATATCAGCGGTATCACGCCAGCGCTAAGCGAGTCGGCGCTTGCCACTGTCATGGAAGCAATCGATATCGCGAAACGCAACGGCACGAAAATCGTTTTTGACCCGAACCTGCGCCTGAAATTGTGGAGCGCTGAAGAGGCGAAGAAGACATTCAATGAAATCGCCGCAAGCGCAGATGTCATCTTGCCTGGACTTGATGAAGGCCAGCTGATGACCGGCGAAACGGATGTTGAAACAGTGGCAGAAGCGCTCGCTGATGGTGACAATGAAAAAATCATCGTCATCAAACTGGGCGATAAAGGGGCTTACCTGCATGCGGGTGAGGAGAAAGCTTATATAGAAGGATTTCCGGCAGACCGCATCGTCGATCCTGTCGGCGCCGGAGACGGTTTTGCCGCAGGTGTCATCAGCGGCCTGCTGCGCGAAGAGCCACTGGCACAGGCGGTCCGACGCGCTAACGCAATCGGCGCAATGGTCGTAGGCGTCAGCGGGGACATTGAAGGCTTGCCAACATTCGAAGCAGTCGAACGCTTCATGAAACCAGCCGGCGCCAACCGCGACGTTAAACGCTAAACCGAGGAGGAAGCAGCCATGAAAAAATGGGAAGACCTTATTCGCCTAAAAGAATCAGGACTCATCGCAGTCATCCGTAAACCCAAACAATCACAGATCCACCAAATCGCGGAAGCGCTTGTCGAAGGCGGCACGGGTGCCCTTGAAATCACACTGGACACTCCTGGCGCACTCGGCATGATCCGCGACCTGAAAGAGAAATTCGGTGATCGCGTCCTTGTCGGCGCAGGTACCGTCCTCGATGCGCCATCCGCCAAAATGGCGATTGATGCCGGGTCGGATTTCATCTTCTGCCCGAGCTTCGACATCGAAACCATCCAAATGGCGAACCGCTACGGCCGCATCTCCATTCCAGGCGTCATGACGCCGACTGAAATCGTCAACGCTTATTCCGCAGGCGCCGACCTCTTGAAAATCTTTCCGGGTGCCGCACTCGGGGAAGCTTATATCAAAGATCTGCAAGGGCCGCTCGGCCACATTCCGATGATGCCGACGGGCGGCGTTTCATTGGATAATGTCGAAACGTTCATCCGAAATGGTGCCGTGGCAGTCGGAGCTGGCGGCTCACTCGTCGACAGCAAAGCGATTGCTGAAGAACGCTACGAAGTGTTGACGGACCTGTCCCGTCAGTTTATCGGGAAAATTAAAAACGCTCGGAGTTAAATCCGGCGTTTTTTGGCGTTGAGCGAAGTGGAGAATGACCCTGCGTCAGTGTTATTGGAGTCTTATTGGCAGAAAATCGGCGAACGCCGATATATCTCGCTGATCGCTGATATAATTTCCTGAACGCCGATATAAATCGCTGAACGCCGATTTAATTTCCTGAGCGCTGATATAATCTCCCGAACGCCGATATCCGATAAATCATCGAAATAATAGACAAAGAAACCAGCGCAACAAGCTGAATATAAGAAGAATCAGGTTTTATTTCCATAAAAATCTCTGCAAAAACCAAAATCAAAAGACAAACGGATGCTTTTCGCACGCGAAAAGCGAAAAACCGGACATAAAGATCATAAAAAAGAAACGAGGGTTTTATTGTGAAAATCACGAAGCTGGAAACATTTATCGTTCCGCCGAGATGGCTGTTCCTGAAAATCGAAACCGACGAAGGCATTGTCGGCTGGGGAGAGCCGGTCGTTGAAGGCCGCGCCGCTACAGTCGAAGCTGCTGTCCATGAACTCGCAGATTACCTGATCGGCAAAGATCCGCGCCGCATCGAAGATTTGTGGCAGACCATGTACCGCTCAGGTTTTTACCGCGGAGGCCCGATTTTGATGAGCGCGATTGCCGGCATTGACCAAGCACTGTGGGATATCAAAGGGAAATATCATAATGCACCGATTTCAGAATTGATGGGTGGAGCAGTCCGTGATTCGGTCCGCGTCTACTCGTGGATTGGCGGTGACCGGCCTAACGAAGTCGGCACTGCGGCAAAAGCGGCTGTCGAAGCCGGATTCAGCGCTGTGAAGATGAACGGTACGGAAGAGTTGCAGTACATCGATTCCTACGAAAAAGTCGATCAGGCGGTTGAACGCATTGCGGCAGTCCGGGATGCGGTCGGCAAATATGTCGGCATCGGCATCGATTTCCATGGCCGTGTACATAAACCGATGGCGAAAATCCTCGTTAAAGAGCTTGAGCAATTCCGTCCGATGTTCATCGAAGAGCCGGTCTTGCCGGAAAACAATGAAGCCCTGCGTGAAATCGCGCATATCACCAATATTCCGATTGCGACAGGTGAGCGCATGTTCTCGAAATGGGATTTCAAGAAAATCCTGTCTGACGGCTACGTCGACATCATCCAACCGGATCTGTCGCACGCAGGCGGAATCACGGAATGCAAGAAGATCTTCGCAATGGCGGAAGCTTATGATGTGGCGGTTGCGCCGCATTGCCCGCTCGGCCCGATCGCTTTGGCGTCCTGCCTGCAGGTCGACGCCACGTCGCATAACGTCTTCATCCAGGAACAGAGCCTCGGCATCCATTACAACCAGGGCAGCGATCTGCTCGATTACCTGAACGACAAAACGGTCTTCGAGTACAAAGACGGCTATGTCGACATGCTGCAAAACGCAGGTCTTGGCATTTCCATCAATGAAGACTTCGTCCGCGAACAGGCGAAAATCGGCCACAACTGGAAAAACCCGGTATGGCGCCATAAAGACGGCTCCATCGCTGAGTGGTAAAAGTAAATTTAAAGGAGAGACCCCCCATGAGTCCATTCAAAGTGGTCGTCACCGACTACGAATACAGCACATTCGCACCGGAAGAAGCCGTTCTGGATAAGCTTGGCATCAAACTGACTTTCGAACAATGCAAAACGGAAGACGACGTCATCGCCGCCTGCAAAGACGCTGATGCACTGATCAACCAGTATGCGCCGATCACGCGCAAAGTCATCGAACAGCTCGATAACTGCAAAGTCATTTCACGCTACGGCGTTGGCTTTAACACAATCGACGTCGATGCTGCGACAGAAAAAGGCATCATCGTCGGCAACGTCACTGACTATTGCCTGGATGAAGTCTCGAACCATGCGGTGGCATTGCTGCTGTCATTGGCGCGCAAAGTGACGCTTCTCAATAACTCGGTGAAAAATGGCATCTGGGATTTTAAAGTCGCAGTGCCGATTTACCGTCTGCAAGGGAAGACGCTCGGCCTTGTCGGTTTCGGCAACATCCCGCAGACCGTAGCGAGAAAAGCGAAGGCATTCGATCTGAACGTCATCGCCTACGACCCATTCGTGGCACCGGAAGTCGCTGCCGCGCAAAACGTCGAACTCGTGACGCTCGAAGAATTATGCAAGCGCTCGGATTACCTTTCTGTCCATGTGCCGCTCAATGCGCATACGGAAAAGATGATAAGCACGAAAGAATTCGCTATGATGAAAAAAGAAGCATTTATCATCAACACGGCCCGCGGGCCGATCATCGATGAACAGGCACTGATCGAAGCGCTGCAGGCAGGAACGATTGCCGGCGCCGGCCTTGATGTGCTTGAAACAGAGCCGATTGCCGCCGACAACCCGCTTCTGGCAATGGACAATGTCATTCTGAACCCGCATTCCGCTTTTTATTCTGTTGAAGCGGAAACGGAACTCAAGCGCAAGACGGCTGAAAACGTGGCCGACGTGCTGTCGGGTTATTATCCGACCTATCTCGTCAATAAAGCCGTGAAAGAGAAAGTGAAATTGGAAGACAAGCTGTAACCAATAAAGGAGGAATTTTCATGGAGAAAAGCGTATCGAAAGACATTACCGTTAATATTTCGGACAAGACGACCATCGTCGAAGTCAGTAAAGCGACACAGAAATACCAGTCGGAGATTTACCTGAAGAAATCAGTTAACGGCACGCCTTACGAAATCAACCTGAAAAGTTTCCTTGGCCTGATTACGCTGCAATTGCGCAATGGCGATGAACTCACTATCCGCACAGTCGGTGAAGATGCAGAAGAAGCGATGGCGGACGTCATTTCCTATTTGAGCCAGGGCTAAGGAGGCGTTTCGGATGACAGAGAATCAGGACCTTTACAAAAAAGCCGCAGCTGAACAGGCAGTGGAATACGTGGAAGACGGCATGGTGCTTGGTCTTGGTTCCGGCACGACCGTCTATTGGCTGCTGAAGCGCCTCGGCGAACTCGTCGATCAGGGCCTCAACATCAAAGGCATCCCGTCGTCACTCAGGACAGCGGAATGGGCGAAGGAATTCGGCATTCCGCTGACGGATTTCTCGGAAGTCGAAACACTCGATCTGGCGATTGATGGAGCGGATGAAATCGATCCGGATTTCCAGCTCACCAAAGGCGGCGGCGGCTCGCTCGTCCGCGAGAAGCTCGTCAACGCACATGCCAAGCAAGTCATCATCATCGCTGACCAGTCGAAAATGGTCGGCCAACTCGGGAACTTCCCGTTGCCGGTCGAAGTTCTCCAATTTGCTTGGCAGCGAACGGCTGACAAAATCGCCGCGCTCGGCGCTAAGCCGGTGCTGCGGGAGCGGGATGGCGAAGTGTTCGTGTCGAACAACGGCAATTACATCCTCGACTGCGCCTTCGGAACGATCGAAGATCCGCATGCGCTCCATAACGAACTCAAGCTGCTGCTTGGCGTCGTCGAAACCGGCCTGTTTATCGATATGACCGATAAAGTCATTTTAGCGGGCCCGGACGGTGCGCAGGTAATCAATAAAAACTAATATCTTCGGACAATGAAAGAACGTCCGCAAAAGTCTTCGGACATTTGCGGGCGTTTTTTTGTATGACAAAAACCTTGTCATTTTCATATTTAAAATTGAAAAATAAATAATGATTTACATTTTCAGGTATTTTTCAGGTAGACTTGAAATAGACAGTTAATTCACGAAGAGAATCATGTTTCTGGAGAAAGAGGGGTGCTGAAATGAGGATTGCTAAATGGTCGCCGATTCTGATGCTGCTTTTTTGTTCGGCCTGCTCATCGGTCGTTATTGAAGAAGCGGAAAATGTGCGGATGGATTATTGGGAAAAAGAAGGTTCGGAAGAGCTGATTGAACAAGAATACTTGGATGAAAGCAACGGACTCGCTATTTTTACAGAAGCAGTCAATTCTGCGGAGGAAATGGACGAGGGCAAGATCATCACTACCAGGCCCGTACTCTCAATGGAGTTCCTGATGGAAAATGAAGAAAATCGGACCTATCATCTATGGGTCACGGAAGATGGGGAAGGCTATCTGCAGAGCTTGCATCCGCATAAAAATGCGACGCTCCGGATGGATGATGAATCCGTCCAGGAAGTAAAAGATTTCATTGCAGCGAAAGATGATGTGGAAGTGGTGCAGGGGGAAATCGAGTTTGAACAGTGAGACATAGGGATTGCAAAGTTTAAATTGGCAGAACCAGGAGGCGGAGAATGGACTTTATTATCGGATTTATATTAATTGGCATAGTTTGGATTTCTTCAAGCACAATCGAGAAGAAACTGGACTCGCTCGGCGAACAGAATAAACGAGTGGTTGAGCTCTTGGAAGAAATAAGGGATAAGAAGTAAGGGCTAATTATACATAAACAAAAAGGAAGTCCAAATGCGAATAGATATCGCTTCGGGACTTCCTTTTTCTGTTTAATCATTCCTCGTTCTCGAGTTTTTCTATTAATTCTTTCATTTTGGCAATTTCTTCACGCTGTGTTTTGATAATCTCATCTGCGAGTTTTCTGACCTCGGGATCAGAAATATCAGCTCGTTCACTGGTCAGGATAGCGATGGAATGATGAGGAATCATCGCTTTCATCCAACCCGTATCCTCGATTAATACCTGGCTGCGGACCAGCCAAAGTGAAAGCGCGAATACTACAGCACTAGCGGCTAAGATAATGGAGTTGACCTTTTTATTCTTATACATTGGCCACATGAATAGCAGCATGACAATGGCCATTACGGAACCCATGATCAACGCCATATAGATTCGGGTTTCACTGTACGTGACGTGTTCGAATTGGAAAACATTTAAAAACATCAGCCAATACATCAGAAAAGTCGAAGTTAGAATCATGATTCCGAACTTTAAATAACTGTTCATAAAACCTTCTCCTTTCGTCATAGTTTATATGTCAGGCCAGCATGAATAAGCCCCTTCATTACTTGTATACCATTTAAAGGTTGAGATAAACTCCATAGAAAATGCATAATTACTCTAATGAAAAAAGGATGACTGTTAGAAACGAAAAACCACCGGTTCAATTAAGAACCAGTGGTTGCCCCATATCGTTTAAAGTCCTTAATTCGCTGAAAGTTCCTCTTCAGTCACCCATTTGTGATTGGTCACCTTATCGCCGCCAGTTGTCGTATTGAAATCGATCATGTAAACGGTCGTTTCCTCGGCAGAATCGATAATGGCCGTAACACCGTCCATTCCTTGCATGTGATCGGCCTCAAGAATCACTTCATCACCAGGCTCCAATGGCTCGCTTCCGGGGTTTTCAAGTTCTTCATGAATCACCCATTTGTGGTTCGAAACCGGATCGCCGCCATTGGCGGGGGTATAAGTGACAGCATAGACTACTGTATCGTAAGCCCCGACAATCGTAGCTTCAGCGCCTTTCATCCCTTCCATGTGATCAGAGTTGATAATCGCTTGGCTGCCGACCTCGTATAAAGGGTTTTGGGCATTGTCCAATCCATCAGGAAGGTCTCCTGAACTGGAGTGGTTCATGTCCATGTGTCCGGAATCCTGGTTCATGCTGTCCTCGTTTACAGGATCCATGTCCATTGGTTGATCAGGCATATCATTTCCCGTATTGCATGCGCTTAACGTCAGTGCTGCCAGGAAAGACAGGAGTCCGATTGTCCATTTATTTTTGTGCATATAAAATCCCTCTTTCTTTGTTTTTCTTTTCTTACCTTATCCAAAAAGAATGCATAAATTGTGCAGGAACCATGACATTTCAAAAACATTGAAATAATTATTTGGGTTATAGAAGACCTGCCCTGTACTTTATGGAAGAAACTGCACAAAAACTCGAAACTTTTTCGATAAACTAGGAGATAGTAAGCTGCTTTGGAAGCTTTGCGGCAATGACAGGGCCGATGAAGTATACTATGGGAAATAAAAAGCTGCAGACCGGAAATACTAATTGAGTTAAAAAGAGGGACGCCATGCTAAATCGCCTTGCATTAAAAGTCGGATTACTGTTTTTTGTATTCATCATAATTATTGAGTCAGTTTTGTTTTTGACTTTGTATGTGGCCTTCGTCAATGAACGGGTAGATGAGGTCATGACGAATCTGCTCGCACGGGGCAACACACACAGTGAGGTGTTAGCCGGCAGTTTTGAACCGGCAACCCTCGAACATGTCGCTCTGATGGAATCCGCATCAGATTTCATCGTCATCATAACCGACGAAGATGGCAATGAATTGATTCATTCGGATTCGATTAAACCCGAAATGGAAGCTGTTTTGGAGCATACCGATTTTGACGGAGCGATGCACCAAGGGGAAATAGTCGAAGAGAGATGGAACGAAAAAGAATTCATCGCGACTGACAGTCCAATTACGATTGACGGTGAACATCGCGGCCACGTCTTTATGTTTGCGGAAACGAACAATATTAAACAGATGGTGGGGCATTTAAGAAATCAATTCCTCGCCGTGGGTCTGATGGCAATCGGATTGACAATCATTACAATTTTTCTGTTGTCTCGGTTCATCACATTGCCGCTGATCCGAATGAAGGAAGCCACAGAACAACTAAAGAGCGGGAATAACCAGGTTAAGCTCAATATTGAACGCAATGATGAGCTGGGTGAACTGGCCTATGCAATCACTACTTTATCAACTGACTTGGACCGCTTAAGAAATGAACGCAATGAATTTTTAGCGGATATTGCCCATGAGCTGCGGACGCCGCTTACCTATATCAAAGGATATGCTGATATTGCAAGCCGGCCATCCGCTTCCGATGAAGAAAAGGCACAATACATTACTATCATTCGGGAAGAAACTGCTCATTTGACGGCATTAATCCATCAATTATTTGAACTGGCCCAGTTGGATCATAACCAGTTTGAAATAAAAAAAGAGGAATTTTCTTTGAATATGCTCTTCCAATCCGTCGTTGCGCTGATCCATCCGGCTTTCGATGAAAAGAAAATTAAGTTATCCATTCAATGTGATCAAAATCTGATAGCTTTTATAGATCCGGAACGATTTCAGCAAGTGCTCCTGAATATATTGGACAATGCCAGGAAGCACTCGCCGGAAGGTACGACAGTCACATTAGCTGGAGGAGGTAACGAAAAGACAGTTTGGATGAGTGTGAGTGATGAAGGAGAAGGCATACCTGAAAAAGATCTTCCTTTTGTATTTGAACGTCTCTATCGGGTAGATAAATCCAGATCGAGACAGTTTGGTGGAAGTGGGCTGGGATTGGCGATTGCAAAAGAAATCGTCGAATCACACGGGGGGCAAATAACGATAAACAGCGAAAAAGGAAAAGGGACGACCGTTAGGATTGAGTTGAAAAGAGGTGAATCGATTGAAGAAGGTACTGCTGATTGACGATGAAAAGCGAATGCTGGATTTATTAGCATTATATTTGCAGCCGCATCAATATCTCTGCAAAAAAGCAATGGGAGCACAGGAAGCCCTCGAATATCTGGAAAAGGAACAATTTGACCTTGTGTTACTGGATATTATGATGCCGGAAATGGATGGCTGGGAATTATGCCGTGAAATCCGAACGTTTTCAGATGTTCCGATCATTATGCTTACGGCCAGGGAACAGCAGGAGGATATCATAAGAGGCTTGAATCTTGGAGCAGATGATTACATCACAAAACCTTTTAATGAAGAAGAATTGCTGGCCCGCATGAAAGCATTATTGCGCAGAAGAACGCCGAAAAACACCATTGAAGTGAATGGATTGCTTTGGGAAGAAGAGCAGTTTGAACTTAGTTACCTCAAAGAATCCATTAAGCTGACGCCCAAGGAATTCCTGATGATCGGCCATCTGATGAAGAATAACAATAAAGTATTTACGAGGGAGCAGCTGATTCAATTGATTTGGGGCTATGACTCTGAGACGGAAGGGCGCACCATCGATTCGCATGTGCGGAATGTCCGCGAAAAAATCAGGCAATCAGGATTTCCGATCGATGACCATTTCATCACGGTTTGGGGAATCGGCTATAAATGGACCAATGAAGCAGAATAATAGTAGAAGCACGGCGGAGAAACTTTTCCGCCGTGCTTTTATTACTTGGAATATGCGACATTCGGACGAGCTTCTCGACAATTTCTCGATAGTTTGTTTCTATAATATAAAAGAATATATCGGAAAATTAAAAAAGTATTTGAGAGGAGGCTTCCCATGGCAAAACATGAAGAACACCATCACTCCGAAAATCATCAGGACGAAACCACCATACAGGAAGAACAGATGCATTCTGACCATGGACATAATGAGCATCAAGGCCATCACGGACACGGTGACATGGTAGAGGATTTCAAGAAACGGTTTTTCATTTCCTTGATCTTGACCATTCCGATTCTGGCATTATCACCGATGATCCAACATTTCCTGGGCGTCGACTGGCGTTTTGAAAATGATATGTATATCTTGTTCGCCTTATCAACCGGAGTATTCTTCTATGGGGGCTGGCCGTTTTTAACGGGAGGAATAGCAGAACTTAAAGAGCGGAACCCAGGCATGATGACATTGATCGCCCTGGCGATTTCCATCGCTTATGGTTACAGCACTGTGGTCGTATTCGGCTGGGACGGCAACCAGCTATATTGGGAGCTGGCGACTCTAGTGGTCATCATGCTATTGGGACATTGGATCGAAATGCGATCCATCATGGGCGCATCAAATGCATTGGAACAATTGGTGAAGTTGATGCCGAACGAAGCGCATAAATTAGATGAACACAATCAAGTCCATGATGTTCCTTTGTCTGAAATCCGGAATAAGGATTGGGTTTTGGTGAAGCCCGGCGAAAAAATTCCGGTGGATGGAATGATTGTAGATGGGAATTCCACAATCGATGAATCGATGCTGACAGGGGAATCCATTCCGATTGATAAAGTGGAAGGTGATAAAGTAATCGGAGGTTCAGTGAATAAAGAGGGATCGTTGACTGTTGAAGTGGAGAAGACCGGTGAAGAGTCTTATTTATCCCAAGTCATCACGATGGTAAAAGAAGCACAGGAGTCGAAGTCACGCACACAGGATTTAACAAATCGCGCAGCTAAATGGTTATTTTATCTGGCGTTGGCCGCAGGGTTTATTACCTTATTTGCTTGGCTGGCACTGGGTTATGCATTTGATATCGCCATTGAGCGGATGGTGACGGTAATGGTCATTACTTGTCCGCATGCACTTGGTTTAGCTGCTCCGTTGGTGGTCGCAGTTTCAACTTCAATTTCGGCAAAGCAGGGTCTGTTAATCCGGAACCGGGCAGACTTTGAAGGGGCTCGGAACTTGGATGCCGTTGTATTTGATAAAACCGGCACTTTGACGAAAGGTGAATTTGGTGTAACGGACATTGTTCCCGAAGAGGGCTATACAAATGCAGAATTATTGCAGTTAGCAGCTGCAATAGAACAGAATTCAGAACATCCGATTGCTGCAGGCATTGTGAAATCCGCTAAAGAAAAAGAAGTGGAAATTGGAAGAGTGAGTGATTTTGAATCGATAACCGGTAAAGGAATACAAGGCAGAGTCGGAGGGCAGAAAGTGAATGTGGTCAGCCCCGGCTATGTAAACAGCAGCGGATTAAATTACAATCGGAGTCACTTCGATGAACTTTCTGAAGAAGGAAAAACGGTAGTGTTCGTTCTTGTGGAAGATGAACTGGCCGGAATGATCGCTCTCGCTGATATTGTCCGTGAGACAGCGAAGGAAGCTGTGGCCGCATTAAAAGAAAAAGGGATCCATTCAATAATGCTGACGGGTGATAACAGGAAAGTCGCGAATTGGGTAGCGAAGCAAGTAGGGATCGATGAAGTGTATGCGGAAGTGCTGCCGGATGATAAAGCCAATCAAATAAAGGCGATTAAACAGAAAGGCTGGAGGGTGGCGATGACCGGAGATGGTGTGAATGATGCTCCGGCACTTGCCACAGCTGACCTTGGTATTGCAATCGGAGCTGGAACGGATGTAGCGATGGAAACCGCGGATGTGGTCCTCGTAAGGAGCAATCCGAACGATGTGGTGGCATTGATCGACCTTTCGAAAAAAACCTACCGGAAAATGGTCCAGAATTTATGGTGGGCAACCGGCTATAATATTTTCGCCATTCCATTGGCTGCAGGAGTTTTAGCGCCATGGGGAATTGTGGTCAGTCCGGCAATTGGAGCTGTTTTCATGAGTTTGAGTACAGTGATCGTAGCCATAAATGCAAAATTATTGAAGGCTTGATCAGAGTAGAAAAATCCAAAACGCAAAATTCCGAAGCGCTGTAACAGCAAAAGGAGCGGGCACATGAAGGTGCCCGCTCTTTTTTGCATTCATTTCAAAATAGACTTAAGGCATCAAAAACGGCGGTGAACCCGGATTCATGCCGGATGCAAAGTCGATCAGCGGAATCACATAGGCGATGGCAATCGAAACTGTCGCAAGTGCGACCCAAATCGACCAGCGATCCATGAACAGAGGCGAAGCATCGGAAGGGCTGTAATCTTCGCCGATTGGGAAGTCAGCATCTCCTTTGGGTGCGAAGAACGCCAATTGCGCCCAGATATAGAGCAGCAAAGCCATACCGATTACAAGGATGACGCCGCCCATGGCCATCAGCGTTTCGTACATTGCCCAGTCGGCAGCAGCGCTGCTGCCGTTATAAGTCGTATTGGCAGTGCGGCGTGGACTGCCGAGCAAACCGTTGATGTGCATCGCGCCGGACATGAGCAGCATGCCGCCTGCCCAGACGATAGTTTGTATAACCGCAAGGCGATTGATGGTCTGTGTCATCCTCCGGCCACTCAAATAAGGGATGAGCCAGTAGGAAATTCCGAAAAACGTCAGCATGACCGTAGTGCCGACCGTTAAATGCAGATGGCCGGTGACCCAGATGGAATTATGGACCACCTGGTTGATCTGGTTGCTGGCGTTGATGATGCCGCCGAGCCCAGCGGGAATGAACGCGAACATCGCGACGATCAATGCGAAGAAGCGGGCATCAGACCAGGGAAGCGTCTTCCACCAGCCCAATAAGCTGCGCACGCCTTTCGCTCTTCCGGCGCGTTCCATTGTCGCAAGCATCGCGAAAGCGGTCATGAGTGATGGGAAGATGATCATGAACGTCTGAATGACGTGCAGGAACTTCAGTTCCACGGACAAGCCGGGATCGAGAATCTGGTGGTGGAAGCCGCCTGGGACGTTGGCCACCACAAGAATGACGACTGCGACCCGGGCCAGCGAATCACTGAAGACTTTCCCGCCGATGATTTTCGGCATGGAGACATACCAGGCCGAGATAGCTGTCAGCATCCAAATGTTTACCAGGGTGTGGCCGAAAGCCCAGAACAAGGTGCGCCCCATCATCGGGTCAATGGTCGGTACCCAGCCGAATGCCCACGGAATGACCATGCCGACAACAAACACCGCGATGAACAGGGAAGCGAAAACCCATAATACAAAGACGGCATTTGCGAAAAAGGCGAACAGCGGCGTCAATTTTCCGGGATTCCGTTTTCTCCAGCTTTGGTATGTGATGAACATGCCGACGCAGTTCAGCAGAATGCCGACGACAATCAGCGCCAGTCCGACGTAAAACCAGGGATGTGCCTGCATTGGCGTATAGAATGTATACAGTACATTGGCGTTGCCGGTCAGGATGAAGAAAGCGGCCATGACCGTACCGACGGACATGAGCGCAAAACCGGCCCAGCCGAAGGCGATCGTTTTATCGGCCAGTCCGCCAAGCACCCGGGAAGTGCCGGCGTATAAATAACCGATGCTGAAAAACGAAGTCAGCACCAGGATGAACATCACCCCGTGCGCCGTCAGCAGTGCGTAATAGCTGATCCAGGAAGGGAGTTCCAAAAAGCCGCTTCGGACCAACCCCTGCAGGAGGCCTGCAATTCCGCCGACCATCAAGGCAATAAAGGCGATGGATAAATTGGCGGCGGATAAGCGGATATCCCGGCTGGTGATGCCAGTAGCCGCCGCGTCATTCACTGCCACTCCTTTATGGAGAATCGGTGCTTCATTGATATGAGCCATTATTTCCCCTTCTTTCTTTTTTATTGGACGATAATCGTGCTCGCCATAAACTCATGTCCGAGGCCGCAGTATTCGTTGCAGAGAATCAGGTATTCACCCGGTTCGTCGAACGTGTGACTGACTTTCGAGATATGGCCGGGCACCACCATGACATTCACGTTGGTGTCGGTGATTTTAAAACCGTGCGTGACATCGGGGGAAGCCAAGGTAAAATGGACAGTTGCTCCTGCTGGGATTTCCAGATCTCCTGGCTGGAACGCGAACATTTCCGCGATGATGGCAATTTCGTATTCGTTATCGCCGATTTCTTTCAGCTCCGTGTCTGCGAAAATCTCTGATTCCCGGACGCTTTGGGGATCGATCATTTCAGCGTGGCTGGGCGGTCCCATATCCAGGAAGAACGTTTGAACCGCGACAATGCCCAGGAAGATGAACAGAATAATGGAACCGATGATCAGCCATAGCTTTTCATAACGATGGATATGCATAGATTGAATCTCCTCTCCGATTTCTGTAATAGAAGGCTCTTAATTGCGCTCCAAAAACAAGATGAAGACGCTGAACCAGGACACAAGCATGAAAACAGCGATGATCAGAACGGACGTAAAGGTGCCTTTCAATGAAGTTTCCGCGGAATCACTATGATTCCGGTTCTTATTATTCTCTCTCGGAGCATTCTTCATTTTGGAATTCCTCCTTTCAAAGACTTTCGTTAGATGATGAAAACTTAATTCCTGAAAAGGATAAAAAGGATGGATAATACAGTTGAAAACCTATAGAATGAAATTAAAGAAATATTTAAAATATTTATTTAATTAAAGTATACACAATAAATTGGTATATTCCTTAGAAAATATATAATTTTTTAGTCTAAATTGCTTAAATATGAAAAAACCGTGAAAATTTGAAGATGAAGATAGCCATACGTCAAATATTGAGGAGGAAATTCAATGCTCGTCATGGCCATCGCTCTTATCGTGACTACATTCCTGGTGCTTGTCATATCTGCAGAAGTGAATGATAAAGAAGAAAAAAATTAAAAAGTGTCCAAGTAAAAAAGCTGTCCTGTTGAGAAAGTTCAACAGGACAGCTTTTCTATTTAATCAGAAGCTCAACGCTCTTCCATTCTTTTTTCCATCGCATCCGCCATCCGGCTGGAATCCGCGTTGCCTTCATTGCGCAGCTGTTCGATGATATTCTGATAATCCGTGTCGCTGCGGTTCTGGCTCATCTTATAAGCGGCTTGGATGTCGTTCACTTTGACCTTGAAGCCGACGATGCCTTTCATTTCGGTATCCAATAGAGAAGGGGACAGCTTGTCCCACAGCACAGGATCCGCTCGGTGCTCTTCGTATTTTCCCATCAGCTTCGTCAGGTCCCGCTTCAATTCTTCTCCGTCCAGGATTTGGGCGGCGCCGTATATATGGACCGCCTGGTAATTCCATGTCGGAACGTTTTCCTGCTCGTACCAGGAAGAAGAGATATAGGAATGCGGACCCTGGAACATGATCAGCGCTTCTTCACCGGCTTCAAAAGTTCGCCATTGCGGGTTCCCGTACGCCATGTGCCCGGTTATATAATAGTCTTCGTTTTCCTTCGCCAGCTGCAGCGGCAGGTGGGTCGCGATGGGCCTGCCTTTTCTCGTCGTCACAAGCGTTCCGAACGAATGGTGCTGCACAAATTCCTGAATCTCATCCACATCTGTAATTTTATAAAACTTTGGAACATACATAATAGCCCGCCTTTCAGAATAAAAGCATCAAAGTGTTTTCGTCATGATCAAATCGATTTGTTTATCGTCGCCCATGTAGAAGGGATGTGCGCCAGTTTGGACAAATCCTTTCTTCTTATAGAAGGCAATGGCATTTTCGTTTTCTTCCCAAACACCGAGCCACACTTTATGTTTCCCCAGTTCTGCCGCGATTTCGAAAGCTTTCTCCAGCAATAACTTGCCAAGCCCTTGCTTGTGGAATTTCTTCTTTACGTAAATGCGCTCGACTTCAAGCGAATCATAGCCCATCTTTTCCGACTGCGTTTCACCGACGTTGATCTTCAGGTAACCTGCGACTTCATCGTCGCTGCAGACGAAATAGAATTTCGATTCGGGGTTTGCCAGTTCAAGCGCCAGTTGCTCCTGATTATAAGCTTTTTCCAAATAGGCATTCAAATGTTCGAGCGAATTCTGTTCCTTGAAGGTTTCGGTGAATGTCTCCCGACTGATTGCCTGGAGGTCAGGCAGGTGTTTGGATGTGCATTTGATGAGGGTCATGTCTAAATCGCGCTCCTTCAATAATGTCGTTTTTGTCCTTTTCCTGGAGAATTTCAATGTAAATAAAACCTACTATAAAATGGCTGCAAATGCTACAAAAGGAGAAGCACTTGACCATAAGTATCCCACCAGCCACAAAGCTCTTTCTTTTGACTTGAAAATTTCCGTGTGATTAGAATAGGGAACATTCGAATAAACACATTCAGTAAATTAATGAAAAAGAGGAGAGTGCGCTATGAAAACAGCAATTATTGGAGCAAACGGAAAAGTCGGGAAACGTCTGGGGCAGATGCTTGCAGACTGTGGAGATGAAGCCTTTGGTTTTATTCGCAAGGAAGAGCAGGCTGAAGAGCTGGAGAAGCTGGGGATGAAAACGGTGATGGCTGATTTGATCGAAACGGATGCAGCTGAATATGCGTCTTTGCTGAAAGGCATGGACGCAGTCGTGTTCACTGCGGGAGCTGGCGGAGCGGGTACGGATTTAACCCAGGCAATCGATGGCGACGGCCTCAGCAAAATGATCGCGGCGGCGGAAGAGGCGGGAGTCAAACGCTTCCTGCTGGTGTCGGCATTTCCGGATGCGGGGCGTGGCATGGGCATGCCGGAAAGCTTCGAATTCTATATGAAGGTGAAGCGGCAGGCAGATGTCGAGCTGGCGAAATCCTCACTCGACTGGACGATTCTTCGGCCGGGCACGCTGACAGATGAGCCCGGGACAGGAGCAGTTGAACTCGGACTGGCCATTCCGTACGGAGAAGTTTCGCGGGATGATGTGGCGGGCGTTCTTGCTGAATTGCTCCATAATCCGGAAACGGTGAAGCTGATCCTTGAATTGACGGAGGGGCAAACACCGATTGCCGTAGCGGTGGCAAGCCAGAACCGTCCGTTGTAAAAAAATCTGTCCAAACTCGGTATCGGTGTTGAGCATTAAAGGTATACAAAGGTTATACTTTACTATTAGCGGGTATCATTATAGTTGATGTCGAAAAATTATAATAAGTAAAAGTGTAGCAATATATCAGGCGCACTCCCGAAATTGGAGGAATACGATGACACAGTCAACTGCGGGCCCGTCCCGTCAATTTGAGAATTTCAATGAGGCAGCCAATCAGGTGGTCAAGATGTTAAGCGGCCGGATGAACATCAATACTCTGTTCATCGCGCAAAATGATGGAGAAACCAATACCATTACGAAAGCTTTCAATAGAAACGAAGAATTGGTCGAAGAAGGAAGCGAGTCGCCTTTGAACCAGACTTTTTGCAACCTGTCGATCCAGCACGGGCAGAATGTGCTTAAGATAGATGATATTTCCAAGGATGCAGATGCTCAAACGCTGGACATCGCATCTGATTTTGATAATGGTTCATTCATGGGCATCCCGATTTATTATGAAAACGGCAAAGTTTACGGCACGATTTGCGGATTGGATAAGCATCCCTATGACTTTACGCCGGAAGACCAGGAAATGTTCGAGATGATGTCTTCGCTCCTGACGTATATCCTGGAGTTGGAGACGGCCAAGAAGGAAATCCAGAAACTTTCCTCGCCGCTTGTGCCGCTGACAGATGATATCTCCATTCTGCCGATCATCGGCCACATCACCCTTACCCGCGCCAAGCAGATGATTGATGATGTAGTCAATAAAGCCGGACGGGGACTGGATATTCTGATCATTGATTTTTCAGGAATCACTGAAATCGATCCGCAGATTGAGCAGCCTTTATTGGATTTGGTGAAAACCTTGAAAATCATGGGCGTCACACCAGTCATCACGGGAATCACGCCTTCCATCGCTTTGAACGTGCCGCATTTCGCCCATTCGCTGAAAGGCGAAAGGATGGAAGCGACGCTGAAAATCGCGATCGAGCAGATGGGCTTTAAATTGGTGATGAAGGACTGATTTGGCAATAAACATTAAAAACTTTTTATAAATGAAATCTGCAAAGACCCCGAGTGAAGCCCTATTGAAAAATGGGTTTCACTCGGGGTTTTATTGTGCAGTAAAAAAGGAGCGCCAGGTGAATTGGAAGAAAGAAGTGTTTTTGATATGAATAAACTTACTATTTAGATAATATAAGAGTGAACCATCATTATAAAGGAGGGCACGTACATGGATTTGGCAGGGAAAGTGGCAGTGGTGACAGGCGGTGCTTCAGGAATCGGGCTTGCCGCAGCAAAAGCGTATTTGGCGAAAGGCGCGAAAGTGGTGATTGCCGACTTCAACGAAGAAGGCGGCAAAAAGGAAGCTGAAAATCTGAAAAGCAGCGGGGAAGCGGCATTCGTCAAAGTCGACGTGGCAAGCGAAGAATCGGTCGAGAACATGATCAAGTTTGCTGTCGATACGTTCGGCACTGTCGACATTATAGTTAATAATGCAGGTATCGGCGCACTGAGCGAAACGCATGAGCTGAGCTATGAAGACTATCACAAAGTCATCTCTATTAATCAGGATGGCGTGTTCTTCGGTGCGAAACATGCGATTCGCCATATGATGAATAACGGAGGCGGTGTCATCATCAATACGGCATCCATTCTCGGCAGTGTCGGTGAAGGCGGCGCGTTCGCCTATAACGCTTCAAAAGGTGCAGTCAATCTGATGACAAAATCGTTGGCACTTCAATATGCCAATAAGAATATCCGCGTCAACGCAGTTGCACCGGGCTACGTAGAATCCGGCATGGTTAGCAGGGATGCACTCGGACCCGAATTCTATGACCAGCTTGTAGAAAAACATCCGATCGGACGATTAGGGCGCGCAGATGAAATCGCACATGCCATCATTTTCCTCAGCGAAAATGATTTCATGACCGGCGCTACAATCCTTGTGGACGGTGGCTATACTGCACAATAAAGAATCAGGAACCGCCGTCCTTATAGGGGCGGCGGTTTTATTCTGTAATCTAACGTTACGAAAGGGTTGGTGTATATGCGCTTAGCAACAATACAACTGGATGGAAAAGAGACGGCTGCTGTCGTCATAGCTAAAGGTGTAATTCCAGTTGAAGACATCAATAACGAATTCAATAAAGAGTGGCCGACGCAGCTCTTTGATCTGTTGCCGCTCGAACAATTGGAGCCGTTCAAAGAATGGTTTGCCGCACAGAACATGGAAACACTTGAAAAAATGGTACTACAGGAAGTAGAATTCGGACCGCTTTACCGCCACCCGCGCAAAATCTGGGGCATTGGACTGAATTACGTCGAACATGCAGCGGATCTCAGTGAAGTGTCGCCAAGTACGGAACCAGCCAGTTTCATGAAGCCTGATACGACAATCATTGGACCGGGTGAAACTATTCGTGTACCGCTGCAATCCGAGCGCACAACAGCAGAATCGGAACTCGGCATCGTCATCGGAAAAATTTGCAAAGACATCGAAGAAGAAGACGCGCTCAGCGTCATCGCCGGCTACACGACCATCATCGACATGACGGCGGAAGACATTCTGCAGAAAAATCCGCGTTACCTGACACGCGCGAAAAGCTTCGACACCTTCTTCAGTTTCGGTCCGCAGCTCGTGACGGCGGATGAAGTGGATAATGTGCTCGGCCTGAAGGTGGCGACAGTCATCAACGGTGAAATCCATCGCGATAATCTGGTGTCGAATATGACTTTCCAGCCGCAGCATCTTGTTTCCTTCCATTCAAAAGTCATGACGCTGCTGCCGGGAGACATCATCTCAACAGGTACACCGGGAGCGGTCGTCATCCGTGACGGAGACGTCGTTGAATGCCGCATCGATGGTTTTGAAACGCTGGTCAATCCGGTGGAGGATTTGAAAAATAAATGATGGGTAGCTCGTTTGCCTAAAAAAGGAAGAGTTTATGTTCGCTGATCATCGGAATTTGCAGTAGAAATATAGAGTCATTGTCCCGCCGGGCTTCGTAATATGAAATTGTAATGTAATTGTCATCTGAAAAGATGGACTTTACTGTGAGATATTGGGTATTCTTGAGACAACATGCTGAAATGCCAGGATTTATTTTTGTATAATATTGTTAGTGTCTTGGCCTAGAGACACTGATACATAGAATATATTCCAGCTGCAGATCAGTGTAAATAAAGCCTGTGGGGAGAGGTTCAAATGAAATACTCTATTTACCAGATGGACATCATAGCTGGAAATCCTGATGCGAATCGCATGAAAGTCAGACATTGGCTCGAAGCGGAAATGAAAGAGAACCGGCCCGATATCGTGGTGCTGCCGGAAATGTGGACGACCGCTTATACGCTGAAAGCCCTGGACAAAGTCGCCGATACCAATGGCGCGAAGACAAAGAGCTTCCTGAAGGAATTGGCGCTGACTTTTAAAGTCAACATCATCGGGGGTTCAGTTGCCAATCAGAAAGACGGGAAGTTCTACAATTCCTCATTTGTTTATGCGAGAAACGGCGATTTGGTCTATGAATACGACAAAGTCCATCTGGTGCCGATGCTGAATGAACACGATTTTCTTGCCGGAGGCGAAAAAGTGCCGGAAGTGTTCGAGTTGGAAGGCATCAAAATGGGTTTGATCATCTGTTACGATCTCAGATTTCCGGAAATCATTCGCAGCCTCGCACTGGACGGCGCGCAAGTTCTGCACATCGTCGCTGAATGGCCGGCGGCAAGAACCCGGCACTGGAAAGTTTTGCAGACGGCGCGGGCAATTGAAAACCAGATGTATGTGGTTTCCGCAAACCGGGTCGGTGAATACGACGGAGTGGAATTCGCCGGAGTTTCAATGGCCGTCGATCCATGGGGCGACGTCCTGCTCGAAGCCAGCGAAGAGGATGAAGAGACCTTGTCGATTTCACTGGATCTGGAGAAAGTGAAAACAGTCCGTGAAGAGGTTCCCATCTTTACAAGCCGGGTACCACATTTATATAAGAAGGAACTCTAAAGAAAAAAACCATAATGATAAAAGATAGAAGCGCATTTCCGACGGATTTTTCCCGTTGGAAATGCGCTTTTTAGTGAGAGAAAATATCAGAGGACATATCCGGATTCGGGGGTAAAAAAGCTAAAATTCAGTTCGAAAAACGGCATGTCAAAAAATTATTTCAAAAAAATTAAAAGAAGGGTAGGCCTTAAGAATCAGATTTTTCTATCAATTTTCTCAACCCCCGTCACTGAGGGAACGAGAGCTTGATAAGTAATAAAAAATTGCGTTTTAAATTGTCGGAATATGTCGGAAATAAGCCTTTCGAGAGGCGTAAATTTAGACAGTCGGTTTGAAATCATAGGTAATTAAGCGTATAGTTAAGTACATGCGGCTTAGGTTCATTGGCACGAAAAGAGTTTATTTATATAGGTTTTTGTTTGAATGCTGACGAAAAAAGAAGATTTTCGGTAAGGCAAAAACAGCCTGATAATAGATTGAGGTAAAAGAGATTTGAAAAACTCTTAAAGCCATGAGAAGCAAAAAAATGGTATGAGAGGTGTGAGCATATATGCCAGTTATTAAAGTAGAAGGCCTGTCAAAGGTATTCGGCAAAAACGTTAAGCAAGCTTTGAAGCTGCTTGAAGAAGGCAAAACGAAAGAAGAAATATTGAAACAGACAGGCAGCACAGTCGGTGTAAACCGCGCTTCCTTTGAAGTGGAAGCGGGCGAAATCTTCGTCATCATGGGGTTATCCGGCAGCGGCAAATCGACATTGGTACGATTGCTCAACCGCCTGATTGATCCGACAGAAGGCCAAGTAATCGTGGACGGCGAAGATTTAGCAGCGATGAACAAAAAAGATCTTCTGCGGGTGCGCCGTACGAAAATGAGTATGGTATTCCAGAAATTCGCACTTTTCCCGTTCCGCTCGATCTTGGAGAATGCAGAATACGGGCTTGAAGTACAGGGAATGCCCAAAGAAGAGCGCAGCAAAAAAGCACGCACCTCCCTTGAGATGGTCGGACTGGGTCAATATATGGAACAGTATCCATCCCAGCTATCCGGGGGGATGCAGCAGCGTGTCGGTTTGGCAAGAGCGCTTGCCAACGATCCGGAAGTGCTTTTGATGGATGAAGCATTTTCAGCGCTTGATCCGCTGATCCGCAAAGAAATGCAGGACGAGCTATTGGATCTTCAGGACACAATGAAGAAAACCATCATCTTCATCACGCATGATTTGGATGAAGCTCTCCGCATCGGCGATAAAATCGCTTTGATGAAAGACGGCTCGATCGTCCAAGTCGGTTCGCCGGAAGAAATTCTGATGAACCCGGCCAACGATTATGTCGAGAAATTTGTTGAAGACGTCGACCGCTCGAAAGTGCTGACGGCTTATAACATCATGAAACGTCCGGAAACGGTCAATATCGATAAACACGGCCCACGGGTCGCGCTCGAGCGGATGCAAAAAGAAGGCATCTCCAGCATTTACGTAACGGACAGCAAGCGGAATCTGAAAGGCTATGTAACAGCAGATGACGCTGTTGTTGCTCTTCGCAGCGAGGTGCCAAACCTGCTGGCCATTCTGAAAACCGATGCGCCAAGCGTAACGAAAGATACATTGATGAACGCAATCTTTGATATCAGCCACAACTCACCGGTTCCGATTACGGTTGTGGAAGATGGTAAATTGCTTGGAATCATCGTGCGCGGCGCGGTCATTTCGGCACTTGCAGGACAGGGTGAGGTGAATTTGACACATGCTTAACTTTATGGAAAACATCGAAAAAATCCCATTGGGTTCATGGGTGTCAAAAGCTACGGATAAAGTTTCAGACAGCTTCGCCTTCCTGTTCGATCCGATCAAGAATGAATTCGGCGACGGGCTGGAAAATTTCGCTGATATGCTGGCGGCAGTGCCACCGGTCATCGTCATCTTGATCGTGGCAGTACTGGCGTTCTTCCTCAGCGGAAAACGCTTCGGTCTTGCCGCGTTCTCAATCGTCGGCTTGCTGCTCGTTTGGAACCAGGGGCTGTGGGAAGAGCTTATGCTGTCCTTCTCCCTGGTGCTTGTCGCCAGTTTGCTTTCAGTAATCATCGGTGTTCCGATCGGCATCTTGATGTCAAAGAGCAAAATTGCTGAGAACATCATTACACCGGTTCTCGATTTCATGCAGACAATGCCCGCGTTCGTTTACTTGATCCCTGCGGTCGCATTCTTCAGCATCGGGATGGTACCCGGAATTTTCGCTTCCTTGATCTTCGCGACACCGCCGACTGTCAGGTTTACGAACCTCGGCATCCGTCAGGTGTCCGAAGATTTAGTGGAAGCAGCCGAAGCGTTCGGCAGCACAGGCGCACAAAAATTGTTCAAGGTTGAATTGCCGATGGCCAAAGCCACTATCATGGCCGGCATCAACCAGACAGTTATGCTTGCCTTGTCCATGGTCGTCATCGCATCTATGATCGGTGCACCTGGACTTGGCCGCGAAGTACTCTCGGCTCTGCAGCGCGCAGACGTCGGCACCGGCTTTGTTGCCGGTCTTGGGATTGTCATCCTGGCAATCATCATTGACCGCTTCACACAAAGCTTCTCCTTGAAAAAAGGAACGAACATCTGATCCAGCTGGAACCTTTCCTTGTATAAATTGAACTAAAGTATCAGTATCGAAACGACTCTTCACGTTATAGAAGTCTCTGAAGATATGGAGCAAAAAAACGGAGACTCCCAAGGGAGCAACGCACTTCAATGTCTCGAAGCTAGCGCAGCGATGCAGAGACAGAACCAGAGTTGGAAATCCAACTCCGGTTCGAGCGAAGTGCTGAGATCCACTCGGGAGAAGTGTAACGAGCCCGAGTTAGCTCAGCGCGAGCCCCTAGGAAAGCGGAGTTGTTTTGCGGAATATCGGTTACTGTAGTTTATTGTTTCAGTTTAAGTAGAAGGAAATACCATACAATTTTAAAGAAAAAGGAGATTGATCATATTATGAAAAAAGCACAATGGAAACATCTAGGTTTAGCATTTGCTGTAACGCCAATGATTCTGCTTGCAGCTTGTGGTGACGACAGCAGTGAAGAAAGCACAGACGAAGGAACTGCCGGCGATTCTGGTGAAGTGAATTACGGCGAAGAAATGGACTACAAGATCACAGGCATCGAGCCTGGTGCAGGTGTAGTTGCAGCATCTGAACAAGCTGTTGAAGACTACGAGAGCCTTGAAGGATGGGAAGTTGTAACTTCTTCAAGCGGCGCGATGGCAACTGAACTTGGCGCGGCAATCGACAACGAAGAACCAATCATCGTAACTGGCTGGAGCCCGCACTGGAAGTTCCAGAAATACGATCTTAAATACCTTGAAGATCCAAATGGCGTCTTCGGTGATGCTGAAACGATCAACACAATGGTACGCGAAGGCCTGGAAGAAGAAAATCCGGAAGCTTACACAATCCTGGATCAATTCTACTGGGAAACAGCTGACATCGAAAGTGTCATGCTGGAAGTTTCCAACGGAACAGCTGTAGAAGATGCAGCAGCAGCATGGATCGAAGAAAACAGCGACCGCGTAGCTGAATGGACTGAAGGCACTGAAGCTGTTGACGGTACGGAAATCGAACTTGCATACGTAGAATGGGACACTGAAGTCGCTTCTACAACTGTAATCGGCCAAGTACTTGAAGCTCAAGGCTTTGACGTAACATTGACTCCGCTTGATAACGCTGTAATGTGGTCAGCAGTGGCTGAAGGCCAGGCTGATGGAATGGTAGCTGCATGGTTGCCTGGAACACACGCTTCACAGTTTGAAACATACGGAGCTGACATGGTGGACCTTGGTGAAAACCTTGAAGGCGCTAAAATCGGATTTGTTGTCCCTTCATACATGGACATCGATTCAATCGAAGACCTTACACCAGCTGAATAATACAATAAAAATAACCGGACTCCCGAGAGATTTTCTCTTGGGGGTCCGGTTTTTTGTTTGCCCAAAATCCCACTTACCTCAACAACGCTCAACCACTTCCGACGCCTGAACTTCAGCCAGCTGCTGAAACAGGTAATAAGAAAGCCCTTCCTGTTTCTTGGCTTCGTACATCGCGAAATCGGCCTTGCGGATCAGTTCGGCCAGGTTCTCGCCGTCTGTGGGCGCGGTGCTGACGCCGATGCTGGTCTGTACCTGCTGCGAGCTGCCGTTGATGTCAAAGGGTTCAAAGAAAAGCGTCATCAATTGTTCGGCAAGGTCTTTGCCGGTGGTATCTTCTGTAAGAGTGGCGACCAGAAGAAATTCATCGCCGCTTAGGCGCACCAGAAACTCATCTTCAGCGAGCGCGGCTTTTATCCTGCCGGCAACTTCCACCAGCACTCTATCTCCGTATAGGTGCCCGTAATGATCATTGATCTCTTTGAATTTATCAAGATCAAAGAACAGAAAAGCGGTCCTGTGGTGAGCCAGCCAGCCTGGATTTTTCCGGTAATGCTGTTTTAAAAACTGCCGATTCGGCAAGCCGGTCAATTCGTCGTGGAGCACTTCGTCATTTTTTTCTTCCAGATGTTCAAGCGCACAATTCACGTCGTCTGCCAGTAAACCGATCATATCCCGGCTCGAGAAACTCACGCGCGCACTGTAATCTTCTTCATGAATGCGGGCGAGGATCTCCCGAAAATGCCCGATGATCGAACGGATAAAAGAATAATTTATTAGGAAAATAGCAGCGCCACTTATCAAACCGGCACCAATCGCCAATAAATACAGAACGAATAATTCTTCTTCCGGCACTGTAATAAGGAATTGCATAATAGAAGCAAAAGCAAGTCCAATAAACGCCCCTGTTGCCAGAAAGGCTCCGAACATATACACACTGTAATTTTTACGCATATTAAATCCCGCTTTCTCAGAGATGCTGAATTCATTCTTCAGGTCGTTTTCCATATCTTATTATAGGACTATACGCTAATAATAGAAATAGAATAATAAGTACTAATACCCAATTAATATCTACCCCTAAGGTGGGAGTGATAAACCAGAAGGGGCAGAAGGAATCGGTCTCTTCTATATAATACGTAGAGTCAGGCGAAATAGATTATAAGAGGGACGAATTTAAACGTGAAAAAAGAACGACGCCTAGACATCGCTCTTCAAAAAACGTTCGAGTATTTCATTGAACTTCTCACTGTGTTCCCAAAACATCAGATGGCCGCCGAGTATTTCGACCCGTGCTTCAGGAGAGATCCGCTGCATGAACGAACGGGCGGTTTCTCCCCAGTGTTCGGCTGCAAAGGTCAGCGTCGGAACTCTTTCAATCAACAGTTTCGCTTCTTCCCGGTAATCAGAAAACATGCCGGCGGCAAACAGATTAGATGCGATATAATATGGCGTCGCCAGCGCCTCCTCGATGATCCACTGCAATTCATCTTCAGTCAACTCACGCTGCACCATGACTTCAGTGGCGTACTCGGTGATGAATGCCCGCTGGCCCTCCGGATTGCGTAAGTTTTGTGTATAGGCGCCGGCTATTTCTTCGAGCGGCCCTTCGACCCAGTCAATTTCATCGTCACGTGACAGCGGCTTCGGCGACAGATCGACGATAACGGCCGCTTTCACATTGTCCGTTCCGTTCTGACGAATATACTCCCATACCGTCAAACAGCCGAACGACCAGCCGAGCAAGGTGACATCCTTCAAGCCAAGCTCGTCGATCACTTTCGTCACATCTTTGCCGTGGGTGATATAATCGTTGCCCTGCAGAGACTTCGTAGACCGTCCCTGGCTCCGCGGATCAATCGCGATCACACGATGTGTTTTCGAAAAATGCTCCACCTGACTTGCAAACGCTTCTGCAGAAAATACCCAGCCGGGAATCAGCACCAGCGGATCGCCGCTGCCGACATCCTGCACGTATAGTTCCACCCCGGGATCCACTTCAATATACTTGCCATTTACCATACTGAATCGCTCCTTCTCCAATGTTATTTAGGTTCCTTTTAAGACGTATTCCCTGATAATCCCTTTTGGAACCACTAAATAAATGAAAAAGGAGGGAGGCATTAAGGAAATTCCGCACTCAATCCTTCAAGGCTTTTGCAGCCAATTGCTTAGCCCACAGCTCCTTCAGCCACTTCCGATACTTCCGCTCATCGACCTGCCACGCACGAATCGTCTCCTGCAATTCAAACAACTCCTTTATATAGAAGAAAACCTCTTCAGAAAACACACCGTCACTTCCCGCCAGCCCATAATAATCCCAATACGGGTCCACCGTTTCATCCAGCCACTCCAGCAAATCGCTCTTCTTCGGATAACCGAAATAGACGCTCTTATGCAAATCGCCTTCATAATTCTGCATCCAGTCGATATAGGCGATCCGCAGCATATCGTAATCATCGATATAGGGATGGCTGAAATCATCCGGCCCATCCTCGAACTTTTCAAAACACTCATCAGAACAAAACACATTGCCTGCACTGTCCACACGGCGCTCTACCCGCGGCTTTTTCCTGCACACTTTGCACATCTTCATACTTATCACTCCTATGTCGTTGGTAATGGGCATTATACATAGGGATTCGGAAAACTGTTATATGAAATTAAAGATTCAACTTCAAATGAAAAAGAATCCCGTAAAAATTTCTTCGGGATCCTTTTGACTAGTATTAACTTTTACTTAATCGCTCCAACGCTTTTCCATTTTGTTTAACTGCTTTTTCGAAACTTTTCCGAATCATCTTAGAGCGTTCCTCGGCAGATAAATTTTGTACGGGTTTATTAGGTTTATTCACCTGGATTCACCTCTCTGCTGTGTATATTTCTTCTATATTAGCACAGCCGACCGGAAACCTGTTATGAAATAAAAAACGGCAATGCCTAAGCATCACCGTCTTCACTTCTATCTATAATTATTTTATTCCCCAACCATCCCATCACCATCACGGTCATCCATATACTGATACAGCCAGTGATCGCTGTAGATCGGCATGCTGAAACCTGCTGCTTTCGCTTCGGCAATCGTCACTTGGCCGTTGCCGTTTGCATCGACTGCGGATACGTCGCCGCCTGAAGGGGCAGGGGTTGACTCGGCAGGCGCACTTTCTGTCGCCGTACTGCCTGAATCCGATGAACCGCTGCCTGTCAGGCCAAGGGATGCGTTGATTTCGTCAGGGTTTCCATTGACGAATTCATCAACGACTTCGTTGCCCATTACTGTATAGGAGTACTGGTAACTGGAAGGGATCTGCGTTTCTGTATCCGGGTAGGTGATAATGGCTTCGAAATTCGTCGCTCCGCCAGCGTCGCGGATTACGTCTTCCATATAAGCCTGGTCACCGTGCCGGTTGAGCGTGCTTTCCTGTGGCGTGATGTTATAGGCATTCGCCACGCCGCCAAGGGAATCGGCAATGACATGGCCTTCGTCTAATATGTCACTTTCGACGCCAGGAACTTTTGCTTCGTCGGCATAATATCTGCCGTCTCCTGTGACCGGTTCGCTCGCGTCATCCTGCAGGATGATTTCAGCTGCAACGACACGCACCAATTGGCCGTGTTCGTTCGAGAATGCCCAGTACTCGCGGTCGCCAAATCCGATGTCCACAACGACATTGGCTTCACGGTAGCCGGACAAATCGCCGCCGTCCACTTCGATCAGCTCGTAGCCCGCGAACAATTCTTCCTGCTGTTTGGCTGCGGCTTCCGCTTCAGCCTTCTCTTTCGCGGCCAGTTCCTGCGCTTCTTTTTCTTTCGCCAGTTCTTCAGCCTTGGCTTTTTCTTCGGCTTCCTGCTGTTTCGCCAGCTCTTCCGCTTCCGCTTTCTCGGCAGCTTCTTCTTTTTCAGCTGCCGTCTCTTCCTGGACAGCCGTTTCCACATCTGCATCTGCCGCTTCCTCCACGTTGGTGCAGCCAACCATAAAGACAGCTGCCAAAAGCAGTATTAAATAGTTCAATTTCTTTTTCATTGCCGTGCTCCTTCTTATGTATGTTGATGGATCTCTTATCGCTGTATTGCCGGTTCCAACTCAAAATATAGCACGGAATCAAAGGCAAATACTAGGTTATAATAAAAATTTGTCTGGAAATATTTAGTTTCATAATTTATTCGAATAAAAATGGCGGTTACGAAACTTTTCGGTGCCCGAAACGTTTATCATTAGAGTAGGGTTTCCCGTTTCTGCAAAATGATCCGGCTGCCGTTTCGTTTGGTGCGAAACAGGGAAAATAAATAGAGCAGTAATTACACGAATCCAGACCTTTTCAGAACGAATACATACATAACGAGTCGCTGTATTTCCCGGGCGGCAAATAATCACAAAGCGAAGTTGAGCTGATTTGATATGAAAATGCTGCACAATCGATTTAAAAATTTAACAGGCATCCAGCTTACGTTACTGATCGCCGGCACCCTTTGGCTGAAGACGGTCATCGTCAGTTTTATCGGCTTCAACCTCAGCATCCAATCCTTTTTTGACGTTGCGCTGATCTTGACCAGTTCGATCGGTGCGCTGCTTTTAGTGATGGGCATCAGTTTCTATTTTGGCGGCAAAGTGAAGCCGGCGATCCTGTTCGGGCTGTCAGTGGCCGGGACCGGTGTTCTTTATGGCGACCTTCTTTATTACCGGTTCTATAATGATTTCGTGACGGCACCCATCCTGTTCCAATTCGATAACGTCGGCGGCTTAAGCGCCAGCACGGTCGAATTGATGAGTTTTTGGGATATTCTGCTGTTCGTGGATCTGTTTGTGCTTGGCTGGCTTCTGATGAAACAGCGGTTCGAGCTGACGATCCCCAAAGAGACGAGGAAGAAGTATGTCGCAGTCGGCGCAGCTTTTCTCGTGTTGACCATCGGCCTGGGGCTGGTGAAATCCGTTCATTTGTTCTCGGAATCCTATGACCGCGAACAAGTGGTCAAGTCGCTGGGACCGCTGAATTACCATGTCTACGATCTGGCGGTCGGGATCTCAGCGCCTTTGCAGCGGTTGACGATGACCGAAGCTGAAGCTGTGGCTTCCATCGAATCCCTGCAGCAGAAAGAACCCGGACGTACCGATCTGTACGGGATGGCGGAAGGCAAAAACATTGTGCTGATCAGCCTCGAATCCACGCAGGACTTTGTCATCAATCAAAAAGTGAACGGGGAAGAAGTGACGCCGTTCCTGAACGATTTGATTGAAGACAGCTTTTATTTCGATCAAGTCTACGACCAGACGGCACAGGGGAAAACATCCGATGCGGAATTCATGATCGACACGAGCCTGTATCCGCTGGCGAGCGGATCGGTGTTTGTCAGAAGGCCGGAAAACACTTTCTACAGCCTGCCGCACATCCTGAAAGAACAAGAGGATTATTATGCGGCCACGTTCCACGGCAATGTGGATACGTTCTGGAACCGCAATGTCATGTACGAAAGCCTCGGCTATGACCGTTACTTCTCGAAAGAGGATTACGACGTAACCGAAGGGAATTCGGTCAATTACGGCTTGAAGGACATTCCGTTCTTCAAACAGTCCGCCGCCTATATGAAGAATCTGCCGGAACCGTATTACGCCAAATTCCTCACCTTGACGAACCATTTCCCGTTCCTGCTGGAGGAAGAAGACATGCTCATCGACCCCGCGGCAACGGATGAAGACGTCGTGAACCGCTACGTCACCACAGTGCGCTACCTGGACAAATCACTCGAGACCTTTTTTGAACAATTAAAAGAAGAAGGCCTATACGAAGACACCGTATTCGTCCTCGTCGGCGACCATTACGGCATTTCCGAAAAATACGAAGCCGGACTCAATCAGCTGCTCGGCGAGGAAGCCACCATCACCACGCAGATGCAGCATAAGCAAGTGCCGCTGATCATCCACATTCCCGGTCAGCAAGGCGAAACCATCTCGACCCAAGGCGGCGAAATCGACATCCGCCCGACCCTGCTCCATCTGATGGGCATCAAGACCGAAAACCGCTATTCCTTCGGCCATAACCTGTTCACCCGGGACAGCGACCATCCCGTCATTTTCCGGGACGGCAGCTTCATCTCGGACGATTATATCTACAAAGATAACGTCTGTTACGCCAAAGAAAACGGAGCGGCCATAGATGAGCAGTCCTGTGAACCTTATCTGGAAACAGTGAGAGAAGAATTGAAGCTGTCGGATAAGATCATTTTTGGGGATTTGCTGCGGTATATGGTTGGGGGAGAGTGAGAAGAGAAGTAAAAAAATTTAAGACTGCCGGCTTTTTAGTAGCTGGCAGTCTTTTATGTTTCCTGGGTTATGAGGGTAGAAAATTACTGGGAATATGAGATGAAAGATAATGCATATAGAAATATAACCCAGCTTACAAGTGTACTTGCTACTTAACAAAAAAAACGAAGAGGAAGCAACAAAAATTTTTAAAGATATATGTGGAATTAGTTCAATTATAAGTTATCGATAGAAGATTTCTATTAATCTTCTGTGAGCCATATATTTATTCTCTCTTTTTAGTATTTTAAAATCGTTTATATATTTATTTATGCAAATATTGTAAAATATATACTAAGACTATTTTAAATAATATGACATATTATAGAGAGGGTTAATATGAATTCAGAAATAATTGAGCCAAATGTCAGCAACTTTATTAATTCCTTAAGGGATATGGGTTATACATTTTCGATTGCTATTGCGGATATAATAGACAACAGCATCACAGCATCTGCTAAAAATATTGAAATAATGGCTTTAGCAAACCCTGAAATGAGTTTATCGCTACTAGACGATGGGCAGGGCATGAATAAGAAAGAACTTGTAGAAGCTATGAGGCTTGCTACTAGAAGTCCGCATTCTGAAAGAAACAAGTTAGATTTAGGAAAATACGGATTGGGTTTGAAAACCGCATCATTTTCTCAGTGTAAAAAGTTAACTGTTATTTCTAAAAAAGACAGTACTATAAGCGCTCGTCAATGGGATCTAGATTATATATCAAAAGAGAATAAATGGTTACTATTAACGCCAAAAGAATCTTCATTAAAGAAAATCGCTTTATATAAAGAATTATTGCAACAAAAATCTGGAACTCTAGTTATATGGGAAAAAATTGATGGTGTGGAACCTAAGGCTTTTTCAAATGAAGTAATAAAGCTTCGTGAGCACTTATCATTAGTTTTTCACAGATTCCTTGAAAAGTCTCCAGGAAAAAAACCACTTAGAATAAGTATAAATAAGAACACTCTAAAACCATTTAATCCATTTAATCCGGAGCACCCAGCTTCACAACAAATGCCGGCAGAAAAAATTAAAATTGAAGGCGAAGATATTATTGTCCAACCATATATTCTTCCGCACCATTCAAAAGTATCTCAAGCAGAGTATGAAAGATATGCAACCGATGAAGGCTATACAAAATCTCAGGGATTTTATTTATATAGAGCAAACAGACTGTTAATACATGGTACATGGTGGAAACTACATAAATCCATAGATGCCCATAAATTAGTGAGAATTAAAATCGATATACCAAATAATCAGGATCAGTATTGGGGAATTGACATAAAAAAATCTACTGCAAGTCCTAATGAAGAAATCAAAGGGGATTTAAAGAGGATAATTTCTCAAGTTACGGAAAGAGGTTCTCGACCCTACACGGGTAGAGGACGGAAAATTGAAGATAAAAATATTTATCGTTTTTGGGAACTTTCTCCGTTAAATGGAGAAATTAGGTTTGTTTTAAATAATAAACATCCTTTATTAAATCATATACGGTCGAAGCTTAATGAAGAAGGAGCACAGCTAGTAGATACTTATTTAAAGGGCATTCAAGCATATTTGCCTCTAGATGCAATTCAATCTAAATTACAACAAAATCCTCATGAAGTAAATCAAAAATCTTTGATTTCAAAAGAAGAAGTTGAAGGTATTTTAACAAAATTAAAAACTTCTGACTTGGATCAGGATTTATTGAAAGAGCTGCTAAATAGTGAACTATTTAAGGAATATAAATTATAGGAGTGACTGGTTTTGACTATTAATAATTATCAAGTTATCAAGGGTTTTGTAATGAGTAAGTTAAACAAAACAGATGAAACAATACCTGAAGGGAAAATTGAAAGTGAAATACAAACTTTAAAAATGACAGCTAATCAAATAGGGTGGGATACTTTAGCCACCTTACTTTCAGTTGAAGATTTAAAGCCTTTAGAAAATAACGAATGGGAAAGGGTAATAAGAGAATTAGAAACACATTATAATGTTGAGATGAAGGCCGGTGTTTTGGTACAGGGGACTTCTCAACAAAATAGAGATACAACTTGGTGGTCGAGTAAAGAAAAGTTAAATAATGAAAACTACTATTGGAATAGATATAAGAATTACTTAGGGGATTCAATGCCACCTAATGTTGTAAGAACTATTAATGAGGATACTGATATCGTAATGGATAACATAGAAAACCCAATAGAATTTGACAGCTTTTCCAGGTATGGAATGGTAGTAGGGCATGTACAATCTGGGAAAACTGGGAACTATGCAGCATTGCTTTGTAAAGCTGCTGATGCTGGGTATAAATTTATAGTTGTAATAGCTGGTGGAATGAATAATCTTCGAGATCAAACTCAAGAAAGAATAAACGCTTCTTTTGTAGGAGGGGATAAAGCCGGGAAGTCGATAGGTGTTGGGAAGCTAAGTGGGACAAGAAGAGAACTAAAACCGGTTAGTTTGACGACCGAAGATCAAGATTTCAATAAAAGAGATGCAGACCGATTATCGCAAGGGTTAAATTTTGATAACATTAATGCTCCAGTTATATTGGTTATCAAAAAAAATTCAAGTACTTTAAAGAACGTTATAAAGTGGTTGAAATCTCAATATAAAAATCAAATTGCAGACCATGCTATGTTATTAATTGATGATGAGGCCGATTATGCTTCAATAAATACGAAGCAAGAAGAAGATCCAACTATTATAAATAAAAAAATTAGAGAACTTCTTAATTTGTTTAATAAAAGTTCCTACGTTGCTTATACAGCTACCCCTTACGCCAATATACTTATAGATCATGAAGTAGATACTGAAGAAACTGGGAAAGATTTATTTCCTAGTGATTTTATATATGCATTGGAAGCACCAGATAATTATTTTGGTGCGACAAAAATTTTTTTAAAAACAAATTTAAAACATATAATCGAAATTGATGACTTTGGAGATTATCTTCCTTCTAACCATAAAAAAGATCATGATTTAGTAGAGTTGCCAGATAGCATGATTGAAGCAGTAAGAGTATTCATAATCAATATAGCAATTAGGGCGCTACGTGGGCAGGGAGATAAGCACAATAGTATGCTTATACATGCATCTCGATTTACGAATTTGCATATGAATATAAGGGGACACGTAGAAGACTATGTAAGTAAACTTACAAAAGATGTGATAACTTACGGTAATCTTTATGGAGCAGATGTTCAAAGCTCATATATTAGGGACTTAAAAGAAACTTGGGCTGATAAACACCAAGAAGATGAGCATAATTGGGATCAAGTGTTAAGCAGTATGGTAAACACAATTGAAACATTGATTATTCGAGAGGTTCATGCGAAGACGAAAATTCCATTACAATATAGAAATGACGTTGCTACCAATGCAATTGTAATTGGCGGAACAAGTCTGTCTCGAGGTTTTACATTAGAAGGTCTTAGTGTAAGTTATTTTCTTAGAAATACAGCCTTTTATGACACTTTAATGCAAATGGGAAGATGGTTTGGATACCGAATGGGTTATGAGGATTTATGCTATATTTATATGTCTTCTGACACTGTTTCTAAATTTATTTCTATAATAGAAGCGACTGACGACTTAATTGATGATTTAAAAGAAATGCGAAGACGAAAAATGACGCCGCGTGACTTTGGATTAGCGGTAAGACAACATCCGGACAGCGGTCTTCAGGTTACTGCACGTAACAAACAAAAACATGGAGAAGATGTTTATTTTGAGATGAGTTTGGATGGGCAATTAAAGGAAACAAGTTGGCTTAGTAAAGACCAGGCAAATCTTGATGACAATATTCAAGCTATAAAAACAATAATTAGTACAATGCAGAATAATAATATAAATTTTGAAAAACCAGATAAAAGCAAATCTTATATTTGGAGAAACGTAAATCGTTTTATCATTCAAGAATTCCTACACAATTTTAAAACGTATACGTATGATTCAACAGGTATTAATGCTCGAATGCCAATTAATTTTATTCATGAGTATGTGAAAGAATTTAATTTAGATTGGGATGTAGCGTTATATAGTGGTGATAGTAAAAATTGTTTCGAACATGAAGGTGTATCTGTCCCACTGCAAAAGCGGATATTTCACGCAAAAGACGATTATTTTGAAATAGATCATCGTCAAGTTTCTTCTGGAACTGCAGAAAAAATAGCTTTAGAAGAAGATGTTAAGAAAAATATAGGAAATAAGAGGAAAGATATTAGAGCACATTTGAAAAAGCCATTACTGATGTTACATATATTAGAGCCCCATAAAAGTGGAGATCACTTACAAGATTCACAAGTTGCAGCATTTGGTATTAGTTTTCCGGGCGGAGTAAGTGATCATAAAAAACCAGTTAAATATAAAGTAAATACTGTTAAACTGCAACAATTAATGAATGAGGAGGCAGACTTCGATGATGAAGAGTGAGAACCCATGGAAGAATATGGATCGTTTGACACAAAGAAGAGCCAATCCGACTACTCCTCATAATATATTTTGGATAAGGGATACAGATGGGAAATATGGTTTTTGGATAAGCGCTGCAAGTGTTGCAAATTTTAAAGAAGAAGCTATAAAACTTAAAGGTATAACTATAACAAAAAGTTTAAAGTCGGATGGAGGAGATTTATTCTTACTCTTAGAAAGCAATGAAGACTGGGAGGTGTTTCGATCTTTATGTGAGGATTTGATTCGTGTCACAGTTAAGTATACAGATGAAGAAAAAATGATGAGTGTGATTGATGTAAGACTAAAGAAATGGCAACAGATGCTGAAGTCGGCAGGAAGAAAAACTTTAACTGTTGAACAACAAATGGGTTTATTAGGAGAACTTTTATGTTTAAAAGAAATACTAGTTCCTGCACTCGGGGTTACAGGTGCTGTCCAGTCCTGGACAGGACCTGAGTTAGATAAGCAAGATTTTCTGTTAGATGATACTGTAATAGAAGTTAAATCTTCAAAAACTTCTAGAGGAGAATTCGCGATGATTTCCTCGCTAGGCCAATTAAGCAGCAATAAAGATAAGTTCTTTTTAGTCTTTTATAATCTATCTCCATCCTCAAATGGAGTTACATTAGAAGAATATATAAATGATATGAAGTCTGAATTATTTTATGATGCTCCTTCAATTTTGGAAGCATTCGAGAGCAAATTAATTCAATATGGCTATATAGCGGAGTTAAATCCCGAGCTAGAAAGTTTTCAGGTTGATAAAAGAAAGACTTTTCAAGTTTCTGAAAGTTTTCCTCGGCTTATTCCATCTCAAGTGGATCAAAGAATTGTTACTGTCAATTACCAATTGGATTTATCAAGGTTGGCCGCATTTGAAGTTGAATACTATAAAACTTTGAAAGAAGAGTTGCTATGATTAGTATTACTGATTTTCACGAGAACTTCTTACAAACTATTCTCTCTGAATCTGAAAGTCGCGGCCTTCTAAAACCTCAAGCTTTTTTTGAAATTTGTTGTGAAGAATTAGTTGAAATCGGAGATCTTACGAATAACTATACTGCTGCTGAATATATAAAAACAGGAATAGAAGTTCATGGGTATGATTATGATGAAGAGAGGCAAGTTTTATCTCTTTTAGTGCATCACTTTTTTCAAGAAGACGAATTACAAACATTAACAAAAAGTCAGATAAAAACAAAGTTTAACAGACTTAAAGGTTACTGGAAAAAATGTATCACTGGATTACAAAATGAATTAGAAGAAACTTCAGAAGCATATGAAATGACCTATCATCTAAATCGGTTTTTAGAAAAAGGACAAATTGAAAAAATAAAGTTTATCCTTATTTCTGACGGAAAAGCAACGAAAAACCTTTCTGTAATTGAATCAGAAGTTATAAATGATATACCTGTGGAGTTTAGAGTTATTGATATTGAATATTTCTATCAAACTTATCTATCTAAAAGTGCCAGCGGTGAAATTGAAGTACAAACTTGTTTGCCTTCGTTGAAAATAAAGGATTCTTCTGATTCATACAACTCATATTTGTCAGTAATAAGTGGAGAACAGCTTGTGGAAATATATGAAAAGTACGGGCAAAAACTTTTCGAACAAAACGTTAGAACCTTTTTGCAGTTTAAAGGAAAAGTAAATAAAGGCATCAAAAACACTATAGAGTATCAACCGGAAATGTTTTTTGCTTATAATAATGGTATTACAGCCACTGCGACTGACGTAGAAGCAGATGAAACAGGTAATATAGTTAAAATTAAGAATTTGCAAATAGTAAATGGAGGACAAACAACTTCGGCAATTTATGCCTCGAAAAAAAATCTGAAAAGAGACATCTCTGATATTACAGTTCAAATGAAGTTGACTGTAGTAAAGCAAAATGAAGATCAAGGTACTTTTGTTTCAAAAATATCAGAGTATGCTAATACACAAAATAAGGTTAACAAATCAGATTTCTTTTCTAATAGTCCGTTTCATATAGAAATGAAAGATTATTCGAAGAGGATATGGGTGGCTGCAACAAATGGTGCCCAAAGAAGAACACACTGGTTCTATGAAAGGGTAAGAGGAGAATATCTAAACGAACAAGCATATTTAACTAAAGCAGGAAAGACTAAGTTCCAGCTTGAAAATCCTAAGAATCAAATGTTAGATAAAACATTTTTGGCTAAAAGCGAAAACTCTTGGATGCAAAAACCGCAAGTAGTATCTAAAGGTGCCCAATTCAGCTTTTCATACTTTGCAGATCAAATAACGTCACAAATTGAGAAGGATAACAAAGCCATCACAGAAAGCTTTTTTAAAGATGCAGTTTCAAGGGTTATACTTTTCAGAAGCACTGAAAAAATCGTATCTAATGCAAATTGGTATGAAAATGCCTTTCGTGCTCAAATTGTGACCTATACTGTAGCTTACTTGTCTTATATCATAGAAAAGCAAGGGAAGTATTTAAATTTCCACCTTATATGGGAGATGCAAGAGCTGCCTAAAGATTTGTATAAAGCAATAGAAGCAATTAGCAAAGCAGTTCATGACTCTATTACTAACCCATCAGAAGGATCAGCTAATATTACTCAATGGTGTAAAAAGGATGCATGTTGGAAAGTTGTAAAAGAATTGCAGGTTCCGATCAAACTTAATGCAAAAATGCTTCTAGATAAAGAAGAGGAAAAATATATTAAGAAGCAAGACAAAAAGGAAAAGAAACTAGTAACTGAGGCGGAAATGCAAATCTATGTTTTTAAAACCGAAATGGAAATTTGGGCTGAAGTTTATGACTATTATAAAAATGGAAAAGGTGGAGAAATTAATTATACTCAACTTGATATTTTGAAGAAATGGGTTACTGGAAAAATGAATTATCCGTCCGAAAAACAGAGTGTTATTTTGTATAAACTGCTAAAACAAGCCTCTGAAGAAGGCATGTTGGTATTAGACAGTTTAAAATTTTAATCTTATTAAATATGTGGCGGTCGCTTCCTAAAGTGATCGCTTTTTCTATTCTGCTCTAAAACAAACGTTCGATTATTTAGAATAAAAATGGTGTTATCCATTAAGATGATGATATAATTATCTGATTGAAAAGAATAAAAGAGATTTCTCTTTTGAGAGGTGACACTAGATGAGAAAGCTAAATGTATTAGACTTATTCGCTGGAGCTGGTGGCCTTAGTAATGGCTTTGAACAGACGAATCAATTTAAAGTGAAAAAAGCTATAGAACTTAATGATGCAGCAAGACTGACGTATAGAGCTAATCATGAAAATGTTGAAGTAGAAGAAGATATTACAAAAGTTTGCTTCACTAAATCTAATGGAGATTTAAAAGAAGAATACGAAAAGGTTGATGTGATAATTGGTGGTCCGCCATGCCAAGGGTTTTCAAATGCTAATAGACAAAAAAACAGTCTTATTTCAAATAATAACCAATTAATTAAAGAGTATATTCGTGCAATAGAAGAGATTCGACCTACTGCATTTGTGATGGAAAACGTGAAAAATATGAATTCGAAAATTCATAAATTTTATTTAACTTCTTTAGATTCCATAGAAAAATTAGATGTTTTAAACGTAAACATTAGTAGAGAAAGGATAAATATTGGAGAAGAGACAGAGCTGTTTGATGATATGAAAACTTTTATTATCAACCTTAATGAACAAAAAAGTTCAGATCTTTCTATGTATATTCTTAACGGAGATGTCTTTTCAAAATTAAATACGATTTATAGATTATTAAAAGTGAATAATTTTAATAAAGTTAATGATTTTTTTCAAAAAGCGAACAATTCCACTCTCTTAAAGAAATATTTAATTAATTGGGATTCCTATCACGAAGTTTATTGGCATCAATTATATAAGGCTGAATGGAATAGACTTGGAAAAGTGATAGGAAATAATTTAATTGCTAAAAATAATGATTACGATGAATTATATATTTCTTTGAAGAGGATCATAGAAAACCAAAAACTACTAAGAAAATTTCAAGAAATTATTGAAAATAATATAGTTTTTAGTGAATTATATGCCTTTGAAGGAAATGTTGGTATTGAGTTATTCACATATAATGTATTTGAGTTTTTAATTTCAAAGCTGAAAAGCTTGGGGTATGAGATTAACGAAGAAAAGCATATTTTTAATGCGGCAGAATATGGCGTTCCGCAAATTAGGAGACGTTTAATTTTAATTGGAGTAATGAAAGGGAAAATGGAAACTTCAAAAGTGGCAATACCTGAACCTCTATTCCGCGAAAAAGGTGATTACTATACAATTCATGATGCTATTTCAGATCTCGAATATGAAACACCTGCTACTGATATGAAGAACGCTGAAATTATAAGAAAAAATAAAATAAAGTTAAATAATAACTTGAATAAGTATCTTAATAATCTTAGCGGTAAAATAATTTATAACCATGTAATGACAGAGAGTACTGATGCAGCATTAAATCGTTTTAAAGTTTTAAAAGAAGGCCAGAATTTTCATGACTTAGATGATTCTCTTAAAACTTCTTACAGTGATCACTCAAGAACTCAAAATACAATCTATAAGAGACTTAGTTATAATATGGCCTCTGATACTGTAATAAATGTGAGAAAGTCAATGTGGATTCACCCTAGCCAAGATAGAGCTTTAAGCATTCGAGAAGCAGCAAGACTACAGTCTTTTCAAGATTCATATATTTTTAAAGGAAGTAAAGACCAGCAATATCAGCAAATTGGTAATGCAGTACCTCCTTTGTTAGCGAGACATATAGCAGAAAGCGTATTAGTGACTTTAGGTATAAAAGTTGAGAAGCCTGTAAACGAGGATATAAAAAAAGAAGTATTGCCCATGGCAACAGCGGGTATTAACTGACTGAAAAGCTCCTGACATTACCGTCAGGAGCTTTTTAATGTAGATTTTTAACATCATAAGGCTCGATTAAAAATACTCCGTTTTCATTTTCTGAAACAATTAGTCCGAGTCCTAAAATTTTATTTAACCCTTTATTTTGACGATGTAAAATACCGATGGGAATTTGATTTTCTAAATTGTACCTAGCTGCTGCAATATCACTTACTTTTCTATTGTCTTTTTCTTTATTTGGCGGAAGCATGTTAATTTTGCTAAAGGTTTCTCCAGTGACGTCCCATTCAATTTGTCTTCCATAATTTTCATTTAATTCAGTAGCTTGGTATGAAAGAACATAAGGTTTGCCTTTAGGTTTGTAAAACCCTCGAATTAAATCATGCAGTATATGGGGCCCAGAAACAAAGCTGTCTGCCGGCAAGGTTTCTCCTTTTGACATTCCTTTAATTCTTTTTTTGCCAATTAAAACTTCGCCTTTAAGGTGATTAAATTTTAATAAAATCTCTCTATGAAGTCTTTCCACACCGGAACTCCTTTCAAACTGTACTATTAGTTTTAATAATACATTTTATGGAATTATAAGTCTATAATGTAAATAAATCATTGATTTTTATTCGCCCTTTTTACGTCTTGAATGTAATGCACGATTTTTTTTATCGTATTATCATAATCATTTTTAAAATCGTGTTCCCAGATTCTTAAAATTTTCCATTCTCTACTTTTGTAAAAATCGGTGACTGCTTGATCTCTTAATATGTTTCTTTGTAACTTATTCTCCCAATACATTTTATTATTTTTAGGTTTGTTCCCGTGAATGGGACATGCGTGCCAGAAACAGGAATCAATGAAAATAACTATTTTATATTTTTTTATTGAAAAGTCTGGTTTTCCGTAAAGGTTTTTTACGTTTCGCCTATATCGAATGCCTTTATTCCATAATGATTTAGAAATTTGATCTTCTAACTTTGATATAGATTTTATAGCTTTCATATTTTGGGATCGACTTTCTGATACATTTTTAAACTCCATTTCATAGCACCCCACAATTTTATAAATAATTCGAGGTTGGAAATATTATTAAAGCATGTATTAAACATCAATGTAGAGACTCTTTAATTAATGAGAAGATAATTAGAAAATATATTAGAATTATTACTGTGTTTTATATTATTAACTTAAGGGAAATTATATAGTTCTACAAAATGCAATAATTATTTTTTCCCTTTCTGTAGGTTATTTGAAAAGCTTTAAAGAAGTAAAGTTTATCGTTCTTTATATGTATACCCTATATTAAGTGGAAAAATACTTTAAGAAAAGAGGAAGTAAAGTGCCTGTTTACAACAAACTCGTCCGAGACAACATCCCTCAAGTAATCGAGAAAACCAATAAACAATTCTCTACTCGAGTTCTCTCGAAAGAAGAATATATGGTCGAAGTTAAGAAAAAAATGAATGAAGAACTCGAAGAGTATCAGGAAGCAACAACAAACGAAGAAGCAGTTGAAGAACTGGCTGACATTCTTGAACTCATACATGCCGCTGTAAAAATACATGGCGCTACTATTGAACAGCTGGAAGAAGTTCGCCGGGCTAAAGCCGAAAAGCGTGGTGGGTTTAATAAAAGAATTTTCCTGATCGAGGTTAAGGATGACTAAGCTTGAATTAGTTACTTCTGAACTTGTCGGCCATTTGAAGAATCTTTCAAAAGAAGCAGTTGAGATACACTGGATTACGGCTTTTGCGATGAAATCCGGCATCAACTTGATCCTACCGTTTCTTCAAGAAGCCGCTGCCCGAAAAGTACCGATTAAATTGCTGGTTGGAGATTATTTATTTGTTACGCAACCCGGTGCGCTGGAACTGTTGCTGAAACAATTGCCCGAGGCAGAAGTGCGTCTCTGGAAAAGCGGGGGAGTTTCATTTCATCCGAAATCTTATCTGTTTCGCGGAACTGAAAATTCTCATTTGATCGTAGGTTCTTCAAATCTTTCCGCTTCTGCGTTAACACGCGGAGTGGAGTGGAATTTGATTGCTCCGACTTCAGTGGACAATGAAGTTTTTGAAGAAGCTGTAAAGCAGTTTCATACTTATTTTTACGGTGAACAGACAATTCCGCTGAATCGTGAGACTCTTGATGAATATACCGAATTACATAAGAACGCCAATATTAAGCGACCGATCAGTCCTGTATGGTCCGAAGCTGAAGAAGTCGAAATGACGGTAGGCCCAGCGCAGCCGCAGGAAATAAGCGATCCGCCTGCACCATATACTAAAGAAATATCTCCGAGACCTGCTCAGCAGGAAGCGCTAGAAGCTTTGGAAAATGCTATGGATGAAGAGTACAGCCGGGCAATGGTCGTTTTAGCTACTGGACTCGGAAAAACTTATCTCGCCGCTTTTTTTGCAGAGAAATTCAAGCGGGTTTTATTTGTTGCGCACCGGGAAGAAATACTGTTCCAGGCGAAGCAGTCGTTTCAGCATGTGCACCGGGATAGAACCAATGCTTTTTATAACGCTTCGGAGAAAGAAACAGATGCGGATTTTATCTTTGCTTCTATTTATACATTGGGCAGCCAATATCACTTGGATCGTTTTGAACCAGATGCTTTTGATTTGATTGTAGTGGATGAGTTTCACCATGCGGCAGCTCCAACCTACGAACGGCTGCTGAATCACTTCGAACCTAAGTTTTTGTTAGGTATAACAGCAACGCCAGACCGCATGGACAATAAAGATGTCTATGCGTTATGTAATGGCAATGTGGCGATTTCGATTCACTTTCTGGACGCCATCGAACGGAATTGGCTTTCGCCGTTTCAGTATTACGGTGTCTATGATGATACTGACTACTCGGCTATCCGCTGGTTAGGCACCCGGTACGATGAAGAAGAACTGATGCAGGTTCAGCTCCAGGAAGATTTCGCCGGCAAGATTCTGGCAGCCTGGCAGCAGCATAAGCAAACGAGAACGATCGTCTTTTGTTCGTCTGTCAGACAAGCGATTTATATGAGTGAGTTTTACAGAAAGAACGGAGTTCGGGCTATTGCACTGCATGGCGGTTCGCCGCCTGATCAACGGAAAGCGGCACGAGCGCGGCTGGATACAGGTGAACTTGAAGTCATATTCACTGTGGATTTGTTCAATGAAGGAGTCGACATTCCGAGAGTCGATACGCTCTTGTTTATTCGGCCGACTGAATCGCTGACGGTTTATACGCAGCAAATCGGACGAGGTCTGCGTATTGCGGACGACAAATCACATTGTGTGATCATTGACTTCATCGGGAATTATCGGAATGCTGATCTGAAACTGACAGTGTTTGATAAAACAGGAAAAGCCGGTGTCAGCAATCCAATCGAACCGCTCGTTCCTTCAGCATGCGAATTCAATTTAGATATTCAGGTAATCGACCTGTTGAAAGAGTTGAACAAAAAGCGGGCTCCGAGAAAAGAAGCTGTGGTTTTGGCTTATAGAGAGCTAAAGCGGGAATTCGGCAGAAGACCGACTTACTTAGAATTCCATTTGCATGCCAATACCGATTCGAGGATTGTGAAACAAGAGTTCAAGAGCTGGTTCGGTCTGCTGGCATATGCAGATGAATTGGATGAAACGGAACAAGATGTTTGGCTAAATCACAAAGACTGGCTGATTGAAGTGGAAAGAACGGGGATGAATAAGAGTTATAAGATGGTTGTACTAACTTATATACTTTCAAAAGGTGAAGATCATTGGCTTGAGCCCATCACTCCTCAGGAAGCAGCTCCTTACTTCCATCAATATTTAATGGAGAAAGACTATAGAAAAAATCGCGATTTCAACGATAAAAAGACTTTGAAACTCCATGTGTATAATGAAACCGGCGTAGCTGATCTTATTGCAGATATGCCGATGACAAAATGGAGTGAGGATTCAAAAGCAGAATTGATTACTTTTGATAATGATTTATTCGCAATAAACTTGGATGTCTCCCAGTCAGAAAGTAAATTATTGAACGAGTGGACTAAACAGATTGCTGAATATCGATTGCAAAAACATTTTGAAAGAAGTGTATTAAATACGAAGGGAAATTGAAAAACAATCGTATAATAGATAATGATGGGGAAAGTAATAGGGTATATAAGCTACTAAATTTATATTTAGAAAGCACTTGCAATAACTGCAAAGAAATTATTAGAACAAATTTGTTTGCTGGGGGATCTACTGTAATTGTAGTATTCATTTATGAAATGCTAGGAGAGAGAAAAAAGGGGGGAGAGTAGACAATGGCTACAACAATCGAAGTGAACAAGCAAAGTGTGAAACAATTGTTGGAAACAGGAAAAGTAAATAAATTCATTATTCCTGAATATCAACGTTCGTATGCTTGGACTGACGAACAAATTCAAACACTTTTTGAGGATTTAGTAGAGTACACAGAAAATAATAGTGAAAGTACATATTTTCTGGGGACGATTGTTTCTTATGAAAATGAGCATAATGAACAGGAAATTATAGATGGTCAACAACGCATTACATCTTTGTTTTTGTTACTCCGTGCACTTTACTCAAAACTTAATTCAATGACAGAAACAAAAGAAGTAAAAAACTTTAAAGGACAAATTGAATCGGCACTGTGGGAACAGGATGAATTAACTGCTGAGGTTGATTTCGAAAAAACACTTATTGAATCCAGGGTGATGAGAGATGAAGGTAACGAAGTTTTTGCTGGAATTCTTATAAATGGAACTATTGAAGAAGGTGCGAAAGATAATTATTCATTAAATTACAAATTATTGATTGGCCTAATCGAGAAATATGCCACTACTGAGCCGGAGTTGTTTTTCTGGTTCATTAGAAACGTTTTGAACAAAGCAATTTTATTACCAATTACGGCAGATTCACAAGATACAGCTTTAACTATCTTTTCAACACTGAACGATAGAGGATTGGCTTTATCCGATGCAGATATATTTAAAGCAAAGATTTATAATCACTTAGATACTGAAAAAAAAGCAGTTTTTATTGAACAATGGCAACAACTTAATGATGAGGCTGTAAATGCAAATGAAAGTATTCAAAAACTATTTTATTATTATATGTACTATTTGAGAGCCTTAGAAAATGATAGGAATACCACTACACCGGGAATAAGAAAATACTATTCTAGGAATAATTTTGAGCAACTATACAAGAGTGACGTTTTAGAAAACTTGAATGTGGTGCTAAACTTATGGATCGTAGTTAACAATCGTGTAGAAATCGAAGATGAAGACTGGTCTAAAAATATTGAAATAAAACAAGTACTTGATGGCTTAACTTCTTATCCAAATGAATTTTGGAAGTACCCAGTAATTATTTATTACCTTGAATATCATGATACAGAGAATTTTGAAGAACTATTCTTAAAGTTTCTCCAAAAACTACTCGCAGTTTTGGCGGCAAGGTATATAGTTACGCCAACTATTAATGCTGTAAAACGTGGAATCTTAAACTTAAACTCTGAAATTATTAAATCCTCTATGCCAAAATTTGATTTTGCTACAGTAGATGAACAGGAACTAAAGGGAAAAATTAAAATGGCACACCGCAATACTGTTCGTATGATACTGAAGATTGTTGCTTACCAAAGCCAAGTAGAGCTTCTTCCTGAAAAGTGGGAAATAGAGCATATTCTTCCTCAGAAATGGCAATCTAGTTATTTTCCGAGCAATTCAGATGAAGAAGTAAAAGAGTTGGTAGAGCATATTGGGAATAAGATTCCTTTTGAGAAAAAGTTAAATATTATTGCAAGTAATGGATACTTTAAAAAGAAACAACAAAGTTATAATCAATCAAAAGTACAACTATTACTTAAGCTTTCTAGCCTGAATGATGACTGGGGACTAAATGAAATAAGAGAAAGAGATATTCGGATTTCTGACGAAGTATTAACTATATTAAATGATTGGGGTTTAAATAAACCTGACTTTCCGGTTCAAGAAGAGCTATCGCCAGTTCCAACCGCTGAAGAGTTAAAAATAATTGAAGAGTTAAAAAGAAAAGGTTTAATCTAAAAGCACAGTTGAATTATATTAATGAAATGTAAATAGATAATTGGTGTTGTGCAGTGCAAAAAATGTGCAGATAGTGAAATAAAACTCAATTGATATATTTATTAAGACGCAAAATATAACTGTATAATAAATTGAAAAATCTAAAATGAGAAAGCAGACCGCCATGCTAGCAGTCTGCTTTTTTATTCTCTGATTTCTAATCTACTCCAACAGACCAAACATCTTCACCTACTGATAATTCACAACCGCCGGACTCGGATCAAGCGCTATGACTTCTTCCGGGGTTAAGATGGGTTCGTCTTTCTTATAGAAAATTTTAAAGCCGCCGTATTGGGAAGTTTCGTTCCGCACGAATCTTCGGTAATTCGAAATTTTGGGGGAGGCAGGCCCCCAGCCGTCAAAGTTCAGGACGACTTCGACATTTTCAGTTGGCTGGATGGCTTCTTTATTCGTCAGCGCTTCATCCATGAACTGGTGGACGAGGACGATTTTGTCCGGCAGATCATGCTCTTCCACCATGTTCGTGAGGTAGTCCACCGCTTCCTGCACTTCGGAACCGTTTACCTGGCCCAGGACCGTGCCGGGGATTTCGCCTTCCTCCACAGAGAATTCAGTGTCGATGGCGAGGTGGACGTGAGGGAGCTTCAGCCATTTCTCGATCAGCTTGACTTGGTTAAGGACAGAATCTGTTCCCAGCTGTACGTCGAGCATGAGCAGCGCGCCATGTTCTTCGGCGAGCTTTGCATATTCATCGATTTTATCGGATGGCGTCATGTGATAATATTTGCCGTCGGTCGCCGGGCTTCTTTGGGCGACGGTGGTGATCAGTTCGATCATCGGGATGGCCGGCCGGTCAGGGTCGGCATCCGAATATGCCTGTGTCTGTTCTTTCAGTTTTGCCATGAAGGCATCCGGTTCCATTTCACCCAATATGCCCATATTGGACGAGTTGGGATGTCCGTAAAAGGCGACAAGGCGATGGTTTTTCAAGGGTCCATCAGTTAGGTCCTCGCCATCTTTGACCAGCGTTTCACCGGCAGGAACCATTCGTTCGGTTTCGTCTCCATAAGCTTGGGCTTCAGGCATATTGGCCAGTTCTTCTTCAGGCCACGACTCCTGAATGGATTTTGCGCCTTCAGCCGGCTCTAAGGCTGTAAAGGGCTCTTCGGGCTCCGGTTCTTCTTTATTCTCTACTTCTTTCTCTTCTTCCGAAGCTTTTGTTTCTTCTTGCTCGTTGTCTTTCTCCGTTGTCCCGTCCTGGGCTGCTGCGTTTTCTTCTTCTTTGTCTTGGCCGTCTCCAGTAGAAGAGTCGGAGCAGGCGGCAAGGAATAAAGTCAGCAGCACTGCAAGGGACAGCAGAATTAATTTTTTCATGAAGTCACGTCCTTATGTATTTTGATTGGCTGGATGGCCCTGTCTTATATTCCCTTTTGTCTGGATTTTAATCATGAATTTCGCTGGATTAGGGAAACCTTCCCCTTGATTAATCCGCTAAATAGTAGCATCATCAAACTTAGAGGCTATCGAGTTAAGAGCACAGAACATCTGAGGAGGAAACGGAATGCCGGAGTTGCAGGGCGTCTTGCCCGTGTTGCGGAATATGAAGGATTTTGAGCGTTTGCTGGAGAGCCATCATCCGTATATTATTTTTCTGGAGGTGCGGCTGGCGCAGCTGCAGGTGCTGGTGCGGACGGCGAAAAAGGCGGGGAAGAAAGTCATTTTGCATGCCGACTTGATCCAGGGGCTGAAGACGGATGCTTACGGCTTTGAGTTTCTGGTCAGGGAGATCAAGCCGGACGGCATCATTTCGACGCGCGGCAATGTGATCACGCTGGCGAAGAAGAACAACCTGCTGACGATTCAGCGCTTGTTTTTGCTGGACAGCCAGGCGCTGGAGCATAATATCAAGCTGATCGGCCAGAACAAACCGGATTATATCGAGCTGCTGCCGGGCATCATTCCGTCGGTGATTGAGGAAGTGCATCAGAAGACCGGCATCCCGATCATCGCCGGCGGGCTGATCCGCACGCCGGAAGACGTGGAGCTCGCCTATAGCGGAGGGGCTCTTGCCGTATCGACGTCGGATTCCGATCTGTGGGATTTGCAGCGGTAGCAATCTATTGACCGCGTTTTTAAAAGCTGATAAATTTAAAGTGACAAGTTAAGCGCTGTGCAAGAGAAGAAGAGACCCGCACTGGTACGGACAAATCCTCATTGGGATTTGTCCGTTCGGTGCGGGTTTTTTCTGTTTTTCAGATTTCTGGACGGCCGGCGCAGAACTGGGAAGAAGCCGCCGCAATGCAGGGCGATTAGACGAAACCGCGGTTTCATAGATGTTGGAGGAGAGCGACTTGAAGAAAGACTATATCTTATCGATCGACCAAGGTACGACAAGCTCACGGGCCGTACTGTTTAATCATAAAGGGGAAATCGTTGAAACGGGCCAGCAGGAGTTTCAGCAATTCTTCCCGAAACCGGGTTGGGTGGAACATGACGCCAATGAAATCTGGACGTCCGTGCTGGCGTGTATCGCGGATGTGCTCCGCAAGTCGGAAATTACGCCGGACCAGATCGCCGGAATCGGCATCACAAACCAGCGCGAGACGGCGGTGGTCTGGGACCGCCACACGGCCAAACCGATTTATAAAGCGATTGTCTGGCAGTCGCGCCAGACGGATGATATCTGCAAGGACTTGAAAGAGCAGGGGCACGAAGAGCTGTTCCGCAAAAAGACGGGGCTGTTGATCGATGCTTATTTCTCCGGGACGAAAGTGAAATGGATCCTTGATAACGTGCCGGGCGCACGCGAAAAGGCGGACAACGGTGATTTGATGTTCGGCACGATCGATTCGTGGCTTGTCTATAAACTTTCCGGCGGCAAAAAACACGTGACGGATTACAGCAACGCGTCGCGCACACTGATGTACAATATCTACGATCTGGAATGGGACGATGAACTGCTCGACATCCTGACAGTGCCGAAGAGCATGCTGCCGGAAGTGTGCCAGTCGTCTGAAGTGTATGCGGAAACCATCGATTATCATTTCTTCGGCTACAACGTGCCAATCGCCGGCATCGCCGGTGACCAGCAGGCCGCTTTATTCGGCCAGGCGTGCTTCGATAAAGGTATGGCGAAAAACACTTACGGTACGGGATGCTTCATGCTGATGAACACCGGGGAACAAGGTGTCCAGTCGGATCACGGCTTGCTGACGACATTGGCCTGGGGCGTCGACGGCAAAGTGGAATACGCGCTGGAAGGCAGTATTTTCGTCGCCGGTTCCGCCATCCAATGGCTGCGTGACGGGCTGGAGCTGATCGACCGCGCACCGGAAAGTGAAGCATTGGCGGCATCGGTCGACTCAACGGACGGCGTTTATATGGTGCCGGCATTCGTCGGGCTCGGGACGCCGTATTGGGATACCGATGCACGCGGGGCGATTTTCGGTTTGACGCGCGGCACGACGAAAGCGCATTTTGTGCGGGCGACACTCGAATCGCTCGCATATCAGACAAAAGACGTCGTAGATGTTATGATAGAAGATGCAGGGATTGAACTCAAAACATTGCGTGTGGACGGCGGAGCCGTCGGCAACGATCTGTTGATCCAGTTCCAGAGCGATATTCTGAATGTGCCGGTGGAACGACCGGTCATCCAGGAAACGACAGCACTCGGCGCTGCCTATTTGGCGGGGTTAGCGGTCGGATTCTGGAAAGACAAAGAAGAAATCGCCAAGCAATGGCAAGTCCAGAAGACGTTCAACCGCACGATGTCGGAAGAACAATGCGAAAAACTTTATACCGGTTGGCAAAATGCTGTGGCGTCAACGCGCACATTCAAACCGGTGGAGTAACACAACCTTACAAGTTAAAATCACAGGCCGGAGATAATGAGAGACCAAGCCAGTTCAGCAGAAGAAATTCTGCAGCTGTGCCGTGGTCTCTCTTTTTTTGTGGAGATTATAGGTACAGAACGCAATAAACCATCTTATATATGGAAGAGGAGAGATTTTTGATGAAATTTTCCAGTTTGAAACGCAGCGAAACAATTGGTGCCATGAAAAACGCGCCACTCGATTTATTGGTCATCGGCGGAGGGATTACGGGCGCCGGCATCGCCTTGGACGCAAGTGTCCGGGGCGTCAAGACGGCAGTGGTGGAGATGCAGGATTTCGCAGCAGGCACCAGCAGCCGTTCCACCAAATTGGTGCACGGCGGTTTGCGTTACCTGAAGCAGTTTGAAGTGAAGATGGTGGCTGAAGTCGGCAAGGAACGTGAAATCGTTTATGAAAACGGCCCGCACGTGACAACGCCGGAATGGATGCTGCTGCCGTTTTACAAAGGCGGCACGTTCGGTCCGCTGAGCACCAACGTCGGCTTGCGCGTCTATGACTTTTTGGCGGGCGTCAAACGCGAAGAGCGCAGAAAGATGCTGAGCCGCAAAGAAACATTGACACGCGAGCCTTTATTGAAGAAAGAAGGCTTAAAAGGCGGCGGCTATTATGTGGAATACAAGACGGACGATGCGCGCCTGACCATTGAAGTGATGAAAAAAGCGGTGGAAAAAGGGGCGCTTGCGCTGAACTACGCGAAAGTCATCGATTTCATCTATGACGGCGGCAAAGTGATTGGCATCCGCATGGAAGACCAGACAAACGGCGAAGTCCATGAGATTTTCGCGAAACGGATCGTCAACGCAGCGGGGCCATGGGTCGACACTTTGCGTGAAAAAGACCATTCGAAAAAAGGCAAAACGCTGCAGCTGACAAAAGGCATCCACCTGATTTTCGACGGCAGCCGTTTTCCGCTGAAACAGGCCATTTATTTCGATATGCCGGACGGCCGGATGGCATTCGCCATTCCGCGTGAAGGCAAAGTGTATGTCGGGACGACCGATACCGTTTATAAAGCGGATATCGCCCACCCGACGATGACACGGGAAGACCGCGATTATGTGCTGCGCGCCATCGATTTCATGTTCCCGGAAGTGGCCATCAGTGAAGACGATATCGAATCGAGCTGGGCAGGGCTGCGTCCGCTGATCCACGAAGAAGGCAAAGATCCTTCGGAGATTTCGCGCAAGGACGAAATCTTCATCTCGGATACCGGCTTGATCTCCATTGCAGGCGGCAAGCTGACCGGCTACCGCAAAATGGGCGAAAGCATAGTCGATTTGGTGACGGAGCAATTAGCAAAAGAGCAGGGGCTGCGGTTCCAGAAAGTTTCGACGAAACATCTGCCGATTTCCGGCGGTGAAGTCGGCGGCTCGGAAGGGTTCAAAACGTTCCGTCTGGACCGGGAGCAGCAGGCGCTGTCCATGGGCTTGAACCAGAAGACGGCGGAAATGCTGACAAGCCGTTACGGCGCCAATGTCGACCAGGTGCTGGGTATATTCGCCGGCAGGCAGCAGGAAGCGGCACAGGCAGGACTGGATCCATTGGTGTTTGCGATGCTGCGTTACGCGATGGAATACGAAGCGGCGTATAAACCAGTCGACTTTTTCGTCCGCCGGACAGGTGCTTTGCTGTTCGATATCCAGTTTGTCTATAAATTTAAAGAAGCGGCCATCGCGCATATGGCGGAAAGCTTCGGCTGGACAACGCAGCAAACGCAAAGCTACACGAAAGAATTGGATAGGTTGCTGTACGAAGCGACGCATCCGGTCGGATAAACGGACAACAGTGCGAAAAACAGGAGAAAAGCAGTCGGGAAAATCGGCTGTTTTTCTCCAATATTCAGACATATATTGACAGCGCTTTCTTTTGTATGTAAAATATATACAACAAGTTAAGAATTGTGCTGGAGATCTGAGATTCGCACATCAATGAGTCCTTCTGTTAAAGGAGAACTCTCATTGATTGCGGATTTTTTTGTGTTCCAGTGTGTTTGCTTTAAACTGAAAAGGAGTGTTAAATGATGTCAGAATTTTTGGCAGAATTGATCGGCACCATGATCCTGATTATTTTCGGGGGCGGTGTCGTAGCAGGAGTGGTATTGAAAGATTCGAAAGCGGAAAACGGCGGCTGGATTGTTGTCACGATTGCATGGGGGCTGGCGGTCACCATGGGCGTTTATGCAGTCGGCAATTTCTCAGGGGCGCATCTGAATCCCGCTGTGACTTTGGGCTTTGCGGTCATCGGCGAACTTCCGTGGACAAAAGTGCCGGTCTATATTGCGGCGCAGATCATCGGCGCCATCATCGGGGCCGGCATCGTCTTTTTGAATTACCTGCCGCATTGGAGCCGGACAGAAGACAAAGACGCGAAATTGGCTGTTTTTGCCACAGCTCCGGCAATCAGAAGCCCGTTTTCGAATTTGGTGAGTGAAATCATCGGTACGGCCGTTCTCGTGATGGGCTTATTGTTCATCGGCGCGAACGAATTTACGGAAGGCTTGAATCCCCTGATCGTCGGCGCGTTGATCATCGCAATCGGGATGTCGATCGGGGGTACGACCGGCTACGCCATCAACCCGGCACGGGATCTGGGCCCGCGCATCGCACACACGCTGCTGCCGATTCCGGGGAAAGGCGGTTCCGACTGGAGCTATGCCTGGGTTCCGGTAGCCGGTCCGGTGTTCGGCGGTATTTACGGCGCCGTATTCTACAGCGCCGTGTTCACGGGCGATTACAATGTGCTGTTCTGGGTGCTCAGCGCAGTGATGGCCGTGATTTTATTCGGTGCAGCCAGTGCTGAACTGAAAAAAGGCCATACCACAGCCAATGAAATCGAAGACACGTTAACAGATGACAAAAGAAGACAAAACAATCGCGTTGCAGAAAAATCCATTTGAGGAGGAATTCACAATGAGCAAAGATTATATTTTGTCAATCGACCAGGGGACCACGAGTTCACGGGCGGTGCTGTTTAATCATAAAGGGGAAATCGTCGAAACGGCCCAGCAGGAATTTGAACAATTCTTTCCGAAGCCGGGCTGGGTGGAGCATGACGCCAATGAAATCTGGACATCTGTCCTCGCTTGTATGGCGGGCGTCTTGCGCAAATCGGATGTGGAACCAAGCCAGATCGCCGGCATCGGCATCACGAACCAGCGCGAAACAGCGGTCGTCTGGGACCGCAACACCGGTAAGCCGATCTACAAAGCGATCGTCTGGCAGTCTCGCCAGACCAGTGAAATCTGCAAGGACTTGAAAGAGCAGGGTCACGAAGAATTGTTCCGCAAAAAGACGGGGCTGTTGATCGATGCTTATTTCTCCGGCACGAAAGTCAAATGGATTCTGGACAACGTGGAAGGCGCACGCGAAAAAGCGGACAACGGCGATTTGATGTTCGGTACGATCGATTCGTGGCTCGTCTATAAATTGTCAGGCGGCAAAACGCATATCACGGATTACAGCAACGCGTCGCGTACGCTGATGTACAATATTTACGATCTGGAATGGGACGACGAATTGCTGGAGATTCTGACGGTGCCGAAAAGCATGCTGCCGGAAGTGCGCCAGTCGTCTGAAGTCTACGCGGAAACCGTCGACTATCATTTCTTCGGCCACAACGTGCCGATTGCGGGCATCGCGGGTGACCAGCAGGCGGCATTGTTCGGCCAGGCCTGCTTTGATAAAGGCATGGCGAAAAACACTTACGGTACGGGATGCTTCATGCTCATGAATACGGGCGAAGAAGGCGTCGTTTCCGAGCACGGCTTGCTGACGACGCTGGCCTGGGGCGTCGACGGCAAAGTGGAATACGCACTGGAAGGCAGCATCTTTGTCGCGGGCTCCGCGATTCAGTGGCTGCGGGACGGTCTGGAAATCTTAAAAACAGCACCGGAAAGCGAAGGACTCGCCACGTCAGTCGAATCGACGGACGGCGTCTATATGGTGCCGGCATTCGTCGGGCTCGGCACGCCGTATTGGGATACTGATGCGCGCGGAGCGGTTTTCGGTTTGACGCGCGGCACGACGAAAGCGCATTTTGTCCGGGCGACGCTTGAATCACTCGCTTACCAGACAAAAGATGTGGTGGATGTCATGATCAAAGATGCGGGGATCGAGCTCAAAACTTTGCGCGTGGACGGCGGAGCCGTGTCGAATGATTTCCTGATGCAATTCCAGAGCGACATCCTGGATGTGCCGGTGGAACGCCCGGTCATCCAGGAAACGACCGCATTGGGAGCGGCTTACTTGGCTGGACTCGCCGTCGGTTTCTGGCAAAACAAAGAAGAAATCGCCAAGCAATGGCAAGTTGAAAAAACCTATAACCGTGAAATGCCTGCCGAACAGAGCGAAGAGCTCTACGCCGGCTGGCAGCAAGCGGTCGAATCGACCAGAACGTTCAAACAGAAAACAGCACGAAAAGCGCCGATCGCTTAATAAGCGGCGCCTATAGACTTCAACGGACTGAGTCCATCTGCAGATTTTATTCTGCGGATGTGATTCGGTCTTTTTTTATTCGAAGAAAAGTATCCTGTTATGGCCTGATTCGCTATATAGGGAGTATAGGCCCCTTTGCTGGGAATCCTGCCTAAAAAAGGAGATGAAAAAATGACGAAAACACAGTTTGTAAAACGGATCACGCATCCCGATTACGGCGAGCTTTACCAGTTTTACGAAGTGGATGGAGCGACGCTGGAAGAAACGTCGCTGGATCCGTTCGAGGCGGGGCTTCTGCTGATGGCGGAAGCGGAAGAAGTGGAAGAAGTGGAAGTGCTGCCGAAGATTCTGAAGATCTCTTCAAGACGGGGAGCGGATGCCAGCGGCTATTTCGCCGGCGAGCAGTTTGTGGTGCAGAAAGGGTCAAAGTTTGCCGCGTCGACTTCGGCGAAATGTCCGAAGAATTACGTGAAGCTGCGTGAAAAGCTGGTTTTGGAAGGCTTGCTGATTCCGCTGCATAACCAGCTGTTTTTACTGGAAGATTACACGTTCGAGAATCCGGTGATTGCCATGGGCACGGTGATTGGCGGCTGGTGCAAAGGGCCGCATGGCTGGAAAGGGAAGAAATAAAACACATAGCGCATTACAAGGTCAAACTAAAACAGGGGGTTAGTCATGAAAAACTTTTTAGCATTGCCGAATGTCGTGGATATGCGCAGCCGTTTGCCGAAGAAACAGCATTACGGCGCGCGGAGCAAGAAGATCACCACCCGCGTCTGGCATCATTCGCTGACGCTGTCGCATTTGCCAGGGTCCGACGCCGAAAGTTTTGCAAGCTATCATATAGAAGCGAACGGCTGGCCCGGAGTTGCGTATGCGATCATCATCGAGCCGAAAAACGTGGTGCAGACGCCGCGCGGCAAACGGGCGCGCATTGTCTGGGCGCATGATTTTGACCGGCGCACGTACCACGCCGGCAACGCCAACGATTATTCGCTCGGCATTTGCGTGGCGGGCGATTACCGCAATGAACGGATGCGCGATTTCGTCAAAGAGACGATCGATGAATTGCAGGCGGCGCTGGTGGCGGACGGCGTCGGCCGCGAAGATAAATCGCATCACGAAATGCCGGGCTACAGCTGGAAAGCGTGCTGTGTGTTCGACTATAAAGGGGCTTTCACATTCCTGAACCAGCAGGCGCTGGTCAAGCCGGTGCCGGCGACGTATACCATCCAGGAAGGCGATACGTTCTGGAACATTGCGAATAATATGGATGGCATCCGGGTGGCGGATCTGGAGGCGGCGAATCCGGGCGTCGACAGCAAGTTTCTGCAGATCGGCCAGGTCATTAACCTGGGTGAAGCGAAAGGAGCCGCTCTAAAAGAGAAACCGGTGCCCGAGCGGCAACTCGCCATGAAGGAATATGTTTACTTGCCGGAAACGGCGAAGACGTGGAAGACCTACCGGCTGGACGTGGCGCCGGTTGCGAAGAACAGCGACTGGAGTTTGACGCCGGCGAAGTTTGGAGGACTGGAATATGAGATACTGGGCTATCCGCAAGCGCATATTGCAACGATTGAAACGGGCAGAGGCCATCGGAATATTTATGTCGCGCCCTCGACTGGTGCCAAGATTTTTATGAGATAAAGGATGGAAAGCCACTCATTTTCAGCTGGGGGGCTTTTTTTATTTGGCGGAAAGGATTGCCATGTGTACATATATGGTATAGAATGAGAACAAACGTTCTTATGTTAGGAGGGTTTACATGACTCCTTTAATGTCGAAGGACCTTATCGTTCATTTCGAGAATATGATTTACCTGCCTTTTGTTCTCACCATTTTGCATAAAGACAGGGAGATGATTGACACGATGCCCTTTAAATTAAAACGTCCTTACCTGCAGATGGTTGACCAAGCGATAAAATGCGCTGAAAACGATTTGAGAACCACCAGAATTTATATGAAAAGACAGCAGTATCGAATACTTAAGGGCAAGAAAGACGATCTGTTTACAGAGTATGTGTTTTACTACAACGGCTACGAAGACCACCGTAAGTATATGCATTTTCAATTACGCAATCGAACCGAAGAATTGATCGGTATGTACTTGTCGTTGACTGGGCCAGTGGAAAACCCTCTTCCGTAATCAGGAAAAGGGTTTTTGTCTTGTTAAAATATATTGCTCAACGCTCGAATAAGAACTCTGGGAATGAATAAGATGATATTCCAGATGATGCTTATCAACAGTTCGAATAACAGTGTAAAGCTGAATTCAGCAAAGCAATCAAGAAACACATTGTCTTTGCTGCTTTTGTTTTTATCTTTTGACTTACGCTTAAAATGGTTCATAGTCTCTCCGTTCAATAAGGTATTTTGAATAGTATAGCCAAAGAGGAAGAACCTGCCAATCCTTTCTTTGCATACTGATTGACCAATTGCTGTGAGTAACGGCTGAGGCATTTGTTTCCGGCTTTTATTTGCCATAAAGGATTGCCGCCCTCTTTTACGTGGTATAGAATAAGAACAAATGTTCTTATTTTTAGAAAGGGGTGGTTCTGATGAAGAAGATGAACAATCAATTCAAGATGCAAGGCGATATCAAGGATCGGGGGAATATCAAATGGCAGGGGCTGATGCTGCCGGAGCATATCCAGATGCTGCGCGAATGGTATAAGGAAGATGAGGAAGTGAAGCGGCCGGAGCTCGACGAGTTCGATCTGCAGCTGATTCAGGAGGAACTGGACATCGCGTTAAAGCGGAAATGCGAAGTGCTGATTGAAACCTGGCGGGAAAAGCAGCTGTTCAAGCATCGCGGCGTCATCGAGCGTATCGATGTATCGCACCGGGAACTGGTTTATGAGAGTCCGTTCGGGATGGAGCGGCTGAGTCTGGATGAGATTGTGGGGGTTACGCTGATTGATTGAGCGGGAAGGCAAACTGGATAGCTGTGTAATTTGGAGGCTGCCTGCCAGGCAGTTCTTTTTTGATTGGGCGCCGGGCTGGGTGCTCAATTGACTGGCCCAAACGCTTCCTGTATATTGAAAAAGTAATTAATTGTCAGAAAAATTAAACGGAGAATGACTGGTTTTATTTACACAGAGAGGGGAATGGGCATGACGAAGAATTTTGAAGGACGTACAGCATTGGTGACAGGAGGAAGCAGGGGGATCGGCAGGCAGATCGCCGAACGCTTTGCGGAAGAAGGGGCGAATGTCGCGATCATCGATATCAACGAGGAAGCGCTGGCCGCGGCGAAAGAGGAGCTGGAGGCAAAAGGCTATTCCGTTTATGCGAAAGTGGCGAGTGTCACGGAAAAAGAGCAGGTGGAAGGTGCGGTGGCGGAAGTGAATGAGCATTTCGGCTCCATCGACATCCTTGTGAATAATGCAGGCGTCATCCGGGATAATATGCTGTTTAAGATGACGGATGAAGACTGGCTGACGGTCATGGACGTGCATTTGAAAGGCGCGTTTTATGCGACACGTGCAGTACAGAAATACATGATCGACAAGAAATACGGAAGAATCATCAATATTTCCTCCACTTCGGCACTGGGCAATAGAGGGCAGGCGAATTATGCGACTGCCAAAGCGGGGCTGCAGGGCTTCACGAAGACACTGGCGATTGAACTCGGCAAGTTTGGTGTGACGGCGAATGCTGTGGCGCCGGGCTTTATCGAAACGGATATGACGAAAGCGACGGCAGAGCGCATGGGTGTGCCGTTTGACGGCTTTGTCGAAGCGAACGTGGCGATGATTCCTGTCGGCAGGAGCGGCAAGCCGGAAGACATCGCAAATGCTGTAGCGTTTTTCGCGGATGAACGTTCTTCTTTTGTATCCGGCCAGGTATTGTATGTCGCGGGCGGACCGAAGGACTGAGAGAGGGGATGCACGGATGCTGAAAGAGATGATTGGCAGACGGTCGGAGAAAACAAAAAATGTGATTGAACGCAGTGCGGTCAAAAAGTTTGCGGAAGCGATAGGGGATGCTTCGCCGCTGTTCACAGATGAAGAAGCGGGAAAACAGTCTGTCTACGGCAGAAACATTGCGCCGCCGACGTTCCCGGTCACTTTCGACAGCGGGTCGGTTCCGGGACTCGACTTGCCTTCGAAAGGATTGATTCACGGCGAGCAGAAATATGTCTATACGCGTCCGCTGTTTATAGGGGAAGAAGTCTATTGCTGGATCGAAGTGAAGGATTATTATGAGCGGACCGGCAGTTTCGGGAAGATGGGTTTTCTTATTGTCGTTCTTTACGGGGAAGACAAAGAGGGGGAGCTGCTCTTTTCGGAAGAACGTGTGATCATCATCAATGAAGCTGCGCGGAAGGAGATGCGGAAATGAGCCGGATCGGTCAGATGAAAGTAGGGGAAACGCTGCCTGTAATTGGGCTGGAGCCCGTCTCGCGGCTGGATCTTATTAAGTATGCCGGAGCTTCCGGCGATTTCAATCCCATACATACGATTGACGAGGAAGCGGAGCGCGCCGGGCTTCCGGGCATCATCGCGCACGGCATGTGGACGATGGGGAATCTGGCGAAACTGTTCACCCCTTATTTGGATGAAGGTTTTATTGAGACCTATTCAATCCGCTTTAAAGGCATGGTGTTTCTGGGCGATGTCGTTTCGCTGCAGGCGGAGCTCAAAGAGAAGGAAAGCGGCAGGCTGATTTTTGAAGTTGCGGCTGTCAATCAGGACGGGAAACGGGTGCTGGGTGGCCAAGCGGTTTTTTCGCTGGCGATTCAAGGTTTTACGGATAAATGAAGAAACGATAAAAGGGGACTCGGATGAAAAGAAGCGCACAGAAATTGTGTGCTCTTTTTGTTTTGGAGAAAATGGGTGAGGGCCCTGATTAAGGTGAACGTTGATATATTTTTCTGAGCGTTGATATAATTTCCTGAGCGTCGATATAATTTTTTGAACGTTGATATAATCTCTTGAACGTTGATATATTTCGCTGAACGTTGATATACGCCGGCATCCCGAATTCGAGAACGGAAAAACAGCACAAGACACCGGTGAAAGGAAGAATTTCACTCAATATCATTCTAAAATCAAAGGTCAAATACCAAAATGCATGCTTTTCGCGGGCGAAAAGCGAAAAAGAGCGCACAGAAATCCTGTGCGCTCTTTTTGTATAGAAAAAACCATTTCAAAACGCTAGTTTTTATTGCCAGTCAGATTTCTGTTCATCAATAGCACCAGCACCGGTCCGATGATCGGCACCCAGGCCAATCCTTTGAAGCGGGCGTCCGGATAAAAGCGGTGGACGGTGTAGATGGACAGGGCGTACAGCACGAACCAGTCGACGGTCATGACCGACACGAGACTCGAGGCGAAGAAATAATCGACGTAATCAGCGAACGAGAATCCCTGCAGCAGCGTCAGCCAATTGCCAACCCACATGATGATGAGGGCGATGAGCCAGAAGCGGGAGCGGAGGAAGCGGACGAGCCAGCGCGGCGTGCGCAGTTTCTTGTCGGATTTCTTGATGCCGAATGCGTAATACGGGAGCAGCGCAAAGGCGCCGATGCCGAATGACAGCAGGGCGAACGGCCACGCAGGCCAGCGCTGTTTGTCGTTGAGCAAAAGAATCGTCAGAAAGACCATGGGGAAAATGCCGAGCGAATTAAATACGGCAAAGACGAGCGGATCGATGTCGCCGATATTGCCGTTGAACAGTTCAGGGAAAATCGGGTTGTTGGCGCCTGTGCCGGGAGCTATGTAGACAGCGTACCCGATCAGCAGCAGCCAGATGAGTAAGAAAATCATTTCTTCACCTCGTTTTTTGCGCTAAAAGCTTATATTGACCGTAGCAATGTCGAAAAAAGAAGTCAATTTTTACGGAGATTTGCCGATAAAGGAGGATAAGGACGTAATGTTACGGGCGTAGCGAAGGGTATATCGATTCTTCGTTCCTCGAAATTAATAGGTCCTTAGGCTTTAATTCCTTATATTGTAAATGTGATAAAAGTTCTATGTTTTTGTCATAATAACGGTTATACTGTTTTTACTAAGTTATTGCTGTAATTTCACTTCCGCAGGTGAAATCATATTTGGCTAAGCGGAGTCTGCAGTTCATTCAATTTCTGACACCTAGGGGGAACAACCTTGTTAAAGCAGATGCTTTTTCCCATTACAATACTTTCATTGGCAATCGCCTTATTCTATAGCTGGACACTGACATTCCAGGGAGACCCGTGGCTGGTGACAACGGGGACCAATGTGCTGCAAATTCTCGCCGGGACACTCAGTTTCATCTGGCTGCACCAGGCTTACCGCAGTGCCGATACAAAACATAAATCTTTTTGGCTGCTGTTGCAGCTGGCACTGATTCTGTACACAGCCGGCAACTGGATCTGGCTGATCGTCCAGTTTAGCCAAGGGACGGAGAATTCCACGATTCTTTCTTCTGTCGTGTGGCTCAGTTCCTACCTGATTTTCCTCGTGGCACTGATTTTCAAAACCCGCGAATTGAGCAATGAGTTCAGCGAAAACTCCTATCTGTTTAATATCGCGGTTTTCATCATCACCGTCGCTTCGATCAGCTTTCATTACCTCATCAATCCGGTGCTGGAATTGTCCGGGGAATCCTGGCTGATCACGATGACCGCCATCATTTATCCGGTAGCAGACATCACCATTTTATTGGTGGTCAGCATTCTGTACTATCTGATCCGGAAGAATAGACAACAGGAAGTGCTGCTGTTTTTGCTGATTGGATTTTTTATTCAGATTGCCGCTGATTTTCTTTATGTCTATGTATCCTACAAAGAAAGTTACCAGCCGGGGCATCTGGTAGACCTGCTCTGGCTGCTGGCAGTGCTGCTGTTCGGCTTTTCGGGCTGTTACTCCAAATCCGATAAGAGAAATGAATTATGGAAGCTGAAAAGTACAGCGAACGATAAAGGAACCGCTTTTCCGTATGTAAGCATCCTGATTCTGCTGATGCTGGTCATGCATAGTTATCAGTTTGACTTCAACGGGCTCAGCAGCGGTTTGCTGATCATCTTCATTATGGTGCTCGGCCGCCAGCTGCAGGTGCTGTTGAGAAATCGCCAGTTGGTGGAGCAATACAGGTACCTGGCATATCATGATCAACTGACGGATTTGCGCAACCGAAGCAGTTTCAATGAGGAGATCGAACATTTCCTAGCGGATTATCCGACTAAACAGATGGCGCTGCTGCTGATCGACCTCGACCAGTTCAAAGTGGTGAACGATACGATGGGCCATCACATCGGGGATTTGGTACTCGTCAAAACGGCTGAACGGCTGCAGGCGGCGCTGGACCCCGATATGCTGCTGTACCGCCTCGGAGGAGACGAGTTCATCATTGTCGTTCTGGATGCAACCGATGAAAAATGTGAAGCTGTTGCCAATAAACTCCTGGAAAATTTCAATGAATCACTCGATGTGGAAGAATACCAGATCAACATCACGCCGAGCATCGGCATCAGCAAATATCCGGAGCATGGCTATACGCCGGAAGATTTGATGAAAAGCGCGGACGCGGCGATGTATGTGTCGAAAGAAAATGGCAAGAATGGCTACAGCTTTTTCAATGCAGAGCTGAGTCAGGAGAAATTACGCAAAATGACGATTGAAAATGCTTTGAAAAAAGCTGTCCAAAGAGATCAGTTTATCCTTTATTACCAGCCGAAAGTCGTGCTCGGCACACGGAAAATCATCGGTATGGAAGCCTTGCTTCGCTGGCGGCATCCGGACCTTGGCTGGGTATCGCCGGTTGAATTCATACCGGTGGCTGAAGAAACCGGGCAGATTGTTGCCATCGGGGAATGGGTGCTCGAAGAAGCGTGCCGCCAGAACAAGCAATGGCAGGATGCGGGTTATCCGCCGCTGAACATTTCGGTCAACGTATCGGTGCTGCAGTTCAAGCATGGCAAATTCCTTGAGACGGTCGAGCGGGTCTTGGACAAAACGGGGCTCGATACCCGCTATCTGGAGCTGGAAATCACCGAGAGCATCATGCAGAACATCAAGGAAAGCAAAAAGATTCTTGTAAGCCTGCAGCAGATGGGCATCAAAATATCCATAGACGATTTCGGGACAGGCTACTCGTCTTTGCATGTCCTGCAGAAATTGCCGATCGATACCTTGAAAATCGACAAATCATTCGTGGATGAATTGGACATTGACGAGTTGAATCCCATGGTGAAAGCCATCATCGATCTAGGCCTCAATCTGGACATGACGCTGGTCGCGGAAGGGATCGAATCCGAAAACCAGATGAACGTCCTCATCGAACACGGCTGCACGATCGGCCAGGGTTACCTGTTTTCGAAGCCGGTCGCGCCGGAAGATTTCGAGGGACTGATGCAAATTCCCGGAATGCTGGCGGAAGAACTCGAACATGGCATTGTCCGCTGAATGACTGATATCAATAAAGACCTTCCCGCATTTTGATGAATGGGGCAGGTCTTTATTGGTTGAGCGATTTAAAACCCTTCAGGCTTTGATGATTTCTTCCGGATGAAAACGGACCAGCAGCATATCCTCACCTTCAGTTGAGCGGATTTCGAGTGTGTCATAGATGGCATCGATGGCCCGGTTCAGTTCGGTGGCAGAGTCGGCGACGATGGTGAATCGGCCGAACATCTGTGCATAGGAACCTGAAGGCGCAACCGTGTCGCCCGCTTTTCGGTTGACGACAGCGGTCAGGATTTCCGGCATGGCCAGAATCCCTTCCATGCCGCGGATGTCCGCGATGGTCCCGCTGTGCATCAGGATCGGCAGGTTGCAGGAAGGATGCGGGATATAGCTGTCGTCTAAATGGCGGGTATCGTATTTGCTGATGTCCTTGCCGACGGAAAGATCCAGCATCATTTCGAGCAGGTTGATGCCGGTCTGCTTTTCGATGATATTGTAATGCTGTGAACCGCTGATGCGGAAGCCCATTTCATAAAGATAGAAGCGGCCATTATCGTATAGTGCCTGAATCAGAAGCACACCGTTTTGGATGCCCATGCCGCGCAGCATGGCACGCACCTGCGGATCGACTTCCGCAAGATATTGTTCGCGGTGGCGGGAAGGGAACATGACGGCGATCGGCAGCGGCGGATGTTCGGCAAAATGCTTATGGACATGGCGGTCCGTCACGGCTGACAAGACGATATCACCCTGATAGGCGGTATAGTACATCATTAAACCGTACGGGGTATCGATGAACGGCTCGATGATTGCTGTTTCGGATTTCGAATACTCCAGTGCTTTGGCATAACCTGCTTTTACGTCTTCCGGTCCGTAGCACACGGTAATGCCCTGGCTGGCATAGCTGTCGACCGGTTTGACGATGACGGGAAATTGCAGGCTGCCGATCAATTCTTCTGTGAGCCCGTTGTCCAGGTTGTATTCTTCGACAACGGGCACATCAAAATTTCGGCAATGATTTTTAAAGCGGTCTTTATTGGAGCAGATTTCAAGCTGTTCATAGGTAGCGTAATAAGGGATGCCGAGACGCTCGCAAAGAGCCAGCGCGTTCCATGTATTGACGTCGTCAAAACCGTTGAAGACACCATCGATCTTTTCGGCCTGTGCGATTTCCACGAGCCTGTCGATATCGGCCGTGCTGACTTCATAGCTTTTATCAGCGGCTTTTTTGGCCGGAGATCCGGCGTCGCGGTCGGTGACGATGACGTAGTATCCCATGTTCTGGGCTGTTTTGACGACATCGACCATGTGGGCGATGCCGCTGAGCAGCAGGATCTTTTTTTGCTGAGCTTCCATGAGCTGATTCCCCCTTTGAATTCGTGCACATCCAGCTGACGTGAAGCCGGTTATATTGAAACTAGCAATCAGTGGCTTTATTGTCAATGGTTTTCTGAATAATTAGATAAATTAGAAAAAAGGGCAATGGAAGGTTTCTCCAACTGCCCTTGCTCCATTATTCGGCCGGTGTTTTCTCCGACTCATTCAGATCGACATCCACAGAAGACACATAATAGCGTTTTGCATCATCTGCTGTAATTTCCACTTTCTTGCGGTCGAACAGCGATACAGTGGCGACCTTCGTCATTTCACCCGTCTCGATATCTTCTTCGTAGACGCGGTAGCCGATGATCGCGTCATCGCGAACCGCATGCCAGGAAACATTGAATGATGTTGCCGTGACATTCATCGGCGCTTCAGGCTGTTTATCCTGGACGCTCGAGTCTGATATCAATTTTGCCGTGACAACGAGGCGTTCTTCATGAGAACCTGTATCCCGGTTAAAAGTACCGGTGCAGGTGATCAAATTAATCATCCGGCTGTCGGAAGGGCCGAAGATTTCCTCGATCGGCGCTTCGTCTGTCACATAGCTTGTTTTTTCTTGGATTTCATAGACCATTTCACGGCCGTCTTTATCCGTTACGATTACTTTTTCGCCTGCTTCCACTTTCTTCAGATGATAGAAAATCGCTGGTCCGGTATAGCTGTCGACATGTCCCGCGAGGACCGCATGGCCTTTGGCGCCGACTTTAAAGCCGGGTTCGAACCAGCCGACCTGGTTAATGTCTTCCGGTACACCCATTTCACCGTTCTCCAGAATGCCGGTCGCTTCGATAGCCGCGTCCACACCGATGGAAGGAATGGCCACTCTTGCAGGAACCATGCCCTGGATGCTTTGCTGACGCTGTTTCTGCAATTCCTGCAGCTTTTCGCGCTGTGCCGGTTTAATCGGGAATTCCGCGATTTTATCGATGTCTTCACCCGAAGCCAGCAGCTCAGCCGGCGCTTCTTCGGTCACTTCCGGAAGGTCGAGCTGAGCGATGTCTTCTTCAAATGTCGGTTCATCCGCAAGGGGTTTCAAGATAACGAACAGCACCCCGCAGAGGATGACCGCTGTTGCCATTGTCCAAAATTGTCTCATCGCCCATGCTCCTTTCCAGTTTGGTTATTGCTGCTTTCTTTGACGAAACGTCATTGTTCCAGCTGCCAATAGGATCAGCGTGCTCATTGCAACCCAGATCATCATCGTGTTTGACTGGTTTGCTGAACCGCCAAGGCCGGTAGCAGGCATTTTGTCAGGAACAGCTGTTTCGAATTTTTCAGGGAACTGGTCAACGATCGCGCCGCTTAAGCCTTTGCCGATTGCGAATACAATTGTGTAGCCTTCACGGTAAGTGTCATAAGATGTTTCGAAATCACCCGTTGCATACTGCGTGAATGTATCGATTACCGATTGTTCATGTGCTGCAATATTTGCTGTCAGTTCATCCTGCGGCAAACGTTCTTCAGTTGCCGTGCTTAGGAATGCGGCAAGTTCTGCTGCAAATGTTTCGATCAACGCTGTTTGCGCCTGTTGGATTTCTTCTTCATTGCCGCCGGCTTGTGCCGCTGCCAGATCACTTTGTACAGAAATGTGTTCATTGTTCCATAGCGTTGCGAATTGAGTGGCAGCATCGTCACCGTAAAACGAAGCGATGGCAGCACTGAATTCTTCTGTATTCTGGTCCTGTGCCCAGTCAGCAAAGTCAAAGTCTTCCGCACCGTTGAAGCCTTTTGCCATGCTAAGTTGCGCTAGGGCGAAATGCTCTGCTGCAATGCGGCTGACCGTCGAACGGAAGTCACCGGCTGGTGTGTTCGGGTCGGTGAATTTGTCCGGGAATTGCGTTGCGATTGCACCACTGATGGCACCGCCGGCTCCGAAAATCTGTTTGAAGCCTTCAAGATAAGATGTGTAAGCTGCTTCATAATCACCGTCTACATAGAGGTCAAATGTGTTTTGCACAAAATCTTCATGCGCACGAAGTGCTTCAGTCGCACCGTCTTCTGGAAGATTGCCTTCAGTGGCAGTTCCGAGGAATGCGCCCATTTCATCTACGAAAGACTGGATCTCAGCCAATGCTTCTTCCTGTGCGGCTTCGTCGCCTGCTTTCACGGCCATCGCGTATTCATCAGTTCCTGTATTATGTGTTTCAAAAATTTCGGTGAAAGCGGCTCCGCCTTCTTCACCGTATACAGAAGCGATCACCGGTTCCATGTCTGCCGCGTTGGCATCAAGTGCCGCCATTGCTGCTTCGGCTGCTTCGTCACCATCGTAGATTTTCATCATCGAATCGACTGCCAGTGCATAATGCTCGGATAATAATGAATCCAATGTCGCCCGCAGCTCAACGCCGCTCGTTTCTGTAGGTGCCATTTCATCTGCGCTTACTGCCATGCCCATACTTGGTACCAATAAAGCTGCGCCTAAAATAGGTGCTAAAATTTTTCCGTATTTCATCCTCAACACTCCTTCTTTTTTTGTTTCTTACAGGTATAACGGAGGGAGTTGGGATTTAGATCAGTTTTTGAGTGAAAAAGTTCGTTTTATTTTTATTAATTGGAATGCTGTGTTCTAAACCCGATCACTATATAAGGAAAGGACACGTTATTTATTGCAAAACTGATCTAAATCCGCCTTTTGCACGTTAGATAGATAAGCTTGCGAAAATAAAACCGGCCGAGACTATCTCCAATCCGACAGGATATAGTAAGCTAGTACCATGACTATGACACACGAATCGAAGGAGAACATCGATGGATAAAAGTTCCGATACGCTGCTTTACTCGCGCATCCGTGAGAAAGACAAAGATGCGCTGGAATATTTGTATGACCGGTACGAAAAGATCCTATTCTCGTTTCTCTATAAAATGACCCAGGACCGCGATCTGGCGGAAGAGGCTCTGCAGGAAGTGTTCATCAAAATCTGGCGGGGCGTCGGCGAATACGATGACAGCAAAGGGAAGTTCACTTCCTGGCTGTTCCGGATGGCGCAGAATTCCGCAATCGATCTGATACGGAAGCGAAAAAAACCGACCGTGCCGCTGGATGAAGTCGCCGAAATGCCGAGCGGCGAGTCCAGTGTCGAACAGACGGCTGAATGGCAGGAAGAAAAAGAGCATATCCAGGCAGCGGTCTCACAATTATCAGCCGAACAGCAGGAGATGATCCAGTTGTTTTATTTTAAAGGACATACACACGAAAAAATCGCCGAATTATGCGGGCTGCCACTCGGAACCGTCAAGAGCAGGATCCGGCTGGCACTCAGCAAACTAAAGAAAACACTGCACGGGATGCAGGAAAGGGGGGCTATCGATGAATAACGAATTATGTGATCAACTGGTCGATTATCTGAACGGCACATTATCCGCTGAAGAAACTCGCCAATTTGAAGAACACCTGAAGACATGTGACGAATGCCGCGAAATCGCGGACGCAACCGGACAGCTCCCTTATCTTTCAGACCCTGCAGAACCACCTGGGGGAATGAAATCACGGATTCTGTCGAATGTTTTCGCAGAAGAGGGAGAGTCAGCTGGTGAAGGGACGGAAAGAGTCAGTCCTACTATTAAAGATGACAGACAGGTAGAGGACGAACTTCCGAAAGTAGTGCCGATAACCGACCGCAAGAGAAAGCGGGTCTGGTGGACACCGGTGATCGCCGCAGTGCTGCTGCTGTCACTGCTCGGCAACGCATATGCGTTCATGCAATTGCAGCAGGAACCTGAGCAGGCGGCGCCGGAACCGACGCCACCACCGACTCAGCCGGAAACGGCGTTCCAGTCGGTTGACTTGCAGCCGAGCGAAGGCTTTGGAGGCGGCGCGACAGCCGCTGTCATCGAAGAAGAAAACGGCGCGCTCAATCTGGTTGTCACGGCAGAACAGCTTGCCGCACTCGAAGGCGACCAGGTCTATCAGGTCTGGCTCATCGAAGGCGACAATCCGATTCCAGCCGGCGCATTCACGACTAATGCAAACGGCGAAGGCGCAACGTACTTCAATATCGACAATAACACCGAAGAATGGGATACGATCGCGATCACCTTGGAACCGCAGCCTGGCAACGAATTGCCGCAGGGCGAAGTGGTGATGAGCGCGGGGATATAAATTTCAGAGAAAGCCGGCTGCCGGGTGCAGCCGGTTTTTTAATGGTTTCTAGCGCGAGTGATGCGCCGATTTTTCCGTTAAATTAGCTGAACGCTGATATAAATTCCTGAACGCCGATATAATCTCTCGAGCGCCGATATAATTTTTTGAACGCCGATTTAAATTCCTGAGCGCCGATATAATCTCCTGAACGCTGATATAATTTTTTACACCACAATCACACGTCCAAATCACTCTGATATCATGAAAATAAAACCCGAAACCATCAAAAGGGAAGCCGTTTTAAAAAGAAATCATCTGAAACGAGAAGAATAAGTTAAAAACATATCTTTTTCAACCTCACCCCAGAATTTATTCGCATCAAATAAGATCTTTAAAGGAAATCACCCAGTCTCAATCGAAACAATAGAGTAGAGGCTGAAAGGAAAGATGAAGATGGAAGAGCTGATTACTCAAATTGCGAAGCGCCTGCCGGCAATCGACAGCGGGGGCCGGCTTGTGCTGGGCATAGATGGGCTGAGCCGGTCGGGGAAGACGACGCTTACCGCGAAGCTGGTGGAGCATTATAAAAATAAAAACATAGCGGCGGTCAGTTTTCATCTCGATGATCTCATTGTGGAAAGAGAGCGGCGCTACGGCACCGGCGAAGAGGAGTGGTATGAATATTACCAGCTGCAATGGGAAACGGATTGGCTGCGTGAGCATTTTTTTGAACAACTAAAAATCACTGACGAGCTGACGCTGCCGTTTTACGACGGGGAGGTAGATCGGCGAGAGAGCCGGGAAGTCGCGCTTCCTGAAACCGGCATCATCATTATAGAAGGTGTTTTTCTGCAAAGGCGCGAATGGCGCGGGTATTGCGATTATGTAATTTATATAGAGAGTTCGCAGCAACAGCGCATTGAGCGGGAAGCTGCGATCGTCCAACAAAATTTGGCGAAGTTCGAGAACCGCTACTGGAAAGCGGAAGCTCATTATCTGAAGTCACAAAATCCGCAAAGCCATGCGGATTTCGTCGTAGAGAATTAGCGCATTAAAACACAAAAGGGGACAAAAAAGATGGAAGCAACCCATAAAACAGCGCCGCTCGAAGCGGCGCGAAAGTTCATAGACAAGTTCTTTCCGGATTGCGAAGGTGCATTATTGGCCGGCAGCGCGGTAAGAGGGGAAGCTACAGCTACATCCGACCTGGATATTGTCGTGTTCGATGGCAAAGCAGCGGCTTCCTATCGGGAATCGCTGATTGCGTTCGATTGGCCGGTCGAAGTGTTCGTCCATAATCTGACGTCTTACCTGGCATTTTTCCAGAGTGACGCGGAGCGGGCACGGCCATCGATGCCGCGCATGGTGGCGGAAGGCATCGTGTTGCGCGACATGGGGATAATCGACGCCATCAAGCAGGAAGCGCAGGATCTATTGGCGAACGGTCCACAGGTATGGACGGCTGCAACAATACGCAGTAAGCGCTATTTTCTGACCGACGCGCTCGATGACTTTATCGGCTGCAGCGACCGTGCGGAAGGCATTTTCATCGCGGGCGCATTGGCGGAAGCCATCGCCGAGTTTGAGCTGCGGACGCATGGCAGGTGGATTGGCGTGTCGAAATGGGTCGTCCGTTCGTTGAAAGCGTATGATAAACAGTTTGCGGCGCGCTTTGTGGAAGCATTTGACGATTATTACCGCCATGGCAATAAAGAAAAAGTCATCGAACTCGCCGACGCGGTTTTACAGCCGTACGGGGGACGTTTGTTTGAAGGCTTCTCAATGGGCAAAGAACAAGAATAATATAGAAAAACCCTCCAGAAAATCGATTCCTGGAGGGTGAAAAGTCTTCTATTATAATAAGCAATCTATTCAAGTGAATCCAGACTGATGCCGCTTGAATATTCGATGGCCTGCTGCACGGTGGCGAACGTCATCAAGGATTGGCTATACGTCTGCATACTGGAAATTTCAATGGCGGTTTTCGCATTGATTCCCGTTACGTAAAGTTTGCCGCCCATCAAGCGGAGTACATCCTGAATCATCAGCAATCGGTGGATCAGCGAGTTCTCTTCCCAAATCACACCGGAAATGTCGATGATGATATGCTGGACCGCATTCTTTTGTACATACTCACTCAGTTTTTCCGTCAGCGCGGCAAAGCGCTCTTCGTTCATCTTGCCGACGAGCGTCACTGCTCCCAGATTACTGTGGATTGACAGGATCGGCAGCATCAAGCGGTTGATCTCATCTTCTTTTTCAATGAGCAATAAACGCTGGCGTTCTTCGGTGGAAACGTCGGTCTGTGTACCGATGAAATAGAGATGGTCGTTGACGGTCATCGGCTCGATATTCAAACGGTTCCAGAACGGGGTGCCGTCTTTCTTGAAATTGCGGATGACGACAGTGGTCCTTTCGTTATCTGCAATGGCATTTCTTAATTGCTGAACGGCTTTCTGATTGGTGTCTTCACCTTGAAGGAACCGGCAATTTTTGCCTATGGATTCTTCGCGGCTGTAGCCGGTCAATGTTTCGAAGGTGTGGTTCGTGTAAATAATGGGATTATCCGGCTGCTGCGGATCTGTTACGGTCGTCGCAACCTGGCTGCCGTCAAGCATTGCCTCAAACAGGGCGAATTGAGTATCGGGGCTTAAATGTTTCATCATGATTTCTCCAGTCTGTTAGGTAGTCATTTGCGCGGACAGTTTATATTGTCCTCAAAATTCAATTGGCGTGCGGGAGCATGACCGGAGAATCACATAGATTAAAACCTCCGTAAGCGGTTTTCGAATTGTATTTATCTGTATATCTCATTTTTCAGTTTACCGATAGAGCGCTTGGATTGTCCAGAAATATGGGGCTTAGCTCATAAAAAGCTGTTCAAGGTTTTATTCGAATAAAATATAGGGAATCGGGGAGGAAGCACAATGAAGACAATCGGGTTAATCGGCGGCATGAGCTGGGAATCGTCGCTTGAATATTATCGGACGATCAATAAGGAAATGAATGCCCGGCTTGGCGGTTTGCATTCGGCTGAATGCCTGTTGTACAGTGTCGATTTTGAAGGGATTGAAGGGTTGCAATCAGCGGGTAAGTGGCAGGAAGCCGGAGAACAGCTGAGCGAAGTGGCACAAAAACTGGAGCAGGCAGGAGCGGACTTTGTTGTCATCTGTACAAATACGATGCATAAAGTTGTGGGGCAGATTGAAGAAAAGATTTCGATTCCAGTGCTGCACATCGCTGATACAACCGCTGCGGCAATTCGCAAAAAGAACCTGAAGAAAGTCGGTTTGCTCGGAACCCGCTATACGATGGAACAGGATTTTTTCACTTCACGCATCGAGTCGCATGGCATTGAAGTGCTGGTGCCGCCGGGTGAACAGCGCGGTGAGATTAACCGCATCATCTTTGAAGAGTTGGTTGCGGGCGACTTGCGGCAATCTTCCCGTGAAACTTTTCAACGGGCTATCCGGGATTTGATGGCGGAAGGCGCGGAAGGAATCATCCTCGGCTGTACGGAAATCGGTTTGCTGATCAAGCCGGAAGATGCGGAGGTGCCGGTTTTCGATACAGCCGAAATCCATGCGTTGGCGGCTGTTGACCGGGCGTTGGATAAAAGCTGACAAAAAAGAGGCGAACGATTCCGCAAGAATCGTTCGCTGTTTTTATGGGACTTACGAGTTGAAGCCTTCATATATTTTGCTGACTTTCATTTTAAATTCTTCTACATGCACAAATCTGGCTTCTCTCAGCATCTCTTTTCCATCCGCGAATAAAATAAGGACCGGCACTGTGAAAATAGAGAAATGGCCGGCAATTTCCGGGATGTCCTCGGCATTGGCGATTCTGGTCTGGATATCCGGGAAGTCATTCATCGCTTCCTCAACCTGAGGAAGTAAACCATGGCAGACACTTCAACTGGTGGTTAGAACATAGAGAAACTGCAATCCAGGCTGTTCGCTGAAAGATTTAACTTCTTCCATAGAATCGAGTTCTTTCATTTTGGCTTCACTCCTGACATTTCCACCGACATCGGTTTTACCTGTTCTATTCCCTTCCCGGCAAGCTTTCAAAACAAAGTGTGCCAAGTCGAATCAGTTGTCTGTAGAAATTAATCACGATATGCTACTGCTATAGATACCCAGAGGGGTATAAAATATAAATTCACACAACTCTCATGAAAGGAAGGGAATAAAAATGAAAGACCTTTGGAAAGCCCTATGACCATCTCAAAAGTTTGCGTTCCTGGCAGGAATCGCGTTTTTCATTTTCCTCATTTCGACTGGCTACTGAGGAGCTATTTCCATTAATAATGTTTTAGCCGGCTTATTGCGGGAATTTTATCAAAAGAATGGGTTTTAAAAGAGAGGAGCTAAGTAAATGTTTGATTACACAGTAAAAACAAGCAAGAGCAGGGACGAAGCGGTCCGGGATCTGGAAGCGAACTTGAAGGATGAGAAATTCGGGGTGCTCTGGAATTTCGATTTGTCGGCAAAGCTTCAGGAAAAAGGGACCGATTTCAGCACGCCTTATACGATACTTGAAGTCTGCAACCCGCAGGAAGCGAACCGCGTGCTGTCGGAAGATTTAATGGTCGGCTATTTCCTCCCATGTAAAATTGTAGTCTATGAAGAGGAAGGCAATACGAAAATCGGCATGCCGAAGCCAAGCGCGTTAATCCAGATGGTCAATAACGAATCGATCAAAGAAATCGCGGTGGATATTGAGAAAAGATTGATCGGCTGCATCGACAAGACAGTCTAGGCTAAATTTTTTTAGCACACAGTATACCCCGCACGGTAATAAATGATCCATTGGCAAGGAGGAATCGTATATGACAGTAAAATCCGTATCGCCTAAGAAAGTGGCTCATCAGGTTTTTCGGAACGAACCCATTTATGTATTGGATGTCCGCAGCCAAGAGCAATCGGAAGACTGGAAAATTGAAGGCGACAATGTTCAATTGATCAATATACCTTTCAAAGAGTTGGGGGATTCCGACCTGAAAGAGCTGCCGGAGGACCAAGCGCTGTATACGCTTTGCGCAAAAGGGAATACTTCGCAGAAAGCCGCAGCTTATCTGCAGGAAAATGGTTTCGATAATGTGTACTCGATCGAAGGCGGGATGGCTGCCTGGAGTGAACAGCTCGAAGCGGTCAAAATCGGCGAAGTGGCCGGCGGCGCCCTTTATCAGTTTGTGCGCCTGGGCAAAGGCTGCCTTTCTTATTTGATCGAATCCGATGGAGAAGCAGCCATTGTCGACGCCAGCCGAATGACGGAATCCTATGAAGAGTTTGCGCGTGAAAAAGGTTTGAAGATCACACATGTAATCGATACGCATTTGCATGCCGATCATATTTCAGGCGGTAAAAAGCTGGCGGATTCAGCAGACGCCACATATTATCTGCCGCCGGAAGATGCGGAGGAAGTCGTTTTTGATTTCGAACCGATAACCGACGGTATGAAACTGGAGGTCGGCAGTGCGGTGATCGAAGCCGTATACTCTCCGGGGCATACGATCGGCAGCACAACATTCGTTGTCGACAATAAATATCTGCTGACGGGTGATATCCTGTTTGTTGAATCCATCGGCCGTCCGGACCTTGCCGGAAAAGCCGGAGATTGGGTTGATGATCTGTATGAAACCCTGTACCGCCGCTACAAGAAATTAGCAGATGATCTGCTTGTGCTTCCGGCTCATTATGCGGACGTCAGCGAACTGAATGAAGACGGCAGTGTTTCCGGGAAACTGTCTGTGCTTTATCAGGAGAATGAAGGTCTGCAGATAGATGATGAAGAAAAGTTCATCAAACGGGTGACGGAAGGTTTGAAAGACCAGCCTAATGCTTACGAAGAAATACGGCAGACGAATATGGGCAAAATCCATCCGCCACTTGAAGAAGCGAAGGAAATGGAGACTGGACCGAATAACTGCGCTGTATAATAGAAGAACAGGATAATCCTTGACCGAAAAAATCTTTAGTTCTAAACTGAGCACAGGTCAGAGGATTATCCGTTTTTATTCTCAGTTCAATTACTTGAAATTATACCCTAAGGGGTATATAATTGGTTTATAGTATGAATCAAGAGATCAACAGGGAGGCAAGAAAAGATGGAATACGATAAACAAGTCCAGAACCGCTTAAAGCGGATTGAAGGCCAGCTGAAAGGTGTGCTTCGCATGGTGGAGGAAAACGACGACTGCCGCGATGTGGTTACTCAATTGTCTGCTGTCAGAAGTGCGGTTGACCGCGCAATCGGCGTAATCGTCAGCGAAAACCTGGAGCAATGTGTGCGTGACAGCGTCAGCAAAGGCGAAAGCACAGATCAGCTCGTAAAAGACGCAGTCAGCCTTCTTGTGAAAAGCCGCTAAGAAAGTTCGTCAAACTTTCGGGTTGACGAACTTTCATTTCGGATGTTAATATACCCCTGCAGGTATTTAATTTCTTTGTTGCTGGAGCCGGTGAATTTTTTTATTTAACATTTTTAATACCCCTGGGGGTAAAAGAGGAGAGAATTAGGTTGGAACAGAAAAAATCAACGAACATCATATTATTCAGCGGAGACTACGACAAGGCGATGGCGGCCTACATTATTGCGAACGGAGCAGCGGCTTATGATCACGAAGTGACGATCTTCCACACATTCTGGGGATTGAATGCACTTCGGAAAGACAATCCGCCGGCAGTGAAAAAGAACATGCTTGAAAAAATGTTTGCGAAAATGATGCCGCGTGGTGCGGACAAACTTGGGTTATCCAATATGAACATGGCGGGTATGGGGCCAAAAATGATCAAACACGTTATAAAAGAGCATAATGCCATGACTATGCCGCAGCTGATCGAAATGGCGCAGGAACAGGAGATCAACCTGGTAGCTTGTACGATGACGATGGATCTTCTTGGATTGAAACAGGAAGAATTGCTCGATGACGTTACTTACGCAGGCGTAGCCGCTTATCTTGCAGATGCTGAAGACGGTCAAGTGAATTTATTCATCTAATAGAAGGAAAAGAGGGACAGCATGGATACTTGGGCAGTCGTATTAATCGGAGCTGTAATCGTCTTTATCGCTTACCGTGCGATGTCACCGGCAAAAGGTGTGAAATCCATTTCCACTGACGATTTGAAATCTCAATTGAAGAGCAAAGATAAGCAATTTATCGACGTCCGGACACCTGGAGAGTTCAAGGCAAACCGCATCAAGGAATTCAAGAACATTCCATTGAATGAATTGCCTGGAAGAGTCGGGGAACTTGATAAGAATAAAGAAACGGTTGTCATCTGCCAAAGCGGCATGCGAAGCAGTAAAGCTGCTTCAATTCTCAACAAAAACGGTTTTGAAAATGTAATCAACGTGCGGGGCGGCATGGGAAGCTACCGTCCGTAATATTTAGGAGGACTATGAAATGAAAACAATGACTGTAAAAGAAGTTCAAGATTATATGAACACAAATACCGACGCATCAATCATTGATGTGCGTGAAACTGAAGAAGTGAAAGCCGGTAAAATTCCGGGCGCTGTCAATATTCCACTAGGTCTTATCGAGTTCCGTTTGCAGGATATCGATAAATCGAAAGAACACATCATGGTATGCCGTTCAGGAGGACGCAGCGGAATGGCATCAGAACTACTTGCAGCTCGCGGCTACAACGTCATCAACATGCAAGGCGGCATGCTCGATTGGGACGGGCCGACTGAATAAGCGGCAACTAAAATTTTTTTAAATGAAAATATACCCCATAGGGTAAAATGGAGGAATTGGAATGATTCAAACAGATAAATTATTGGATGCAAAAGGGCTTGCATGCCCGATGCCGATCGTCCGCACGAAAAAAGCGATGAACGAAATGGCGCCAGGCGAGGTCATCGAAGTACAAGCGACTGACAAAGGTTCCTTGGCTGATATGAAAGCCTGGGCAAAAAGCAGCGGAAACCAATATCTTGGTTCATCCGAGGACGGAGATGTGCTGAAGCATTACTTGCGCAAAGCGGATCAGAGGGAAGAAAAAGAAGAAGTTCAATTTCCGCATACAGTGACAAACGCTGAACTGAAGGAACGAATGGACCGCGACGATGTAATCGTTCTTGATGTCCGTGAACCTGCGGAATACGCATTCGGTCATATCGAAGGCGCAGTTTCCATCCCGCTTGGCGAACTGGAAAACCGCAGTGCAGAATTGGACACTGAAAAAGAAGTGATCGTCATTTGCCGCACTGGCAACCGCAGTGATTTCGCTGCAAAACAGTTAGCGGATAAAGGATTCACTCGTGTGAAAAATGCTGTCGAAGGCATGACGCTATGGGACGGCGCAACCGAACAGACAGGAGGTTATTAAATTGACTGTAAAAGCAATGACAGCAAAAGAAGTGGCACGCAAAGTAATCGATAACGAGCCTTTATTCATACTCGATGTCCGCAACGGCGACGCTTTCGCCGACTGGAAAATCGAAGGCGGCAACATTCAGTATCTGAATACACCTTATTTTGATTTATTGGACGGTGTCGAAGAAGTGGTTTCAGAACTTCCGAAAGACAGAGACATCCTTGTCGTTTGCGCGAAAGAAGGATCTTCTGTCATGGTGGCGGAAATGCTTGATGAAGAAGGCGTCGATGCGGCGTACCTTGAAGGCGGCATGAAAGCGTGGAGTGAACACCTGGAACCAGTGAAAGTCGGCGATTTGAAAAATGGCGGGGAATTGTATCAATTCGTCCGCATCGGAAAAGGCTGCCTTTCTTACATGGCAATCTCAGACGGTGAAGCCGCTATTATCGATGCAACACGCATGACTGATATCTTCTTGGATTTCGCGCAGGAAAAAGGTGCTAAGATCAAGCACGTATTCGATACGCACTTGCACGCAGACCACATTTCTGGAGGACGCCAAATCGCTGAAGCAACAGGCGCAACGTATTACTTGCCGCCGGCTGACGCTGAAGAAGTGGTATTCGATTATGCGGAATTGGTGGGTGGACTGGAAGTTGCTATCGGCGACGCAAAAATTGAAATCGAAGCATTATACTCACCGGGGCATACAATCGGTTCAACATCATTCATCGTTGACGATCAATACTTGATGACAGGCGACATCTTGTTTATCGATTCCATCGGACGCCCTGACCTTGCAGGCCTTGCGGAAGACTGGGTAGGCGACCTTCGTGAATCGCTTTACAGCCGCTATGCGGAACTCGCTGATGAACTTATCGTTTTACCGGCTCACTTCATGATCATGGATGAGTTGAATGAAGACGGCAGCGTCGCGAAAAAACTGGGCGACCTTTTCAAAGAAAACCACGGATTGAATATCGAAGATGAGCAGGAGTTCCGCGACATGGTAACGAAAAACCTGCCGCCGCAGCCAAACGCTTATCAGGACATCCGCAAAACAAACATGGGTAAAATCACGCCTGACGAAGAAGTTCAGCGTGAAATGGAAATTGGGCCAAACCGTTGTGCGGTTCGGTAAGTAGTAATTCAAAGTAATCGATATTCCGCAAAAAAGCTCCGAAGACATTAGCCGAAGCTAGCGAGGCTAAGTCTTTGCGACGAAGCAGCGAAGCGATGCAACGCTCTTTCATGTCTCGAAGCTAGCGTCAGCGATGCAGAGACAGGAGCACGGTTCTTAAAGTTGTGCTCTTACAAGGATTTGTCTTCGCTGTTTTGCTCCATATCTTTAGAGACTTCTTTCAGCGCCGGCGCGCACATGGACTGAGCGAAGCAATAAGACGAGTGGGCTTTTCGGCTTATTGCGGGAGCTTTGTCCTAAGCGCCGAAGCGTTAAGTAAAAGTTATTTTTATTGGAATTAAAACAAAACAAAACAAAACCCTAAAGGAGAGATTTTGATGAACGCAGATAAAGTATTAGACGCAAAAGGCTTGGCATGCCCAATGCCGATCGTGAAAACAAGAAAAGAAATGAAAGACATGGAATCAGGACAAATCCTGGAAATCCTTGCTACTGACAAAGGCGCAAAAGCTGATATGACTGCCTGGGCAAAATCAGGCGGCCACGAACTATTAGAGATTGAAGAAGCGGGCGACGTCCTTAAATTCTGGATCAAGAAAGGCTAAGAGCTGTAAGGGGGTATCGCTGTGATACCCTTTTCGCTTTTGGAAGAGGTGACACAAGATGAGTTTTGATTTTATTATCATCATTTTCCTGATCGGCTTCATCGGTTCCTTCATCTCCGGAATGGTCGGAATCGGCGGCTCGATCATCAAATACCCGATGCTGCTGTATATTCCGGTTATGCTCGGCTACACGGCGTTCAGCGCCCATGAAGTATCCGGCATCAGCGCGATCCAGGTGTTTTTCGCCACCATCGCGGGTGTCTGGGCATACCGTGGCAGCGGTTATCTGAATAAAACCTTGATCACCTACATGGGTGGAGCTATCCTGGTCGGGAGTTTCATCGGCGGCTACGGCTCGACGCTTCTTTCGGAAGCGGCCATCAACTTCGTTTACGCCATTTTGGCAACGATTGCGGTTGTTATGATGTTCCTTCCGAAAAAAGGTGTCGATGACATACCCCTTGATCAGGTGACATTCAATAAATGGCTGGCGGCTGGACTGGCGTTCATCGTCGGAATCGCAGCCGGCATCGTCGGAGCCGCAGGCGCTTTCATCCTGGTGCCGATCATGCTGGTCGTCTTGAAGATCCCGACGCGGATGACGATTGCGACTTCACTCGCCATCACGTTCATTTCGTCCATCGGATCGACTTTCGGTAAGATCGTCACGGACCAGATTCTATATGGCCCCGCGGCAGTCATGATTGTGGCAAGTATCATCGCCGCACCGCTTGGCGCCAAACTTGGCCAGAAGATGAACACGAAATACCTCCAATGGATCCTGGCGCTGCTGATTCTCGGTACAGCCATTAAAATTTGGATGGATATTCTATAAAAATAAAACCAGTATCGGCGGATTGGAGCCGAGACTGGTTTTATTTGTGTTCATATTATCGACCTTTGAATTTGTTTGCGCAGAATTGATTTTATTTGCGGTGAATCAGTTTTATTTGCGCAGATTGAGATTTGTTTGCGCAGATTAGAATTTACTTGCGCAGGGCTAATTATCTGCTTCTAAAATGATGATTTTCCTCCCGAACCGAAAAAACAGCCACCCTCATCATTCATATATTCCGGTTCAGCATACGCAGGCCGTTCAAGATGACGAGGATCGTACTGCCTTCATGGCCGACGACGCCGATGGGAATTGTGATGGACTGCATGAAGTTCAGGATCAGGAGCACAATGATGACACTGACTGAGAAAACGATGTTTTGTTTGATGATGCGCTGCATTTTCCGTGCCATCCGAATGGAATAGGCGATGCGCGAAAGATCGTTTTTCATGAGGATGACGTCCGCCGTTTCGAGGGCGACATCAGTGCCTTCGCCCATTGCGATGCCGGTTGTGGCAATGGCAAGCGCCGGCGCATCGTTAATGCCGTCTCCGATCATGGCAACAAATTCATGCTCGCTCAACAGTTTTTTCAGTTCTTCGACTTTATCGCCAGGCATGCAGCTGCCGATATAGGCGTCCATGCCGCTTTCTTCGGCGATGGCTTTGGCGGTTTTCTTGTTGTCACCGGTCAGCATAATGCAATAGATGCCAGCTTTCTGCAGGTTCTCAATCGTCTCTTTCGCATCCTCCCGCACGGTGTCTTTCAACGAAATGGCGGCTGCGATGCCTTTGCTGTCACGGACGAAGGTCACCGTCTTTCCTTCATCGGCCCAGCGGTTCAGTACACCACCCTGAAACTCTTCCGCATCGTGAAGGTTTACGAAGTCGGGTTTGCCGATCAAAATTTCTTCACCGTCAATTACTGACTTCAATCCATTGCCGGGCACATCGGTGATCTGCAGATTTTTCAAAGGTTCAATGCCTTTTGATTGAATAAATTCGGTAATCGCTTTGGCGAGCGGGTGGTTCGACTGCATTTCAATGCCCGCGATGATGGCCATCATTCGGTCGCCGTCAATTCCTTCACGCATGGAAAAGTCAGTGACTTCCGGTCGCCCGCGTGTGATGGTGCCGGTTTTGTCGAAAGCGATGGCCCGGATTTCGCCAAGGTTCTGAAGATGAACGCCGCCTTTGAAGATGATCCCGCTTTTCGCGCCGTTTGAAATGGCCGCCAGCGTCGCCGGCATGATCGATGCGACCAGCGCGCATGGGGAAGCGACGACCAGAAAGAGGATGGCGCGGTAGAGAGTCGTGTTCCAATCCCAGCCGATCAGATAATGCGGAACAAACATTAAAAGCATAAAGACGATCAAAGCGACATTTACATATTGGCCTTCAAAGCGCTCGACAAATTGCTGGGAAGGCGGTTTTTCACTGTGTGCCGACTGCACAAGGTCGATGATTTTCTGCACCAGTGTTTCGGAATTCGGTTTGGTCATTTCCATTGTGATGGCGCCGCTCATATTAACCGTCGAGGCGAACAATTCATCCTCTATATCTTTTGAAACCGGCACGGATTCACCGCTGATGGCTGACTCATCGACCACCGTATGGCCGATCAGCAAACGGCCATCCGCCGGGATGCGTTCTCCTGGTTTAACGACGAGCTGGTCGCCCGGATTCAGGGAAGAGACAGACACACGGGTTGTTTCGCTATCTTTAAGCAGCCACGCTTCTTCCGGCTGGATCTGCATCAATGCCGAAACTTCCTTGCAGCTTTTATTCATGGTATAAGTTTCAAGCGCGCCGCTGAGAGAGAAGATGAAAATCAGGATGGCGCCTTCCGTCCAGTAGCCGATAAGGGAAGCGCCGATTGCAGCCAGCACCATCAATAATTCCACATTCGGTTTCCGGTTCTCGATGGTCTTGCGGATGCCGTATTTCGCTTTGGCGTAACCCCCGATTATAAAGGCTGCCAGATAAGTGATGACTGACCACAATTCGATGGATTGCGTTTCCAGAATGTAGGCAATGACGATCAAAATACCCGACAGAATGGCGGCGATCAATTCAATATGCGTTCTCCAATTCCTCATGCATTCATCTCCCTGCGGATTTCAAATGTTTCATACCAAGTTATTTCTAAATAACTTACTCATATCTATTATAGACCTTTTCAGGAGCAGAAAAATATTAATTTTCAGATAATTAAGAAGAGTTGTTGTCCGGTTTTATTCGATAGAAATAAAAAAGGACCGAGCGCCGCATTTCGACGCTCGATCCTTTATTTTATAATTTTCGTCAGCACACAGAATCATTGGATTTTGGAACCGACAGCCCGAACAGCGGCCGGAGATATAGCGCAAGGAATGTGCCGGCAAGCGCCAGGATTCCCCAGATATAGCCGTGCAGGCTGAACGATGCAATGCCGCCGAAGTAGGCGCCGATGTTGCAGCCGAACGCAAGACGCGCGCCGTAGCCCATCATCAATCCGCCGATTACAGAAGCGGCGAAATTACCTGCAGTGACTTGCGTGAATTTGAACAAGCCGCCGGCAGCGGAAGCGATGAATGCGCCAAGAATAACGCCGAAATTCAATACGGTTGTGGAGTCAACGAAAATGGAAGCTTCAAGCGAAGCCGCATTGGCGCCTTGCCAATAGCCCCAGCTCGCAACATCTACACCGAATGCTCCGGCAATTTTGGAACCCCACAGGGCGAAAGCGGAAGTGATGCCCCAAGGCGTGCCGCGTGTCATCAATGTCAGCGCGTTAAGCAACGCCAAAGCGATTGCCGCAGCAAATAACGGCCATGAACCGCGGAGGATTCGTTTCCAGCCTTTTGCGGAAGGGACCGGCGCCATTTTCGGCGCTTTGCGTTTCTTCTCGATGATCAGTGTAATCCACGCAATCAAACCGAAGAGGATAATTGATACAAGCCATGCGCCGCCGTAGCCAAGACCCGTGGAAGTGGCAAGGGAGTAGGGCTCAAACGCAGGCATTTCTTCTGTCCAGAACGGCAGGTGGTAAGCGCCGATTGTCGCGCCGACGATGAAGAAGATCAGCGTCACGAACATGACGGTGCGTCCGCCGCCTATCGCGTAAAGTGTACCGGAAGCACAGCCGCCGCCCAGCTGCATGCCGATGCCGAACATGAAAGCGCCAACCAGAAGGCTGACCCCAACGGGTGAAACGTATCCTGCAACCGGACCGCCGAAGAAGGTCGTGCCGTATGCAAGAATCGGAGCGAACAGCGTCACCGCCACTGCGAGCATCAGCATATGGGAGCGCATCGCTTGTCCATTACCGACAGACGCCATGCGCCGGAATGCCGAAGTGAAGCCGAAGCGCGCATGGAATAAAGTGTAGCCAAGCAGAAGGCCGATTCCCAGAAGCAATGCCTGGGAAACGTGCTGGGTGGCGAGCAGATAGACGAGCAAAAGAAATCCGACAATGATTCCGCCGGCAATCAATGCTTTTTGCGGATCATTCAAGGCAAGAGAGTCTCTTGCAATCGGTCCTTTTGTATCGTTGACAGGTTGAACTTGTGTAGTGGTCAAATTTATAACATCCTTTTCCTATTAATTTAGTCGGGAATATTTTTCTATGATAATGTTTTCGGAAATTCAAGTCAACACATTGGTCTTAAAAGATGAAAAATAGCATCATGACTGAATTTACAGCAGTTTACTGCCGTCATTGTCTGGTAAGAGAAAACTGCAGAACAGCATGCCCAGTTTTTATTACAAGTCTAATTCCTTGATTGTACTGAACGTCTGTTGAATAATTACTACAGCACAATCTTATTTTCATTTGAATGAAATGAGGAAATAAAATAGAAGCAGAGGTGCAGTAGATGAAGAAATATTGGATGACGGCAATTTTGCTGAGCCTGGCCATCGTTTTGGCGGCTTGCGGAAGCGCGGAAGAAGAAGAAAACACAGAGCAAGCAACTGAAAGTTCTGAAGAAGCCTTTACAATCGGCGTTATTCCTGCCCAGACAGAAGGGGAAATGGAAGAAGCGATGGATAAACTCCAGACGTATTTGAGTGAAGAGCTGGACCGTGAAGTCAAACTGGATGTTTATCCGAATTACAACGGTGTGGTGGAAGCGATGAATTACGACAAGATCGATATGGCATATCTTGGGCCATTGACTTTCGTTATCGCGAATGCCAATAGCAATGCGCAGGCGATTATCACCTCATTGGTGGACGGAGAACCTTTCTACCGTTCGTATATCATCACACATGCTGATAACCCGTGGAATTCACTTGAAGACTTGCTGGAAAATCCGCAGGACATCGATTTTGCGTTCGGTGATCCGAACTCCACTTCGGGTTCATTGATCCCGTCCATTGAACTTCAGGACCGCGGTGTTTATGAATCCCAGCAGGAAAATGAATTCAACTCAGTGCGCAATACAAGTTCTCACGATGCCACTGCCTTGTCGGTTCAAAACAAACAAGTGGATGCCGGTGCGATCGACAGTGCGATTTACAACCAATTGGTGGAATCGGGCAAGATTGACGGTGAACAGTTCAAGACCATTTGGGAATCAGAAGAATTGTTCCAGTATCCTTGGGCAGTCCGCGACAGCATCGACGAAGAAACGGTTGGGAAATTGCAGGAAGCATTCCTTGCGATAGAAGATCAGGTGATCCTGGATGCATTCGGCGCTTCAGGCTTTACTGAAGCCACTACGGAAGATTACGAAAGCATCAAACAGGCAGCCATCAAAGAAGGCATTATCGAAGAATAAAAGATGAAACGCATAGCCGTCATGAAAAACGGGTATGAAAAATTGATATAGAGATAAAGGGAGGGTGTCACATGGTTAAAACAATCACGACAGAAGAGTATGCAAGTCTTGTTGAAAACAATGAAAGACCGGCAGTCCTGAATTTTGGATCGAATGGTTGAGGGCCTTGCGCCCAATTGGGACCGGTGGTCTCAAACGTTGCTGAACAGGTTGATTCAGTAGATTTTTATAAAGTAATTGTTAGCGCTGCTCCAGAGTTGGCAGAGCAATTCGGCATTATGAGCATCCCGACTTTAGTGCTCGTTAAAAACGGGGAAGAAGTAAAACGGTCTGTCGGCTTTATGCCCGAGGAAGCGTTGAAGGAATTTGCACAGTCTTAAGAGAAAAGCGCCCCAGCGTCAGCCGCACGAAGCAATTCGTGGACTGTCAGCTGGCGGCGCTTTTTTTGGACAGAAATAGGAAACGCACAGGCTAAAAAGTTTTTATTTCAAGGTGTTTGGAGCAAGTTGGGAGTAAAAGTGGAGAAGTTGGGAGTATTCAGGCCAAAGTTGGGAGTAAACCGATGGAAGTTGGGAGTATTCCAGCCAAAGTTGGGAGTAAGCGAAAGGAGTGTATTAAGCAAAAAAAAGCTTGCGCCCAATTGAAGGGAGCAAGCTTTTCATCTATTCATATGTTATTCGGTTTCCAGTAAAGCAAACTCATAACCCTGTTCTTTAATGGCAGCAATCAGCTGCGGCAGGACTTTGACCGTTTGGCTTAACTCATGCAATAAAATAATGGCGCCGTCTTCCAGATGGTCGACGACATTCGCGACAATCTGGTCTGGATCGTCTTTCAGCTCCCAGTCGATCGAAGCGATGCGCCACATGACGGTTTTGAGATTCAAACGCTTGGCTGCCTGAAGGGTGTCTTCATTGAACTGGCCATAAGGCGGACGGAAGAATATCACCGGTTTGCCGGTGATGCGTTCGATCGTGTCCGCGCTCTTTTTCAGTTCGTCGTATTGCTGTTGTTGCGTCATTTTATCAGCCAAGTTTCTGTGGCTTACGGTATGGGTGCCGATTTGATGACCTTCCGCCAGCACTCTTTTCCACGGTCGTTCTTTGTGCAGAAGGCGTGTTTGCCAGAAGAAAACGGCGGGTGTCCCGGTTTGACTCAATATATCGAGTATGTCAGGCAAGACTCTGCTTGGCCCATCGTCAAAAGTGAGAATAACGGTTTTCCTGTCCGGGTTCCGGTTCGGAACTGAGGCCAGGATTTCCGGATTTTGAGAGTCGTACACGACCCTGGACGAATTGACTGCTCATGGACTTTTTCTCATCAAAATCACGCTCCTTAAGAAGATTGTATCAAATCTGGAAGAACAGGTTCTGTTGTTCGGATTCGTAGGTTTCCTCATATTCCGTACTTGTGAAATCTTCGGGCTTGCCGTCAAAGATCAATTCGCCGTCTTTCAGGGCGATAATCCGCGTTGCATAGCGTTTGGCAAGTTCAATATCGTGGACATTGATGATCGTCAATAAACCCAATCGTTTATGGATATCCTGCAATAAAGAGAAAATTCGGTTCGAAGTTCCGGGATCCAGGCTGGCAACCGGTTCGTCGCCCAGAAGAATCCGCGGATGCTGAACCAGCGCGCGCGCAATGCCGACACGCTGTTTTTGGCCGCCGCTTAAATTTTCGACACGGCGATTTTCCATTTCGGTCAATCCCACTTCCGCGATGATGCGTTTGGCTTCCTCGATCTCTTCTGATGTGAACCAGCCGACCAGGTTTTTAAATGTGGAGCGGTAACCGAAGCGGCCGGTCAATACATTTTGCAGCACGCTCATACGGGGAATCAGGTTGAAATGCTGAAACACCATTCCCATTTCACGCCGGGTCTGGCGCAGCTCCTCTTTTTGAAAAGACATTGGGGTGCCGTCAAAACGGATTTCCCCTTCAGTCGGCTGCTGCAATCCGTTGATGCAGCGGATGAATGTTGATTTACCGGCGCCGCTTTTACCAAGTACGCAAACGAAATCATCTTTTTCAAAAGATAAGTTCAAATCGGACAGGGCATTCTTCTTCATTCCGGGATACCGGACTGATACATTTTTCAGTTCAAGCATTTTCATGCCTCCTTTAGATAACACGATTCCGGACAAAGCTTCCGAGCGAGTCGACGAGGATGACCATAACCATGATGATCAGGACGTCGAGCGACACAGATGAATAGTTGAACGTATTGAAATCATTGAACAGGCGCTGGCCGATACCGCCGCCGCCGATGAATCCCAATATCAATGAAGTGCGGATCGCCACTTCGAAACGATAGAAAAAGTTGGACAGGACATTCGGCCAAATCTGGGGAAGAATGCTGAAGAGGGATGCGACCCAGCGTTTTGCGCCGACCGCTTTCATCGCTTCCTGTGGTCCGGTATCCGCCGCTTCGATCAGCTCGGAAATCAGTTTGCCCATGACGCCGATATTATGGAATGTAATCGCCAGTACTGCTGGGAATGGCCCAAGCCCAAGTGTAGTCAGGAGAATCAAACCAAAAACGATTTCTGGAACAGAGCGCACAAAGCTGAGTGCAACCCGGAAAAAATGAAACACCGGCTTGGAATGTGCTGTATTCCGCGCTGCCAGAAAACTGAGCGGCAAACCGATGATCAGCCCTAGAAAACTGCCGAGAAACGCCATCGCCAAAGTGGCCAGGGTATCTTCAAGCATACCGGGCAGGCGTGTGAAATCCATCGGGAACCATTGCGACAAGAAGTCGATCATGTTCCGGAAATCCCGGAATTTCGTCAGATCGAACTCAGTCAGCCGCATGCTGATGAAAATCGCCACAACCAATAAAGCGTATATTATTAAACTTCTCTTTTTAAACCACATCAAAATCAACTCTATTCTTTGGTGATGCCGCTACGGCTTATCGTATTGCCTGTAATTTTAAAACAAGGACTCATTGCGAGTCCTTGTTTTTATTGTACAGTCTTTAGCGCTTTTAATTAGATAACTTTAATGCGCCCCGCGTTGTCTTCGGTGACTTCCCCGATAATCGAAGATTGAACACCGCTGCTTAGAAGATCCTGCTGCAATGCATCTGCTTCAGCTTCAGGAACAGAAATCAACAATCCGCCGGAGGTTACAGCGTCACAAAGGATGAGCTGGTCGATTTTGCTGATGTTGTCAGCGTAATCGATATCAGGCGCAAGCCATTTGTGGTTTTTATACGTGCCGCCTGGAATGATATTCTGTTCAGCAAGCTCCTTGGCTCTCGCCAGAACAGGGACCTCATCGTTGTAGATCGTGACGCCGGTGCTGCTGCCTTTCGCGATTTCCATCGTGTGGCCAAGAAGGCCGAAGCCGGTGATATCCGTGCAGGCATTGACGGTATAGTTCTCCATTGCTTCAGCCGCTTTTTTATTCAGCGTGGCCATAACTTCCATCACTTCTGCAAGATCGTCTTTTTCAAGCAAATCCTGCTTGATGGCAGTCGTCAGGATGCCGACGCCGATCGGTTTGGTCAAAATCAAGCGGTCGCCAGGCTTCGCTCCTGCGTTCGCGCGGATGCGGTCAGGGTGAATCGTGCCGGTAACGGATAAGCCGAATTTCGGCTCCTGGTCGTCGATTGAATGTCCGCCGACCAAAGTGGCGCCGGATTCCTTCACTTTGTCGGAAGCACCGGCGAGGATGTCTGCCAGGATACTCTTATCCAATGTGTTGATCGGAAACGCCACGATATTCATGACGGTCAGCGGCTTGCCGCCCATTGCATAAACGTCGCTCAATGAGTTGGCTGCACCGATTTGTCCGAACATATAAGGATCATCGACGATCGGTGTGAAGAAGTCCAAAGTTTGGACAAGCGCCACATCTTCGCTGATTTTATAAACTCCGGCATCGTCGGCTGTATCCAGTCCGACCAGTAAATTAGGGTTTTCTGCATTTCTCGGTAAATGACGCAGAACCTGCGCCAGGTCCTCAGGACCAATTTTGCATCCTCAACCACCTTTCGATGATAAAGAAGTCAATTTAACCATATCTTTTTCAGTCATTAGGATCCGCCTCTTTTCTATATTAAGTATTGTCTTGCTGCGTGATTGAAGTATAAATCTTACGCAAAGCCTCCGCTTCGAAGGAAGGGGAATGGCGATCGGCCGCATATTGTTTTGCCTGCATGCCAATGCGTTGCCTTGCATCGTTATTATTAATCAGCTCGGCTGCGTAATCAAGGAATTGCTTTTGGTCATTATATAAATACCCGGTTTTTCCATTTTCAACCATGCCTTTATTGCCGGGAACATTGGAAACCAGCACCGGCTTGCCATAGCCCATCGCTTCCAAAATTGCGGCGGGCTGCCCTTCCGAATGGGAAGTATTCAGCACAACATCCGCGTTTTCGAAAACAGCACCCATTTCAGCGTGAGGAATTTCGCCGATATACGTCAGCCAGTCGGCATGCTCTTCCGCCAGAGCAAGGACGATGTCCGCTTCCGTCTGTTCGAGAACCGGTCCCGCCAGCCACAGGCGAATGTTCGGATGGTCTTCATGAAGTTCGCGGAAGGCATGGACGGCAAACGGGATATTCTTCACTTTCCGGATACCAGCCGGCAATACGAATAAAAAAGTATCTTCTTCTTTTTTTAGGTGTGAAGGGTTCGCCTGTAAAAATTCGCTGGTGCCCTGCGCAATCGCGAAGACTTTTCCTTCCAAATGCGGGGCTTCCTTCAGCACTGTGGTTTTCGCAGCTTCATCAAAAACGTGAATCGCCTCTGCGCCTTCCAGCGTGCTGAGAACTGCTGGGCGTTTTTCGGGATTAAAGAGATCCGCATTCAAATCGGTGCCGGTCATCGTAATGATATAGCGCTCCGGTTTTTGTCCGAGCTGCTGCAGGAACTGATGGAAATAATAGGCGTGGAAGCCGTGCACCAGGTCGGCATCCGGCAAAGTGCTGGCGCGGTTTTCTCCTGTAATTGAAACAATTTCAGTCCGAACACCAATCTTCTCCAAATTCGCTGCAATTCTTCGCACAGTCACGGTGTTGCCCCGCGGCTGTGGATAATTTGGCGCGGCCAATACTATTTTCATCGATCATTCAATCCTTTTTGTGTTTGGCGTGAAGAACCAGCTGGATATAAAATGTCTCCATCTAATTATCCTGAAACTAGTGTAATTTGTCATCTTTAACCACTTGCTGATTTTTATTTCAATAAAACCTTAGCGGTTTTAGCGGAACGCACGCAAGAGGAGGTTAATCGCACGCAAATGAAATTAATCGCACGCAAGCAGACTTTAATCGCACGCAAATCATTTTAATCGCACGCAAACTTTCGCCAGTCTCTTGTGTTATAGAAAAAGCCGCCGAATTGGCGGCTTTTGTTACAAATTAAAAGTTTTACTTACTAATTTTTAATTTACCTGAATTTGAATGGTTCTATGTCCAGACTCCGGCGACCCAGCCCCTCGGGTCATAAGCCGGTCCAGCTCTGCGGTCAAGACCGCGACGCTGTTCCGTCTTATGCCTTTCGGAGCTGAACGGGTGCCGTCGCTTTTCTATGTCCAGACTCCGGCGACCCAGCTTCTCGGGTCATAAGCCAATCCAGCTGCCGTGGCCAAGGCCACTCTGCTGTTTTGTCTTATGCCTTTCAGAGCTTAACGGGTGCCGTCGCTTTTCTATGTCCAGACTCCAACGGCCAACTCCTCGAGTCGTAAGCCACTCCGTGTCTAGTCTCCAGTGCCTAGCTCTTCGGGATATAAGTCAAATCAGCTACGTGGCAAAAGACGCCACTACGCTGATTCGTCTTATACCTGTCAGAGCTGAACAGGCACTTCCGCTTTTCGAGACTGCATGACTGAAAAGACGCCATTTCGCCAAATCGTCTTACGCTTGTCGGAGCTGAGCGGCCGTTTCCGCTTTTCTTCTATGTATTGGCGGGATCGTGTGGGAATCGAACCCACCGGACCTGGCACGCAGGTCCCTCAGGGTTTTGAAGACCCAGGAAGACACCAGTCACTCATCCAACCCCGTAATCAGTAAGCGATTTTAATTGTATAGTGAAAATCACAGATCCGCAAGAAATGAGATTGGAACGCTGCGCTTGAAACACACCCAGCGGAAGCTTAAAGTTAAGATACGACCAAACAGAGAAGACGGTGAGCATTATGGAGAAGACTTATTACACGATCGGCATGGCCGGGCATATCGATCACGGCAAAACGGCGCTGACGAAAGCGCTGACGAATGTGGATACGGACCGCTTGAAGGAAGAGAAAGAGCGTGGCATTTCCATTGAACCGGGATACGCGCCGTTCCAGACGGAAGACGGCACGCAATTATCCATCATCGATGTGCCGGGGCACGAACGTTTTATCCGCCAGATGATTGCCGGCGTGGCTGGAATCGATCTGGTGGTTCTTGTTATTGCGGCAGATGAAGGTGTCATGCCGCAAACTGAGGAACATCTGGAAATTCTTCAGTTTCTGGGTGTCGAACAGTGCATTGTGGCCATCACGAAAATCGACCGCGTTGATGAAATCATGCTGGAGCTCGTTCAGGAAGATATTCAGGAACAACTCGAAGGTACGATTTTTGAGGGAGCGCCGTATATGCTGGTCGACAGTTTGTCGGGGACGGGCATCGATGAATTGCAGTCAACGATCATCAATAGCCTGCAGGAGGTGAAATTCCGCGACGCTTATGGTTCATTCCGTTTGCCGATTGATCAAGTGTTTACGGTCCAGGGACGAGGTACGGTTGTGCGCGGAACGATTTATGAAGGGGCAGTACAAAAAGGGGCGCAGCTGACTTTATTGCCGAAAGGGTTGAAAGTGAAAGCGCGCCAGATTCAAGTTCATCACGAAGAGCGGGAAGAAGCGCGTGCTGGGCAGCGGACGGCGATCAATCTTGGGGGCATCGAAAAGACGGATGTATTTCGCGGCGATGTGCTCGTAGCATCCGACCATTTTCTCGTGACGGACACGATTGATGTGGCATTGAATCTCACCGGTGGCACATTCACGCCGCTCAAGCAGCGGGCTCCGGTGAAAGTGCATGTGGGAACCTCGGAAGTGATGGGGAAAATCGTCTTTTTTGACCGCAATGAGTTGGAGCAGACTGAAGAAGAAGTGCTGTGCCAGATTCGGCTCGATGAAGAAATCGTCGTCCGGCGCGGCGACCGCTTTATCCTGCGGCGGCCAACGCCGGTAGAAACACTGGGCGGCGGATGGGTGATCCAGCCAAAAGGCGGCAAATACCGCTTCGGTCCGGAAACGATTGAAATGCTGCAAAATGTGATGCAGGGAACACCGGAAGATCTCGTTGAAGAAGCGTTATCGAAAAACATTCTGTTGGATCTGCAACAGCTGATTCAACAAACTTCACTGGATGAACCGGTTCTGAAAGAAACGATTGCCAAGGGGTTGGAGAATGGCGGCTTGCTGAAAGTGGGTTCGCAGAAACTCAGCCTGGCCAAAACTTTCTCGAAGATCAAAGGGGAAATCGGTGCGCGTGTTGAAACTTATCATACAGACTATCCGATGAGGCAGGGTATGAGTAAGGCGGAATTGAGCCAGTTGCTTAGCGCAGGCTATCCGAAGCCTTTCATTGAATACAGCCTGAATGCTTTGGCTGATCAAGGAGACGTGAAGAAGACCGGACAATTTATCGCGCTCGGCACATTCGAACCGCATTTGCCGAAACAATGGAAGGTGCGTATGGAAGGAATCATTTCGGCGCTTGAAAAGGACGGCATCCAAGTGAATAAATGGGAGCAGTATTTTGAAGGCACGCCATTGCCGAAGGATGAGATTTCAGATTTGACGCAGTATTTATTGGAAACAAAACAGGTTTACCGGCTGCAGGATGATGCGATGGTCCACCGAAATGCCATTGACCGGGCGGTAATGAAACTCAAGCAGGACACGGCGGCGGCATTCGGCTTGAAGGAAGCGAAAGAGTCACTGGATTTATCAAGAAAATACCTGATACCGTTTTTGGAGCTGCTTGATTCGCTGGAAATCACCGAGCGCGAAGAAGATCAGCGCCGCTGGACCGGCAAATAATGACGGAGGGAGTGTGATGGCAATGAAAATCGTAATCGAATTTTGCATGCAATGAAATTACGCACCCAAAGCCGCAAGTTTTGCGGAACAATTATTTAGCCATTTCCGGAACGAAATAACAGCGCTCGAACTGGTCCCGAGTTCCGGGGGAGCATTTGAAATAACTGTGGATGGAACAAAGATCCACTCGAAATTGGAAACGAGGCAATATCCGGAGATCAGTAAAATCATTCGGAAACTTGAAAAATAGCTTACCAACAAGGCAGATGGAGGATTTGCGATGAAGCAATATTTGCGCCAGTTACCGCCCGTCCATGAATTGCAGAAAGACAGGCGTTTTGAAGATTTTTTACATTCCTTTCAGCTGACTGCCGACCAGGGCACGAAGTTCCTCCAGCAGGAATTGAGTGTGCTTCGCGCAGGTCTCCTGAACGGAGAATCGGCTGTATCGCCTTCTGAGGAAAATTTCAGGGAGCTGATTTTCAGCAATGCGGAGAAAAAAGCAGAAGAATGGAATGAAGACCGGCTTATGCGGGTCATCAACGGAACCGGCACAGTGCTGCATACCAATCTCGGACGTTCGCGTTTGAGCAGCAAGGCAGTTGAACATGTCACACGGGCAGCGCGTGACTACTCTAATCTGGAATACCGCATCGCTGAAGGAAAGCGCGGTTCGCGCCATGACATTCTGGAAGACCTAATCCAACAGGCGACAGGAGCAGAAGCAGCCATGGTCGTGAACAATAACGCTGCGGCAGTGTTTTTGATATTAAGCGCGTTGGCAAAACATAAAGAAGTTATCGTGTCCCGCGGTCAGCTTGTTGAAATCGGCGGATCGTTCCGGGTTTCTTCCATAATGGAAGAAAGCGGCGCGCATCTCCGTGAAGTCGGTACGACCAATAAGACGCATTTATTCGATTATGAAAACGCGGTCAACGAGGAAACGGCGATGATCATGAAAGTCCATACCAGCAATTTCGTCATGTCGGGCTTCACGGCAACAGTTGAAACCGAAGAGATGGCGGCATTGAAAAGCCGCCATGACGGTGTGATTTTTTATGAAGACCTCGGGAGCGGCGCGCTCTACAATTTCAAGAAGCACGGCATCGGCAGCGAACCGCATGTGGGGGATGTGATTGCGGCAGGCGTGGATATCGTCAGCTTCAGCGGCGACAAATTGCTTGGCGGTCCGCAAGCTGGCATCATTGCAGGCAATAAAGAACTAATAAACAAATTGAAAAAACATCAGCTGGCTCGCGTGCTGCGTGTCGACAAGATGACATTTGCCGCATTGGAAGAAACGCTGAAAGCCTATGTGGCCGGCGGCGATGCCGTGATGGAAATTCCGACCGTGCGGGATATCATGCGTTCTGCCAATGACATTAAGCAGCAGGCAGAGAATTTTATCTCAGCAATGGAATCGCGCATAGGCGATTACCGGCTGGACTTACTGGATGGCGTCTCACAAATTGGAGGAGGCACGATGCCTGAAGTCCAAATTCCGACGTACTTGACGGCCATCCGCCATAAAACGATTCCCGCACAGCAATTGTCGGCGCGTCTAAGAGGAAGTCGCCCGCCTGTCATTGCGAGAATCCAGGACGACAAAGTGTGCATCGACTTCCGTACCGTGCGCGAAGAAGAAATGGATGACATCATACAGAGTCTTGTTGATATTGCGGCAACAGAATAAAAAAGAACCCCGGGCATACCTCTGTAAAACAGGAGGCTGACCGGGGTTTTTGCCACTCTTACGTTAAGTTAGACTAATAGAGTTAACTGGTTTCCACAGCTTTCGCCTGCAGCCAGTTTTCCATCGCTTCAAAAGCATGCTGGGCGTCTGAATAGCCCTGCCGATAAAGCAGGTCAAGTTTCTCGGGATCACGTTCAGCCCGTTTTACTTTAATCTCTCGGGATGGACGGATGACGAACACTCTTCCTTCCCGTTCAAGCCGTTCGATTTCTTCCAATTGATCGTTATAAAGTTTCCACCGTATTTCGAGTGCATGGGTCAGCCCCATATACTCTTTGTAAAAATAACGGCCCGTCTTTCTAAAGCGTGATGGCTTCCTGCGGTAACCTTTGCTTTTCGTCAGGACGATCACCGGCTTTTCAACGCCGTCCGCCAGCGCCTTCTTAAAAGGTATCGGATCTGCTACCCCGCCGTCCATCAGCTGATGGCCTTTATACGTAACGGCTTTTGCCATAAAAGGGAGGGAGCTGGAAGCGCGGATAATCGACAGGATGTCACCCGGGCTTTCATTTTTTTCGAAATAAACCGGTTCGCCTGTCACGCAATCGGTCGTGCCGATGACAAACCGTTCTTTAGCCTTGTGGAATGCCGGGAAATCAAACGGAACCAGTTTGTTTGGGATCTGATTAAAAATCAGATCCATGCCGAACAATTCCCTTTTTTGCATAAGATTGCGCAGCGAAATATAATCGGGATGCCGGACATAATCAATCATCACCGATTTGTTTCTTCCGCGCTGTCTGGAGATGTACGAAGCCGCATTGCAGGCGCCGGCCGATACGCCGATGACATAAGGAAAATAACGATCTTTTTCCATGAAATATTCCAGTACGCCGGCTGTGTAAATCCCTCTCATGCCGCCGCCTTCCAAGACTAATCCACTGTCGTACATATCGATCCCTCCATATCGATTTAACGTAGAATCTCCTGCTTCGGGTTATTTTCCTACATCATAACACATAATTTATTTTTCCTATAAAGGTTAAATTTTGGGAAGTTTGATGGTACACTGTTGACATTAGGAAATCAACTGGCGAAGCAGTGTGACAAGGGTTTATAGCCAGTCTTTTAATAGGTAAAAGGGGTGTTGGCAGATGTACGGGAAAATATTATTGGCAGTGGACGGTTCGGACCATTCCCTTCGCGCCGCCAAAGAGGCAATCACTATTGCGGGAAATAATGCAGAATCACAAATTACTATCGTTTATGTAGCAGACCATGACGATGCAAAAAACGATGTGCTGCATAGTGGAAGTTCAGCGGAATTGGATTTACAGCGGAGAAAAAAATTGCAGCCGGTGGAAGAAGCGATTACCGCAGGCAATGTCAAACACCGTGTAAAAATTCTGCATGGCACTCCTGGACCGGCTATCGTGGAATATGCCAATTCGGAAAGCTTCGACATTCTCGTCATCGGCAGCCGCGGCTTGAATTCGCTGCAGGAAATGGTGCTCGGCAGCGTCAGCCACAAAGTAGTTAAACGAGCAAACTGCCCTGTGCTGATTGTGAAATAAAAGAAAACGAAAAAAAGAGCGCCGAGGCGCTCTTTTCTTCATGTCGGGACGTTCTAGTTTTCCAGATAGCGGTATAAAGTGGATTTACTGATGCCCGTTTGTTCTTTGATCTCTGCCAAATTGTACTTTTTGCTTTCGTACATTTTAATCGCTTTTTTGACATTGGCATCGGGTTTTCTGGGACGTCCGGCGTGCATGCCTTTCTCCTTGGCGACCGTAAGACCGGCTTTTGTTTTGGCACTGATAGAATCACTTTGAAAATCCGCAAGGCACTGGACAATTTTTTGGAAAGTAAACAGTTTATCCGGTGCTGTATCAATCTGTTCACGGTGCGAATACAAGGTGCAGCCCTTTTGCTCCAGCGCATCCAGCAATTCCACCAGATGCCGCGTTGAATCCGCCAGGACATGCAAGCTTTTTACAATCAGCCGGTCTCCTGTTGCAAGGTGTGCCAGCACGCTTTTCAGCTCTTCTCTTTTCTTGGGGGAAGAATGGCTTTCAATGAAGGTTTCATCACAGTTCAAGTCAGTAAACAGCTCTTTTTGCTTGTCGCAATTTATATCCCCTTCTATGGGTCTCGCATAGCCAATCTGCACGGTTAAAACTCCTCGTCTAACATATTGCTTCTATTATAACATATTATTTTTTTAAAAAAGGACCAAAAAGGTTCCATTTTCGGATTGCTGGTGATACACTATTCTCATTGTGAAATCGTGGCTCCGAAATCTGGGGTAGGACTTAAAACTATACAACAAGAGGAGAAAGATATCGTGGGGGAAACTTTAAAAAAGGAATGGTTCGGAAATATACGCGGCGACATTCTGGCAGGAACTGTCGTCGCCCTTGCATTAATTCCTGAGGCCATCGCCTTTTCAATCATTGCAGGCGTCGATCCGATGGTTGGCTTGTATGCATCATTCAGTATTGCCGTTATTATTGCATTTGTCGGCGGACGGCCCGGCATGATTTCAGCCGCGACCGGCGCCATGGCGTTATTGATGGTGCCGTTGGTCCGTGATCACGGCTTGGAATATTTACTCGCAGCGACCATTCTGACAGGGGTCATCCAAATTTTGTTCGGGGTGTTCAAAGTCGCCAAAGTTATGAAGTTCATCCCGCGTGCCGTTATGATCGGCTTCGTCAATGCGCTCGCCATCTTAATTTTCATGGCGCAAGTGCCGCATTTCCTTGGCATCAACACCATCACTTATGTATTTGTCGCCATTACCTTGGCAATTGTATATATTGTACCGAGATTCTTCAAAGCCATACCGGCTCCGCTGATTGCACTTGTCCTGCTTACAGCTGTCGCCATCTATTCAGGTTTCGAGATGCGTACTGTGGGCGACTTGGGAACAATCAGCCAGACGTTGCCAGCGTTTTTATTGCCGGATGTGCCTTTTAATCTGGAAACTTTAATGATTATCCTGCCCTATTCCTTGGCCTTGGCGGTTGTCGGGCTGCTCGAAACCTTATTGACGGCCAACATTGTCGATGACATGACAGATACGGGAAGCAATAAAAATAAAGAAGCGCGCGGGCAAGGTATCGCCAACTTCGTTACCGGGTTCTTTGGCGGAATGGCCGGCTGTGCGATGATCGGCCAGTCAATCATCAATGTGAAGTCCGGAGGCAGAGGCCGGTTGTCGGCTCTTGTCGCCGGTGCCTTGCTGATGTTCCTGATCATTGTTTTGGGTGATGTTGTCATTCAGATTCCGATGCCGGTGCTTGTCGGCATCATGATTATGGTATCGATCGGAACATTCGACTGGAAGTCTTTCTCTTATTTGAGAAAAGCGCCGAAAGCGGACGCAATTGTAATGGTGGCGACGGTCGCTATCGTCGTTTACACGCATGATTTATCGATGGGTGTGCTGGCCGGCGTATTGTTGAGTGCTATTTTCTTCGTAGCCAAGATTTCGAAGATCAAAGTGCAGAAGCGATTGCTTGATGCTACGCATTATCAGGTGGAAGGCCAATTGTTCTTTGCTTCTGTCGAAGATTTCCTTGAGAAATTCGACTATGACATTAAAGACGAAAGAGTGGTCGTTGATTTCACAGATGCTCATATCTGGGATGATTCCGGCGTCGGCGCCGTTGACCGTGTCGTCCTGAAGTTCAGGGAGAACGGCAATCAAGTCGATGTTGTCGGCCTCGATACAGGCAGCCAGAAGCTGATTGACCAGCTGGCGATATTTAAGAGTGATAAAGCTAAGTTACCGACACATTAAATAGTTTTTATGTAACAGCCTTTCTTATAGTAGAAAGGCTGTTTTTCTTTGGGCGAAAATGGGGCAGGGACAATTTTGTAACTGCAAATCGAGTGGATTGCGCTGAACGCCCGAAAAAAAGAATAATCGCCCGCAAAATTTTCTAACCGCCCGCAAATTAAATTAATCGCCCGCAAATCCCGCTAACCGCCCGTAACCCCTTCGTCCCGATCTCTCCAAGCTTAAATCTGCACGATTCCATTCAGGAAAAAACCTTTTTCAGATTTTATTTAAAAAAATGTGATCTAAAAAAGACCCGCCTGCGTTATACAGTCAGAACGAAAAAATAAAACAGGAAAAAGGAGAGATTCATAATGAAAATGAACAAACTTTTAGTAGCACTTCCACTTAGCTTGGCAATGTTGGTACCAACGGCGGCACTTGCCGACAGCCACGGATCACATTCGAGCGGAACTAACGAATCGGCGCAAACAGATGTAGCGACGGATACAGCAGCGGCTGAACTTCGCATCCAATTGGATACTGTTCTTACGGAACATGCTTTCCTGGCAGTCGAAGCAATGAGAAAAGGCGCTGACGGCGCAGCCGATTTCGATCAGGCTTCAGCTGCATTACTTGCAAACTCGGATGACCTGACAGCGGCAGTAGCTTCTATATATGGTGAAGAAGGCGGCGCGGCATTCCAGGAAATCTGGAACTCGCATATCGGTTACTTTGTTGATTACGTAGTAGCGACTGGTGAAGGCGACCAAGCGGCAAAAGATGAAGCTTTGGCTCAACTTGAAGAGTATAAGAAAAAACAGTCTGAATTCTTTGATACAGCAACTGAAGGACGTTTACCGGCAGCAGCAGTTCAAGAAGGCTTGGACATGCACGTTGATCAGCTGATCAAGGCATTTGACGCATATGCTACAGAAGACTTCGAAACTGCTTACACTTTAGAGCGTGAGGCGATCCATCACATGAGCATGTTCGCTGAAACATTATCAATCGCAATCGCTGATCAATTCCCGGAATTGGTTGATGGGACAAACCCTGATACTCCAGCAATCGATTTGCGCGCAACATTGAATTACACATTCACTGAGCACGCAGGTCTTGCGGTAATGGCGATGCAGGACGGCGCTGACGGAGCGGCTAGTTTCGATCAGGCAGCTGGTGCATTGATGGCCAACGCAGATGACCTTTCGGCAGCAGTAGCATCAGTATACGGTGAAGAAGCGGGAGCGCAATTCGCTGAAATCTGGGGCTCGCATATCGGCTACTTCGTTGATTACGTGAAAGCGACTGGAGCTGGAGATGCTGAAGCTCAGGAACAGGCGAAAGCTGATCTTGACGGGTATATCGTCGAACAGGCAGCATTGCTTGATGCAGCAACAGAAGGACGCGTTCCGGCTGATGCTTTGGAAGAAGGTTTGACTGCACACGTCAGCCAATTGCTTGCTTCATTCGATTCTTATGTAGCTGGTGACTACGACGCAGCTTACGCTTCAATGCGCGAAGCTTATGCGCACATGACTATGCCGGCAGCTGGATTGTCAGCAGCCATCACGGATCAGTTCCCTGAACAATTCGGCGGCGCTGAAATGCCTGAAAAAATGCCTGCCACTGGTCTTGGCGGAGCTGAAGGTGCAGGAACGATTCCTTACCTATGGATCTTCGCTGGCTTGATGCTTGCGGCATTGACGACAACTATGGCGTTCAGAGCACGTAAACAATAATATATAGAAGGAAGTCACGAGCCGGCCAGTCAATGGCCGGTTTTTCTATGCCAAATAAACCCTTTGAAAACAGTCGGTTCGCAAAATCAACTTAGTAAAAAATGGATTATTTTCAGAAACTATTGACATTTAAAAGTAGATTCTAAATAATGGGAAAATAAGGGGGATACAATTACATGATCAGAGAGAAAGAGATAATAAACAACTTCATCTCAGGTGTCCATTTATGAATCTATCCAAAGAAACACCTGACACACGATTGAACCCATTTACAGCAATCTGGACAAAACCGCGCCAGACCGTTCGCCAGGTTATCGAAGAACAGAACTCCCGTCTTATTTTTCTGCTGCTGGTACTGACAGGTTACGTCTCCATACTAATTGGCGCGATGGATACGGATTTCGATGAGAGCTTCGGAATTTGGTCATTGGTATTGGGTAGTTTGATACTCAGTCCGCTTATTGCAGCGATCGGCAATATGATCGGGGCGATCATTGCTTTATGGATCGGCAAAATTTTTAAAGGAACAGGTACTTACGACGAATTGTTCCGAGCTCTGCTTGCAGGTCAAATCCCTCAAATTTGGCTGATCCCTGTTTTATTGCTGTGGATTTTCATATGGCCGACAAGTTATTTTACAGAGTCGATGGATGGCTATACCGGAAGCGACCTTGTGTTGAATGGCATACTGTCTGCCATTTTATTCGTCATATCGATTTGGACGTTTGTGGTGCAAAGCAAAGCGGTTGGGGAAGCACACGGCTTGTCAGCATGGAAAGGTGCTATCATCATTCTGATTCCGCTGTTAACCATTTTTGTATTGGGCTTACTGTTTGTCGCTTCTGTCATTTTTTCATAAGAGCAATCAAGTCTTTTTCCGTTAAAAGGAGAAAGGCTTTTTCATTGGCGAAGCTCCTGAAAAGCAAAAAATTCTTTCAGTAATGACTTGGTTAATTGCCGGGAGGGTCTAATGTCACGTTTATTGTTATACATTTACATATATACAATTTGTCCATATGGATTGGACGGCTTCTTTGATATGATAGTCCCATTGGAAGTTTTATAAAGTAAAAGCGAAGCAAAAGGGAATGGGTGGACTGGCATGGTGGATGTTGCAAAAAGAAATAATGTGAGAATTACGGGGCAAGGGGAAACAGCAATTATCTTTGGCCACGGTTTCGGCTGTGACCAATTGGTGTGGAAAGAAGTCATTGATGAATTCAAAGATGATTATAAAGTGATTACATACGATTACGTTGGCTCTGGTCAAAGTGATAAAACAGCATACTCGGAAGAACGCTACAGCAGCTTATACGGATACAAGCAGGATTTGCTGGAAATCTGTGATTCACTTGAAGACGATAATTTCATCTTCGTCGGCCATTCAGTCAGCAGCATGATCGGGATGCTTGCTTCGATTGAACGTCCGGAATTGTTCAGCCGGCTGGTGATGATCGGGCCGTCTCCATATTACATGAATGAGCCCGGGTATAAGGGCGGATTCGACAAAACGGATATAAATGAGCTGTTGGACATGATGGAAGTGAACTACAAAGAATGGGCAAAATATTTAGCGCCGGTTGTCATGAGCAACGAGGATCGTCCGGAGCTCGCGGAAAACTTTGAGCAATTGCTTTGTTCGAATGATCCGAAAATCGCCCGTCAGTTTGCGGAAGTGACCTTCACTTCAGATATGCGTTCGGAACTCGGCAAGTTGCGGGTGCCGACTTTAATCTTACAAACCCAATTCGATGCCATAGCGCCACTCGAGGTAGGGCAGTATGTGCACGACCATATCGAGGGGAGCCGGCTGCTCGTCATGAAAGCATTGGGCCATAACCCCCACATCAGCGATGCCGGAGAGACGGCCGCAGTCATCAAAGCGTATTTGGCTGGTTAGGAGTTGAGTTGATGGAGGAACAATTGGATTTTGCCCCAGTGGGCTATCTGGTCATGGACCAGGAATTGAAAATAATTGAGATGAACCGGACAATGATTGAAATGGCACATTTGGAAGCTGTTCCCACTCATATGCATGATTTACTGACCATTGCTTCGAGAGTCTACTTTCAAACGTATTTCATTCCAGCAATCATCACGCACGGGGCCGTCAGCGAAATGTTTTTGAGGTTGAAAGGCCCTGATGGCCCGATACCGGTGTTGATGAACACAAAGAAAAGAAACGACTTCCTTGAATGTGCCTTCATGCAAGTACCGATCAGAAATGAATATGAAAATGAATTATTGAACGCCAGGCGGGAAGCGGAACAGATAAGCCGGGCGACAGCTGAAGCGAACAGCCAGCTTCAATTTTTGCTGGATGAAGTGGAATGCAAACGCGAAGAATTGAATGTGATGAACGGACGCCTGAAGGAATTGACTATTACGGATGTGCTGACTGGCTTGAAAAATCGCCGCTATCTGGAAGAGTTCCTGCCTGACATTATTGAAGAAAGCGGCCTTGCATTATTGATGATTGATATCGATTACTTTAAAAGGGTAAATGATCGTTTCGGGCATCATGCAGGGGATGTAGTTTTGAAGGAATTGGCGGATGTACTGGCCAGTACCATTGGGACGGCAGGTTTTGCTGCACGTCTTGGCGGAGAAGAATTTGTTGCTGTGCTACCGGAAATGGATTTAGCGGAGGCAGAAAAAGTTGCGGAAAAAATACGGCATAACGTCGAAATGAAGGACTGGTCCTATCAGCCGATTACCGTCAGCATCGGTGTCGCCGGCAATTCCGGCTGCAATACTTTTTCCGATTTATTGAACGAAGCGGATACGGCTTTATACAATTCAAAAAATGCTGGACGGAATCGAGTGACGGTTTCTTCTTGAATGGTGGACCTTGCCTTTGCGGCAAGGTTTTTTTATTGTTTTGTATAATTATTAAGCTCTTATTTTAGGAGATTGGTCTTAAGTTTGTTAGTATGAAAAGAGCATTGAATATAAAAAATCGTGATTTTATTGCAAGGGGGATGACGTAAATGGCTGAAACGAAAGAAGCCGCTGCCCAATTGATTAGAAGAAACAACGTTAAAATTGGGGGGCAGGGCCAGAAAGTTCTGGTGTTTGCACATGGCTTCGGCTGTGACCAATACGTATGGGATAAAATTGCGCCAGCATTCGAAACGAAATATAGAGTTGTACTTTTCGACTATGTCGGTTCCGGTAAGAGTGACAAATCGGCCTATGATAAAGAAAGATACCAGACATTGCATGGCTATAAACAGGATCTTCTTGAATTATGCGATGCCTTATCACTTGAAAACATAGTGTTTATCGGCCATTCAGTCAGCAGTATGATCGGGGCTCTCGCGGCAGTTGAACGTCCGGAACTGATGAAGAACCTGGTGATGATCGGCCCGTCTCCACACTTCTTGAATGAGCCCGGGTATAACGGGGGATTTGAAAGAGCGGATATTGAAGGCATGCTGCAGATGATCAAAGGCGATTATAATGAGTTCGCTAAGTTCCTGTCTCCAATAGTTATGCAGAATTCTTCCCGTCCGAATCTTGCCGCAGAGTTCGAAAAACTGCTTTGCTCAAACGATCCTGAAGTTATGAGTGATTTTGCGAAAGCCACATTTCTGGCAGACGTCCGTGAAGACCTGGAAAAAGTAAAAGTGCCAACTTTGATTTTGCAGACCCGTAATGATGCAGTAGCACCTGAATCAGTCGGTGAATATGTACATAGCCGGATTGAGAACAGCGAGTACAAATTGATGGATGCTGAAGGCCACAGTCCGCACGTCAGCGATGCGGAAGAAACCATCAGCAAAATTGCAGAATATCTATCCGTTTCCTGAACTTTCAATATTTTACTTTAAAATCTTCTGAAAGTTAATACAGAAAGCAGTACACGGGACTTCACTCTACAGGTATAATGAATTCAAATAACATAGAATGTTAGCTCATGGAGGTACTGATGGATAAACATTATGAAGTTTTGGGACAGCGCGTCATAGATGATAAATACCTGATTGCAGAACTGATTAACGAAGAAGTGATGAAAGATGCGGATAAAAATGATTTTATTCGGGATGAACAATTCATCAAGCAAGTCATCGAAGCCCGCGCCGGATTTGTGGAACTGCTTGGCAATTCTTTGATAAATTCCTGTGATGAGAAGAAGGTTTACGAAGCCATTGACTCCTGGGGATTTTCAACCGGCCGCTATTTCCTTGAAGCGAATATGATGCTGGACGCCGCTCTTGCTGAATCTTCGTTATACCGTAAACATTTGGCGAAATTGATCAGGAGTGAAGGGAAACTTCAAAACATCCCTATGGAGACTCTGTTCGATGCGATGGAATTTTTCCATACACTTTTGGATCACGCTATGTATTCTTACAGCAGCGCCTATATCGATGCATATCAGGAAAGACTCACTGCAGCGCGAAAGGAATTTTTCGAACTTTCCGCCCCAGTTGTGCCAATTGCCGATAAAGTAGCGATTTTGCCGCTGGTCGGCGATCTTGAAATTGACCGTGCTCAGTTCATCCTTGAAAAAACATTGACAGCGGCCAATAAACTCCGGATTTCCACATTGGTTATCGACCTTTCAGGTGTAGTGAAAGTCGATTCAATGGTGGCTGAGCAAATCATCAAGATTGTTCAGGCACTCAATATGGTAGGTGTTAAAGCGATTCTGACAGGCATCCGTTCCGAAATTGCCATCACATTATCTCAACTGGGTGTCGATACACGTTCACTCGTAACGGGCGGCAGCTTGAAGCAGACGCTAGAGAAGCTTGATTTCACAAAACTATAAGAGTCATAAAAAAACGCTGAAGCGCATTACTTCAGCGTTTTTTTATTGTGTTTTATACAGACACCTTAATATTGCCGGCTTCGAGAAGCTGACGTAAGGTGGCAGTTTCTTCTTCGTTCAACGGAATCATCGGCAAACGCACTTTGCCTGTCTCGATACCGAGTAATTGTAATGCGGTTTTAACCGGCACAGGGTTCGGCGCTGCGAAAAGGGCGTTCATGATCGGCAGAAGTCTGCGATGCTGTGCGGCTGCTTCTTTAATGTTGCCGGCCGTAAAGCTTGTTACCATCTCCTGCATTTCATTGCCGATGATATGGGAAGCGACCGAAACAATGCCGTCCGCGCCAATTGCCATCAACGGAAGGGTCAAACCGTCATCACCGCTGTACACAGTGAAGTCATCCGGGGTGCCATCGATGATCAATGACGCAGCGTCAAGGTTGCCGCTCGCTTCTTTGACAGAGACGATGTTGTCGACAGCGGATAAGCGAATGATTGTTTCCGGCGCCATATTGACAGCGCTGCGGCCAGGGATGTTATAAAGCATGATCGGCAGGCGGGTTGCTTCAGCGATAGCTTTAAAATGCTGGAACAAGCCTTCTTGCGCGGGTTTATTGTAATAAGGCGTGACCAGCATGATGCCGTCGACACCCGATTCTTCTGCTTGCTTGGTCAATGTGATTGATGAACGCGTATCGTTCGAACCGGTTCCGGCAATGACGGGAATACGGCCATTCACTTTCTCAGCGGTAAATTTAAACAGCGCCAATTTTTCAGCTGCCGTCAATGTGGGCGATTCACCGGTAGTGCCGGCAACGACGAGTCCGTCGGAACCATTGGCGATCAGGTGCTCGATCAGATTTTCTGTGGCTGGAAAGTCAATATCGCCGTTTGTGTCAAAAGGGGTGACCATTGCCGTGATGATTTTTCCGAAGTTCATAGTATCCCATCCTTTTCAATTTTTTTAAAAGTTTCATTCGCTATTAAAAATAGATCCAGCGGCATTCTGTCTGAGCCAATAAAAAAAGCAGCAGCGAAGGGCCGCTGCTGCTGCACAAACACAATCCATATGTGTTGCTGTGCGTCAGATAGCCCTCCATGCGAAAAATTCCGCATGACAGTCCGACATCTTTTAAATGCAGGACCAGCAACAGGAATCAGGGGCTTCCAGCCGCTTCGGCAAATACCCCTTCCGGCAGAAGTCGGGGGAGCCCGTGCTCCTCGTTCTGCTTACTGATGGTAATTGCGCCTCTATCCTCACTTCGCTGTAAAGGAAGCAAGAACTATTGAATTAGCTCGACTTTATCAAAATACGCTGTTATTTGCAAGTGGAATCGGGTATTGATAGGCAAGAATAGCAATTATGGCAAACGGAAACGGGGAGAACGATATGCAGGAATATGAAGGCGACCAGTATTTGAATATCGCGACCGAAGGCACACAGTGGATATCCGAAGCTACACTCCACCATAACCGCTACGAACCAACCCCCTATATGCATTTGAAGGAATTATTCAATCGCCATCCCTTAAAAAGCGAGGATGGCCTGGTGGATTTCGGCTGCGGCAAAGGGCGGCTGAATTTTTATGCGCATGACCGTTTCGGCTGCCGCGCGACTGGGATTGAACTGAACACCAGTTTTTGCGGAGAAGCCCAGGAGAATCTTAGAAATTACAGCCGCGCCGGCAGGCACCGGCTTGCCGATGACAGCATCAGGTTTCATTGTAAGATGGCGCAGGATTACGATGTGCATCCGGAAGACACGGTGTTTTATTTCTTTAATCCGTTTTCTGTCAAAATATTTATGAAAGTCGTGGATAATATTTTACGTTCTGCGGAAGATTTTCCGCGGCAAATGGATCTCATTCTTTACTATCCTTCCAGCGAATACATGGATTTTCTGGAACGCAATACACTTTTCGAATTGCTGGATGAAATCAACCTGCCAGCAATCAATAAAGATCCTGCGGAGCAATTTTTAGTTTATAGATACAACCCTCAGGTGATTTAACAATTTGATGAAAAGGGTATAAGCAATTGAAATGAGACAGAAACGGGTGTGGTCCTATGAAATGGAAAGGCCGGAGAGGCAGTGCGAATGTAGAAGACAGAAGAGGCAGCGGGGGCGGTAAAGGACTGGCGGTCGGCGGCGGGCTTGGCGGAATAGTGCTGATCCTGATCGTTACGTTTCTCGGAGGAGATCCGGGCGTGCTGCTCGATGGCATGGGCGGAAATGGGTCCGGCGGCAGCAGCTCAGGAGAACCTTACCAGGCGACCGAACAGGAAGAGGAACTGGCTGATTTCGTATCGGTCGTGCTCGCGGATACCGAAGAAGTATGGACGGAAGTCTTTGCTGAAGAAGGCATGCAATACGAGGAGCCGACATTGGTCCTGTTTACTGACAGTGTTCAGTCTGCCTGCGGCACTGCCGGCGCGTCGGTCGGACCGTTTTATTGTCCGGCGGATTACAAGCTCTACATCGATTTGGATTTTTACGGTGAATTGCAGCGTCAGTTCAATGCACCTGGTGATTTTGCGATGGCTTATGTCATCGCCCACGAAGTCGGACACCATGTCCAGAATCTGCTCGGTGTGATGCAGGAAGTGCAGCCGCTGCGCAATCAATTAAGCGAAGAAGAATACAATAAAGTACAGGTCCGCCTTGAACTGCAAGCGGATTATTTATCTGGCGTCTGGGCGCATCATGCCCAGGAGATGGGGTATCTGGAAGAAGGCGATCTTGAAGAAGCGCTGACGGCTGCAGCAGCAGTCGGCGACGACACCATCCAAATGCGATCGCGCGGTTATGTCGTACCGGAAAGTTTCACCCACGGCACGAGTGAACAGCGCCGAGAGTGGTTCTATAAAGGCTTTGAAGCAGGCAACTTGGATGAAGGGGATACCTTCAGCGCGGACGGATTATAAGAAGCTTTTGTGAAACATACGGAAAACGGATGCGCAGGATTGATATTTTCCGCCCAGTAATCCATTATATAGAATAGACAGTCTTTTCATGCATTTCATGAAAAGAAATAAATTCTATGAAGGAAGTAAATCCATGCAAGAAGAAAATATCACACGCCTGCAATATGGCGATAAAGAATTGATCCTGATCGGCACAGCCCATGTTTCCAAACGCAGCGCGGAACAAGTCAAAGAAGTGGTTGACGCTGAGCAGCCGGATTCCATCTGCATCGAATTGGATGCGCAGCGCTACCAATCGGTCACGGAAAACAGTAAATGGAAGGAAACCGATATCTTCAAAGTGATCAAAGAGAAGAAATCGAGTCTCCTATTGATGAATCTGGCAATCTCTTCTTTCCAAAACCGCTTGGCCGATCAATTCGGTATCAAGCCGGGGCAGGAAATGATCCAAGGCATCGAATCGGCAAAAGAAACTGGCGCTGAACTGGTGCTTGCCGACCGCAATATCCAAGTGACGTTTTCACGTATTTGGGGCAATATCGGTCTATGGGGCAAAGTTCAATTGCTGTCTTCGGTATTTTTCAGCATCTTCTCAAAAGAAACAATTTCTGAAGAAGACCTCGAGAAGATGAAATCCCAGGATACGCTGAGCGCGGTCATGGACGATTTTACCAAAGCCTTCCCGCGTCTGAAGACACCGTTGATCGATGAACGCGATCAATACCTCGCACAGAAGATCAAAGAAGCGCCGGGCAAGAAAGTCGTTGCTGTACTCGGTGCGGCGCATATACCGGGAATCACGAAAGAAATCCATAACGAACATGATCTTGAAAAACTTTCGGAAGTTCCGCCTAAATCCAAATGGCCGAAAATCATCGGCTGGGCAATTCCGTTGATCATCATCGGAATTATCGCTTACACCTTTATCTCTAATCCTGCAGCCGGCATCGATCAGACGATCAGCTGGATTCTGTGGAACGGTACATTGGCCGCAATTGGAGCCACTATTGCATTCGGCCATCCACTGGCCATTCTGACGGCGTTCGTTGCCGCGCCGATTTCTTCGCTTAATCCGCTTGTAGCGGCGGGCTGGTTCTCGGGACTGACCCAGGCATCGATCCGAAAGCCGAATATCGGTGATTTCGAAACGCTGTCCAAAGACGTTTTCACAGTCAAAGGTTTCTGGGACAATAAAGTCACGCGTGTCCTATTGGTCGTCGTTTTGACGAATCTCGGCAGTTCCCTTGGAACATTCATCGGCGGTGCGGATGTCATCCGCCTGTTTTTCGAGAATATCTGAATTATGCAGCCTGTCCAGGGTCAACGCTGGGCAGGTTTTTATTATGGAATCGAAAACTTGTAAATAGATTTCCAAATTTACCAATTTCATCGAAAAAAGCAGCTGATTTAAAATAAAGAGGGTATACACGATTAATGTACATAGTTAATGAAAATAACCGCCTCGAAAAATTTACAGCTTTTGCAAGTAGCCGGAGTGGACAGTCCGAACGATGAAGTTATACAATACTTATACAAAAACAGAAGGAAGGTTATATGATGAATTACATATTAGAGCGGAGTAAATTGTTTATTTTCCTGATTTTCATCTTTATGCTGGTGGGCGTCTATACATTTCTGACATTGCCCCAGCGTGAAATTCCGGAAACGCCGCCTGGCCTCGTGCTGGTGTCGACAATTCTGCCGGGAGCAGGACCGGAGGAAGTGGAGCGCTCAATCACGACACCGTTGGAAAGTGAAATTCAGAAAGTGGATGGCATTTCTTCCATTCAATCCATTTCTTCCAATTCTGCTTCCATTATTACGTTGGAAATCGAAGACGGTGTAGAACCGGATGCCCTGATCAACTCGATTCAGCAGGAAGCGCAAAGCGCATCAGCCGAATTCCCGGAGCAGGCCCAGGAAACATCCGTCGAAAAACTTGATCTGACTTTCCCGCTGGTGTCATATATGTTCTACGGCGACCGAGCGGAACTGGATGGCATGAAGCAAGCGCTGGCCGATTTATCTGAAGACGTTGAAGCTGTGTCAGGCGTTGCCGGCACTACGGTCAAAGGTCTCAACGATCAGCAGATCCTGATTGAACTGGACAGCGAAGCGCTCGCAGAAAATAATCTTCAGCCATTTGCCGTGCTTGAATCGCTGCAGCAGGCTAATCAGCCGCTGTCGCTTGGTACGCATGATAATGGCAATGAGCGTCTTGTATTGACGGTCAGCCAGGAAGAAGGCATCGAAAAGCTGGAGCAATTGCAGGTCGGCCAGGCGGCAGTGCCGTTAAGTGACGTCGCGACGATCGAAACTGTGGATCAGGAAACTTCCGATATTGTCACTTATGACGGCGCAGAAGCCATTTCCTATACAGTGTTCCTCCAGACTGGCCAGGACGTGCCGTCTGTTGATGAACGTGTGACAGAAGTGATTGAAGAATTCAACGAAAACCTGCCTGCTGGTGTAGAGGCGGATAAATACGAGTCCCAGGCTGATAATGTCAATGAAATCTTCAGCGGGCTCTATATTTCATTATTGATCGCTGTGTTGGCCGTACTGGTTACGACAACAGCGGGACTTACATTATTCGGCGCATTCGCCGTTGCGTTGACGGTGCTTGCCTCTGTATTGATCGGGTTGATTCCTATTCCTTATATGGGCGTCGATTTGAACCAGATTTCGGTCATCGGCCTCATCATCGCCATCGGGATATTGGTGGATGACAGCATCGTCGTCAACGATAATATCCAGCGGCGCTATAAACTGGGCGATTCGCCGCGTGCAGGTGCAATCAACGGCGTCCGTGAAGTTTATCCGTCCATCATCTCGTCCAGTTTGGCGATTGTTGTGACATTTTCACCGTTATTGCTGCTGTCAGGCGGAAACGGCGCGTTCATCAAGGCGCTGCCAAGTATTCTGATTACGACAATCATCGCATCGACTGTGCTGTCGATTACATTGGTGCCGATGATGCAATATTTGAAAACAAAACGCAAAGCGAAGAAAATTTCTGATACACCTGGATTCCTTGGGAAGCCGCTTGAAAAACTGGCTGTATTTTATTCGGAAAAAGTATTGCGCGGCGTTTTAAAACGTCCGTTATGGGTCGGAATTGGCGGTCTCTTGATAGCGACAGGTTTATTGTCGCTCGCATTGTTCACGCCGTTCGAATTCTTCCCGGAAGCTGACCGCGAAGAAGTGACGATGAACGTCCGTTTAGCGGAAGGTACACCGATTGAAGAAACCGACGCATTTATCAGGGACGTTACCGAAGAACTTGTGGAAGAAGATGAAAATGTTAAAGAATTAGCGATCTTCACTGGTGATGGCTTGCCGAATCTGTTTGCTTCATCAATGGATAATACAGGCTCCAATACTGGGCAGGCAGCAATCCGCGTAGATCGCGACAATACTTCCGCTTCCGCTTTCATCGATAAATGGGAGCCGGAATTGCGCGAGCGTTATCCGGATGCTGAAATCTTCCTTGATACGATTGTCCAGGGACCTCCAGTCGGAGCACCGGTGACAGTAACAGTTATGGGTGAAGACATTGCGGAGCTTGAAAGTTTGCGCGATGCATTAAAAGAAGAAATGCTTGATAATGGAGCGGATATTGTTACGGATAACCTTGGAGATCCGGTTCCGGCTATTGAATATCAGCCGAACACGGACGTCCTTGAAAGCAACAGCATTGCGCTGAGCACAGTGACGAACCAGCTGCAGCTTTTGACACAGGGGATTCCGCTTTATTCAATCTATGAAGACAATGAATTCTATAATGTCGTCTTGAAACAGGCGGGGATTGAAGAAGGGGAAGAAATTGACCTTTCGGAATTCGCCGTGCCTGCAACGAGCGGACAAGGCGGCCAGCAAGGTCCGCCGCAACTGATTCCACTGGATGAATTATTGGATGAAGAGGAAACAACAGCCATTGCACAAGTGCCGCACGAAGATGGCGAACGCGCGATTACATTGCGCGCATTCGGCAGTGCGGATGATTTCGAAGCTTCCATGCTGGAAGTGGTCGATGCTCAAAGGGCTGACCTAACGGAAGGGTATGAAATTTCTACAGGCGGTGAAAACTCTGACCAGGAAGCATTCTTTGCTGAAATCGGCATTCTGTTCCTAGTCGTGTTATTGCTGGTTTATCTGGTCATTGCCTTCCAGTTCAAATCGTTCAGCTTGCCGTTCCTGGTACTGATTGCAGTTTATCTGGGAATTTCAGGCGCCATTCTCGGCTTGTTCCTGACACAGACACCGCTAAGCTTCCTTGGTGTTATGGGGATTGTCTCCTTGACGGGTATTGTGGTCCGGAACGCGGTTGTGCTGATTGACTTTGTGGAAGCGCGCCGTTTGTCAGGCGATTTCTCCATTAAAGAAGCGATTCTGGAATCCGGTTACGCGCGCATCAAACCGATCATTTTGACAACGATCACTTCAATTGTCGCGTTGATTCCGGTTGCTTTGTCAGGCGATCCGTTATTCGAACCGCTTGCGGTTACAATCATCGCCGGACTGGCATTCTCGAGCTTGTTCACTTTAGTGATGATTCCAGCTCTTTACTTGGTGTTCTACCGCATCAGCCACCGTAAAGAAAACGCGAAAGCCTAACTTTCAGCAGCACAGCCGGTTAGTGGCTGTGCTGTTTTTAAATTCTAGAATGCCGATTAGTTGAAAGCGATAAGGGTAACTAGGATAATAGAACGCGGATTAACCTGAAAAAAGCGGATTTTTGATAAAAAGAGGTGAAGCTATTGGCGAGTAAGCACGATGTCCACGATAAAAAAGACATAAAAATAGGACCGCTGCTTGCGGTGCTGATGGCTGGCGTTTTTGTCGCTATCTTGAATCAGACTTTGCTGGCCACGGCATTGCCTCATATTATGGATGATTTGAGCATTACCGCGAATACGGCGCAATGGCTGACTACCGTTTTCATGCTCGTCAACGGCGTCATGATTCCGGTAACCGCTTTTTTAATCGGCAAATTTTCAACCCGGGCTTTATTCCTGACGGCGATGGGGCTGTTCACCATCGGAACCATCGTAGCGGCGTTTGCGCCAGGATTCTCCATTTTGATGATCGGCCGAATCATACAGGCTTCGGGAGCAGGCATCATGATGCCGCTTACCCAAACCATCTTCTTCGTCATTTTCCCAATTGAGAAAAGAGGGCAGGCGATGGGCTTGTTCGGTCTTGTCATTTCTTTCGCGCCGGCGATCGGACCGACGTTATCGGGATGGATTGTCGGTCAATATCCGTGGCGGGCCTTGTTCTATATTGTTATTCCGATTGCCTTGATCGATTTGATCTTTGCATATTTCTTCCTGAAGAATGTCACAAAACAGACTTTCCCGAAACTGGATATCACTTCGGTTATCCTGTCGACATTCGGTTTCGGCGGTATCCTTTATGGCTTTTCAAGTGCCGGCACGACCGGCTGGGGCAGTTTGCCGGTTCTTTTATCCATCGCCATTGGGGCGGTTTCGCTGTTCCTTTTCATACAGCGGCAGGGCCGTCTGAAAGAACCGCTGCTCGAATTCCGGGTTTTTAAGTACAAGATTTTCACTTTATCAACGATTCTGAGCGTCATCGTTTTTATTTCCATGATCGGAAGTGCTACAATTCTGCCGATCTATATGCAGGATATGCATGGCTTCACGGCGCTCGAATCCGGCTTGATGCTTTTGCCGGGTGCCATCATTATGGGAATCATGAACCCGATCACCGGCCGGATTTTCGACGCGTTCGGCGGCAAATGGCTGGCCATTATCGGTCTCTTGATCGTTACGGTCAGCACATTTCAATTTACCGTACTGACCGCTGAAACTTCGTTTACTTATTTAACCATCATGCATGCCATTCGGATGTTCGGCGTCGCCATGGTGATGATGCCGGTAACGACCGCTGGACTCAACCAGCTGCCGGAAAGACTGATTCCGCATGGCACGGCTATGAGCAATACGATGCGCCAGGTTTCAGGTTCAATCGGAACCGCTTTGCTTGTAACAATCATGACGAGCACTGCGCTCGACCCGGAACAGTACGGTGTTCAAGGGCTTATCCGGGGAGTGAATATCTCCTTTATCGTAGCCGGAGTGCTGAGTCTCGTCGGCGTCTTCTTGTCCTTTTTCCTTAAGAAAGCAGCGCCGTCAACTGAAGGTGAATAAAACCGGGGATGACGGCAGTGGAATCATTTCCCGGGAAATATCAATTCAATTGCGAATTTTCATCCGATTGGGAATATAATCGAAATCGATTTTTGTAACACAATGTACATTTACTTATTCGATTTGCTTTGGTAAGATGTCAGACGACGGATGAGTTAGACATTTATTAGCCTAATTTTCTGATAAAATACTATTTATGAGGTGAAGTTGTGAATATATTATGGGGCATCTTCGGCATTTTCGTCGTTCTGGGATTAGCCTTCCTTCTATCTGACGGGAAAAAATCCATTAAGCCACGGACAATTTTAGGTGGACTGGCGATTCAAATCGGCTTCGCGTTCATTGTACTTGAATGGGAACTTGGCCGCCAAGCGCTACTCAAACTATCTGAAGTAGTCAATAATGTAATCGGTTACGCGGGTGAAGGGATCGCTTTCGTATTCGGTCCTGCAGCCGACACAGAAGGATTCGGTTTTGTCTTCGCTTTCCAAGTGCTGACAATCATCATCTTCTTCTCTTCTTTAATTTCAGTCCTATATTATTTGGGCATCATGCAGTTCATCATCCGCATCCTTGGTGGTGCAATCTCTAAACTGCTTGGAACAAGTAAAGCGGAATCGATTTCCGCATCAGCGAATATTTTCGTTGGCCAGACAGAAGCACCGCTTGTTGTCCGTCCGTTCCTTGCTGGAATGACGAAATCCGAATTGTTCGCGGTTATGACCGGCGGACTTGCCTCGGTCGCAGGTTCTACACTTGCGGGTTACGCCCTTCTTGGCGTTCCACTTGAATATTTGCTTGCTGCAAGTTTCATGGCGGCTCCGGCCGGTTTGATCATGGCGAAAATCATGATTCCGGAACAAGAGGAAATTGAAGAAAAAGAATTCAAGCTTGAAAAAGACCAAGAATCAGCCAACGTAGTTGACGCCGCTGCACGCGGTGCGTCTGACGGTTTGCAATTGGCATTGAACGTCGGAGCAATGCTTCTTGCGTTCATCGCACTTATCGCTTTGCTGAACGGTTTGCTTGGCTTTGTCGGAGGTATTGTCGGATTTGAAGGTCTGACAATCCAGCAAATTCTTGGATTCATCTTCGCGCCGCTTGCTTTTGCAATCGGTGTGCCATGGGCAGAAGCTGTTCAAGCAGGCAGCTTCATCGGCCAGAAACTCGTACTGAACGAGTTTGTCGCTTATGTATCGTTTACTGCTGAAATGGCGGACCTTTCGCCTAAAACAGTCCTTATTGTCAGCTTTGCACTTTGCGGATTCGCAAACTTAAGCTCGTTGGCAATTTTGTTGGGGGGACTTGGTGCTATGGCGCCAAGCCGTCGTCCACAAATCGCAAAACTTGGTATGAAGGCAGTAGCAGCCGGAGCACTCGCTTCACTTCTGAGCGCCTCTATCGCTGGTATGTTCTTCTAATCAATAAAGTACGGTGCCACACGCAATTTGCGTGTGGTTTTTTTTGTGGGGAGAATTTGGGGTTAGGAATAGTAGGAATTGTGGTTTCGTAAGTTAGTGGGTTAGTGGGTTTGTCGGTTTTTCGCTTTTCGCCGTGGCGGAAAGCATCCGTTCAAGGGTTTTTGGGGTTGTGTGCGGGAAAGGAAGGAGAGAGAGGGAATTTCAGCGTGCGGCAGATCAAAAACCGTTGAATGGATTTTCATTTCGCTGGGCGAAATGCGATGAAGAGCGGAATGATGATGGAAGAGTGGGATTTCATGGGGGAATGGTGGCAGAAAACGACTTTTTTGCATTAGGTGACGCTGGAAGCGGAAATGGGAGGCTTTTCGCTCGGCGAAAAGCTTCTTTTTTTAGGTTATTGGGGTGGGTAGGAGATGAGATAGGTTGGTGGAATTAGGATACGGGCGATTAATTTACTTTGCGGGCGATTAAAAATTTTTGCAGGCGATTAAAAGGAAATGCGGGCGATTAGAAAAAAATACGGGCGATTAAAAAAGTTTGCGGGCGTTCCGCGTAAATCTCCATAAAAAAAGGAAAAGTGTGTCACTTTTCCTTCTTTTTTAAACTATATTTCCAAGCTTTACTTTCTCCAGAAGTTTCTAAATCAAATTGAGCCAAGAGTCTCTTAGCGACGGAACTCGATTCCACACCACACCACTCACGAAACGCCTGATTCGTAATATGGGTGTCAACCAGCGAAAAATATTCACGCAGCGCAAACTTATGCGCTTGCCGGTCCCGGTGTCCGCAGCCGGGGCATTGCCAGCTTTTCTTTATTCGTTTCATGCCGTACTTCTGGCACTCTGTACATTGAATGCCGCGGCGGATTTCACTCGCTTCGATATAATATTTACCGCATAATGGGGTTCTCAGATAAGGGGAATGGGCGCTGATGATCTGCTTTTTGATTTTCGGCAGTTTCGGCGGTTCGGCTTCAAGGGGGAAAGCCTTTAGGATTTGAAATAAATATTCAGGCATCTGATAGACTTTACAGAGGTGTTTACTTTTGGGTCTGGCAATAAATTCACAGGTTTTTGGCGTGAAAACGATAAGTCCGCTGACAGGCAGTTTAATTTTTTTCAATCCGAACCATGACGCCAGGAAGCGGATATTCTTGTTCAACTGGATACGGGGATCATCCATCACTTTTTTCACGTCGCTGTCGTCCAAGCGATAGAATTCACCGGTCTGCTCGTCAAAATGGATCCTGCCGCTGATGTTCTTCGAATCGATGATGATGGCACATCGCTCGGTTAAAAGCAGGCCGTCAAATTGTGTTTTCCAGGAACCGATAGCCAAACTGACGTCCCACAGCACATGAAATTCTTCATCCGGCAGAAATTCGACGAAGCGTTTCCGCATCCGGTCTTCTCCGCTGATGCCGGCAACAGTCCGGTACAATTCCCCTTCGAGATAATTTCGCTGTGAATGGGTGGACGGCAAGCGGCTAAGCAAGGAGCCGAGCGCATCTTCCGTGCAGAGTAATTCCAATGGTTCTTTTTCCATATAACACCTCTTTTCCAACTATTAATTGAAGTATAGCATTTGTCAGAAAGAATGAATCGTTCCTAAAAAAATATAATTCAAAACCACCCCAAACCACTGAATGCATAGCATTTCGCGGCGCGAAATGCGCTTAGATCAAAACCATCAATCACCCCGCATTTCGCCTTCGCGAAAAGCGATGAAACCGAAATTCGACTATTACATTTCGCCTTCGCCAACACCCCGTGTGCCATCCAAACCCCAATCCCAAACCCTTGACGCAACAGCGTTTTTGGATTACACTTCTATCTTGGCTTACCTGAATTTATTCAGGCAGAGCGGGTAGGGAGAGGGCTAATTTAATAGAAGGTTTTCAATATGTATAATTGGATGGATCGTTTTTTCGGTCTTAAAGAAAATGGCACATCGGTTAAAACCGAGTTGCTGGCAGGGCTGATCGGCTTTTTCACAGTGGTGTATATTATCGCGGTCAATTCGCTGATCCTGTCGGAATCCGGCATGCCGATCGAAGCGGCCATCATCGCGACGATCGGGGCATCTGTTTTTGGTGCGCTCGTCATGGGATTCTGGGGCAATGTTCCGATCCTGCTGATTCCGGGCATGGGCATCAACGCGCTGTTTTCGTATACGCTGGTGCAGGCGATGGGCCTTACCTGGCAGGAAGCGCTCGCGGTCGTGTTCGTTTCCGGCGCTATTTTTGTCGCTGTGGCGTTTACGCGTTTTGCCAAAGTGCTGAGCGCTGCCGTGCCGCATTCGCTGAAAGAGGCGATAACAGTGGGTCTTGGTTTATTCCTGATGCTGCTGGGCCTTGAAAAAGGCGGAATCGTCATCAATGGCGAAGGGGCGATTTTGGCACTCGGATCGGTTTCAGACCCGCTGGTGCTGTCGACAGCTTTGACATTCGTCATCGCCATCATCCTGTTCATCCGCAACGTGCCGGGGAATTTCCTAATCACGATAGTGGCTGGGACAGTGATTGCCTTTTTATTTGGCATGATCGATCTTAGTGGGCTGAATGAACCGGCGATGAGCGCTTCAGAAGCATTTGCTGGATTTGGTGCTTTAAGTTTCACCAGTTTCCTGACCATGGGATTCTGGGTAGCGGTTTTCTCGCTGACAATGGTCCTGGTGTTTGAGAACATCGGCCTTGTCCACGGACAGGTCAATTTCATCGAACGTCCGGAGAAATACAAGCGCGCATTCCAGGCGACATCGATCGGCTCGATGGCTTCAGGGGTTTTCGGGACCAGTCCGACAGTTGCCAGCGTCGAAACTTTAGCGGGCATGGCGGCTGGCGGACGCACAGGTCTGACGGCGATTACGACCGGCTTGCTGTTTCTTGGCGCCGCATTTTTCATTCCCGTCATCAAATTGATCCCGGACAGTGCGATTGCACCGATCCTGATCATCATTGGCGCATTGATGCTGCAGAACATCAAGGACCTTGATATGAAAGATATGAGCGAGAGCATCCCGGCGTTTCTGATCATCGTCCTTATTCCGTTTACGTACAGTATCGCTGACGGCATCGCCATCGGCTTTATCATGTATCCGTTATTGAAGGTCGGTCTCGGCAAATGGCGCGAAGTCACACCGGCGCTTTATGTGATCGCCGCATTGTTCCTCGCGAATTATATTTTCCAGGTCATTGGGTAATGTAGTCCAATAAAAACAAACGCACTTGCCGGATAAGCAAGTGCGTTTTTTTATTAAATGGAGCTATAGGTGATACAATAAAGAGAAACTTCATTCATTCAGTGGGAGCTTCCCAATGAATGTTAGTTGATCCAATCGGGTTTTTACGGTCAGTCGGCCTCCCACCCGGAAAGGTGGGAGTCTTACTGACCGTTAATACGGGATAAAACCAACAGCAACAGAAAGGAGCGGCCGCATTATGAAATACACGAAATCGAAGATGGAAACCCTTGTCAGTGAAAATCCGGAACTGAAAAAGCGCCTGAAAACACTTATGAAGGATATGGATCTAGAAAAGAATTTCGCTTTGAAAGCACTCTACCATTCAGAAGTGACAGACAACGGACCTTATCAGTCCGCGTATCAGGACCTTGACTTGCTCTAAAAGGGCAGGTCTTTTTTTATGCTCATATACGGCCGGGCAATCCTAATGCCACCAAATCTCTCCCCATAAATTCAGCTGCAGATTGCTCAAAGTGATACTGGCAGCCTCAGAATCGGAAGGTGTATCCATTAAAAAACTGAATTGGTCTCCGTCCCGGTGGATGAGGCTGGTGGAATTTGCGGAAGACAACTCGACAGGCTCCCCGTTGTCGAAGGCCGCCACAGCTTCCGCTTTAAGCGAATGCGTAAAGCCGTCTTCCGTGTATCCATGCTCTACGCCTGAAATCAGCGCAGCCCCGTCAGCGCGCTCAGATCCACGCGACCGGAAAATCACTTCAAAGCCTGATTCGCCTCGCGGCACGACTTCCAGCACGGATACCGTATTGTCGCCGTCATCAAAGAGGACCTTTCCTTTATTGCTTTCCGGATCTGTTAAATCGAGTTCGACGGAATATTCGTCTTCGATGGGTTCTGTGATATGGTAATAATCCTCAGTCTGCTCGGCAATATGAGAAATGCCGTGAATATGGAGGCTGACGGCTTCAATCACGCGCGGCAGCATAAATGCGCTGACCGCAATAATGACAGCGGTTATATATAAGGCATTCATGTTCAGGATTTTTTTCATAATAGCCCCTTCCTGATACGGAAAATTCTGATAACTAAATTTTACCATAAGACTAAACGGAAAAATATCAAATAAATAAAAAACCTTTTCAGACCGGGCAGTCTGAAAAGGCCGTTTTAGTTTCTGGAAGTCTGCGCATCTTCAAGCCATTGCTCCCAGTCTTCATACGTCGTGCCGATATAGTATTGGTTTGCTGTATTTTCAAGATGTCCAAGACCGCGTCCGCCGATGACAAATTGCAGTTCGGGTTTGACGGCTGTCAATGCGTCTATATATTCGTGGGCCACAGGCAGAAGCCGTTCATGGCCAATGGACATGCAGGCCAATCTGAAATCCTGTTTTCCAACCAGTTCCGGCAGGCCTTCAAGAGGCGTATCGGGGCCGATGTAGGCCACTGGGTAACCCCGTTCCCGGAGGAATAAAGTGAAAAGGAGCAAGCCGAGCTGATGATGTTCGCCGCTCGGACAGAATGCCAAAGTTTTCGGCAAGGTGTCGGAAGTCGGGAAAATACGGAAAAATTGAGTGAAGCGTTGCAGTACCATGTGGCTCAGCATATGTTCGTGCGCCACGGTAAGCGTGCCGTTTTCCCATTCTTCCCCGATGCGCACCATCAGCGGCGCCAAAATCGAAAAGAACACAGTGCGGTAATGGAACATCGAGAAATTCAAATCCAATAAATACTGGAATCGTTCACTATCCATTTCCGCGCCGGCATTATAAAGTTCTTCGATTTGCTTATCATATTGATTGGAAGCTTCAGGGGTAGGAGGCAGTTCAGCGGCAGTCTTCACAAACTTCTTGCGCGAAGCATGCAATTGTTTCACTGCTTCACTGATTTTGATGCCGTTCTCCTGAACTTGGATTTTAAGCCACTTCAAATCCTCCAGATTCTGGTCAGAATACAGGCGGTGGCCAGACTCTGTGCGGGCTGGAGTGATCGCATTATACCTTGTTTCCCATGAACGGATCGTCACCTTAGGCATATCAAGGATCTTTGCAGCAGCTTTTATATTGTACATGGCATGACCCACATTTCTATAAGTTAGTTGTATATTTATTATACAAGTACTTATACAATGCGTAAAGCTTTAGGGGTCAAGGGTTTTCGTAATAAAAAAGAGAAAGAGGCTAAGCTCTTTCTCCTTTCAATTTATTCTATTAAGATCTCACACATCTGCAGTTTTGACAGCGCGTGAACGCTGCCATGCCAGCGTGATGAAGATGGTGATTATCAGCATGATCAAACCCAGGATGAACGGGAAGATGATATTGACGTCATACAACATGCCCGCAAGCAGTGGACCGGCGACATTGCCGATACTCATATAGGCGTTGTTCATGCCCATTGCGAAGCCGACTTCACCGTCAGCCATTTTGGAGATCAATGTATTCAAAACAGGACGCAGAATCGATGTCGCAAGGAAGATGACAAGCGAAACACCGAAGAACATCGCGTAGCTGCTCGCGAATAGCGACAGCAGGAAGCCTAATGCGGCAACACCGAGGAAAGACACGAGAATCGCGACTTCACCAAAGCGGCGTACAATACGGTCGACGATGAACAATTGCACGATGACACTGACAATACCGGTTGCCGTAATCATGAATGCGATATCTTTGGCAGTCGAAGCGAATTGATTGTCCAGATAAAGGCCGACAACAGATTCATAGGCAAGTAAACCGAAACTCATTACGAGCGTGATTATCAAAGGAATGAAATACTGTTTCTTCGTGGAAGATGCGATCTTGGACAGCATCGATTCCGTTTGCGTCATGTCGATGGCAAGTTCAGGGTCGGCTGTTTCAGCGTCACTGTCTTTCAACAGGACAAGTGAAAAGACGACGGCGCCAAGTGACACAAGCGCGGATACAAGAAACGGAAGTTTCAGGCTGTAATCAGCCAGGAACCCGCCGATTCCCGGACCGACAACAATACCGAGTGACATTGCGGCCGAAACCAGGCTTGTGCCTTTCGCGCGCTGGTCGAAAGTCGTGATGTCAGCGATATAGGCGAAAATGGCCGGCACGAGCATTGCTGCGCCGATCCCGCCAATGATGCGGGAGAAGTAAAGCACCCAAATAAGATCGGAAGCATAGAAAACGAACATTGACAGAGTCAATCCGGCAAGGCCGTAGATGATCATTTTCCGGCGGCCGTATTGGTCCGCCCATTTTCCGGCAATTGGCGAGAAAAAGAACTGGGCAGCGGCGAAGATGGCGATCATAAGACCGGCGGCCGTTCCTCCCTGGTTGATCGATTCAAGATATGAAGGGAGAATCGGGATGATGATCCCGAAACTTGCGATGGCGATGAACATATTGATCATGAGAATGATGATTTTTTTGCGTTGATCTGCTGACATGGTGTGCCTCTTTTCTTATTTTGTGGGAAGTTGCCGTTTGGAGTTTCTACTATATATAGCCAGGCAACAACATTAAATACGGAGAATCGGGTTGAAGCTTTATTTTTCACATGAATTTCATATGTAGGAAAGGAAGCGGAGAAAGCTCAATTGTCATTCATTACCTATAAATTTTTCACGCTCAATTTTACATATTATGCCGGCTCCATGATGTTGTCAATTAGTTGAACCTCGTTCAAATGAAAAACTGAACCTTTATGTTAAAGGTTCAGCTTCGGGTGTTTCATTGGCGTTGGTATAAGCCACAGATTTTGCATTATTCGTTTTGCGCCAAGCCATGGCAATCGACAGAGTGACCACCAAAAGACCAAGGCCAAGGATGAACGGATAGTTGATGTTGACATCAAACAGCATGCCTGCAGAAATCGGGCCGAGGACGTTGCCAAGGCTCATGTATGCAGTTGCCATACCCATGGCAAAGCCGATTTCGCCGGCAGCCATTTTCGATACTAGAATGTTAAGCACCGGACGAAGGATAGCCATCGCCAGGAAAATCACAAGCGAGACGCCGAAGAAAGCGCCATAGCTTCCAGCTGTCAGGGAAATCAGGAATCCGACAGTGGCGAGACCCAAGAAAGCGATCATCGTTTTCACTTCGCCGAAACGGCGGACGAGACGGTCGACCACAAAGAATTGAACCGTTACGCTGACAATTCCGGTAGCCGTAATCATCATGGCGATATCCGCTGAAGTTGAACCGTATTGCGTCGTCAAATACATGCCGATGACAGATTCATAAGCAACGAGGCCGAAGCTCATGATGAAAATGATCACCAATGGGATGAAGTAAGGCATCCGGGTGGAGCGGCCGATTTGTTCAAGCATTGACTCGTCTTTTGAAAATTCTTCCGCCTGCTTTTTGCTTTCTGCGTTAGGAACAATTTCTTTCAGCATGATCAAAGAGAAAATCATCGCGCTGAATGTCACCCCTGCAGCGATCAAAAACGGCAATTTCAAGCTGATGTCGGCCAGGAATCCGCCGAATCCAGGTCCAATGACAAGTCCGAGCGACATGGATGCCGTCACAAGGCCGGTCCCTTTCGCGCGCTGAGCTGCAGTGGTGATGCCGGCTACATATGTGAACACTCCCGGTATAAGGAAAGCGTCACCGATACCGCCGACTACGCGGGAAGCGTAGATGACCCAGATCGAATCAGTCGAGTAGAACATAAGCATCGAGATCGTCAGTAATGCAAGACCAAGGATAATCACTTTGCGGGGACCGTATTTATCGGCCCAGCTGCCGCCGAGTGGGGAGAACAAAAGCTGTGCACCTGCGAAAATCGCGATCATCAGGCCGGCTGCTGTGCCGCCTTGTCCGATGGATACCAGATAAGCGGGGAGAATAGGAACAACAATTCCAAAACTTGCTATAGCAATAAACATATTGATCATCAAAATGGACATTTTTTTACGTTGGCTGTTAGACAATTAAAATAGCCTTCTTTCACTTTAAAATTATTGTACAAACGCTAATCGTTTTGACAACTTTTCATATATTATGATAGATAACCCCTAAAGTCAACGAGATAAACTCATATTTTTATCATAAATTTAGCGTATTATATTATTGTATAAAAGGAATTTTCTAATAATTTCTGAAAGCTTGATTTCAAGGCATTTCGAATTAATTCGTGTCTCTAAGTTATAGGGAAATACTTAAAATATGTTTCAATTTTGTGAATGGACAGGTGAATTGAAAAGGGCTGACGAAGTATTTATTAATACAACGATATTTAGGGTATAGGTAAACCGTCTAACGCTATTTATTTTAGTGAACAAAGGGGATGGAGAAATGGACAAGCGATTCGATCGTATCAAAGCGCCAAAATTACAGGAACGGGTTGTCAGTGCCAAAGAGGCGGCTTCGTGGATTCAAGACGGCATGACACTTGGATTGAGTGGATTCACGCAAGCGGGGGATGCCAAAGCGGTGCCGTTGGCGCTGGCAAAACGCGCGGACTCCGAAACCTTCAAGGTGAACGTTTATACGGGGGCTTCGCTCGGTTCGAATATCGATACTGTATTTGCACAATCCGGCATCGTCAACAAAAGGCTGCCATTTCAGTCAGATCCAGTGATGCGCAGAAAGATTAATGAAGGCGCAATGCTTTATACGGACCACCATTTATCACATACAGCTGAATGGATTCGGGACGGCGTTATCCCTTCAGTGGATTTTGCCATCATCGAAGCGATTTCGATTACCAAAGACGGAATGATCATTCCGACGACATCTGTCGGAAACTCGGCGATTTTTGCCCAGCATGCGAAGAATGTAATCGTGGAAATTAATACAGAACAGCCGGAGCGTCTATACCGTCTGCATGATATTTATGATCCAGGCACACATGAAGGACGAAATCCGATTCCGCTGACTCACGTTGCGGACCGCATCGGCACGACGGGAATACCGGTGGACATGGAGAAAATCAGGGGGATCGTCTTTACGGACCATATTGATTCGCCGTCGACAATCGTGCCGCCGGACAGCGAGACAGAAGCGATCGCCAGCCATCTGCTCGCATTGCTGCGTTCGGAAATCAAGGCAGGGCGGCTGACGGAAAAGCTGGCACCGATACAGTCGGGAGTTGGCTCTGTTGCCAATTCCGCTCTCCGGGGTTTGATCGATTCCGAGTTCCATGACCTTGAAATGTATTCGGAAGTTTTACAGGATGCGGTGTTTGACTTGATCGACGCGGACAAACTGCGTTTCGCTTCGGGTTCGGCCATTACACTGTCCAAAGAGAAGATGGCTCAGGTCTATTCGGATTTTAAAAAATATGAAGATAAAATTGTTTTAAGGCCACAGGAAATCACCAACCATCCGGGACTCATCCGCCGGCTCGGTTTGATTGCGGTAAATACGGCTCTGGAATTTGATATTTACGGCAACGTTAACTCGACCCATGTTTCCGGAACAAAAATGATGAATGGCATCGGCGGATCCGGTGACTTTGCCCGCAACTCACGACTGTCGATTTTCGTCAGCAAGGCGACAGCCAAAGGGGGCAATATCTCAAGTGTTGTACCTTTTGTTCCGCATGTCGACCATACGGAACATGACGTGGATGTACTGATTACCGAGCATGGCTACGCGGATCTTCGCGGGCTTGCTCCGAGAGAACGCGCAGGCTTAATCATCGAAAACTGCGCGGATCCGATGTACCGGGATCAATTGCGCAGTTATTACGAAGAAGCGCTGACTCGCGGCGGCCAGACCCCGCATGTTCTTGAAAAAGCTTTTTCCTGGTATCAGCGCCTCGCCGAGACAGGAAGCATGCTCGAAAAATAATCCCGGCATCCTTCTGCACCATTGATTGACAAAATGCATTATAATGAAGCAATCAGTTTGAACAGGAGGATTTGTATGGAAAAATTCACATTTGGTTCGCTGCTGGACGTCATGGGGGAATTGTTCTCCGATGAGATTTCCATTGCAGTGGCGGACACGGAACAATATATCTATTACAGGCCGAGTAAGCGCATCGATTTAAAAATAAAACCTGGTGACCCGGTAAAAGAAGGCACCATCGCACACAAAGCGCTGATGACCAATCAGAAAGCATCCGAGTTCATCGACCGCGAAGTGTTCGGTGTTCCTTATCATGGTATGGCTGTGCCGTTTGAAGAAAACGGGGAGCTGCAAGGCTGTGTCATGGCGATCTATCCTTCATACACTGAAGGAAAATCAGTGGTGACTGTGAAAAGTCCCGATGGCTGGAAGCCAGTGCCTTTCGATGACGTCGTCTGCCTTGAAGTGAAGGACCGGAAAACGCATATCCACGCGGCGGGCTTTTCGGGCACGAATAAAAACTCACTCCAGGAATTCGAATATACGCTGCCGCGGGAAACGTTCATCCGCTGCCACCGTTCTTTCATCGTAAACGTCCATCATATAGAAGAAATCTATCCGGATACCCATTCGACCTTCGTGCTCGCGATGGACAACGGCAGCCGCATTCCGGTCAGCCAATCCTATTCGAGTTATTTCAGGAAGCTGCTGGGGTTTTAAATTATAATAAATCTGTGAAAATCCCTTGCTTAAAGCAAGGGATTTTCTGCTTTAACGCAATAACTGCTAATCCGCACACCAATCACTCAAGACGCTCTCTGAATAGTTTAAAATTATCTAATAATTAACGCCGGAATCTGCCTTTATTCCCCATCATCACAATGAAAACGCTTTATTTTTATGGCAGACGGATTTTTAAACCTTAAAAACCTTCCAGAAAGAGAGTGATTGGTATGACAAATAAAAATAACCGGATCAAAGCAGCAGAACTTCAGGAGCGTGTGGTTTCACCACAGGAAGCGGCTTCTTGGATACAGGATGGCATGACACTTGGGCTTAGTGGCTTTACGCGCGCTGGTGACGTGAAAGCGGTGCCTTTCGCATTAGTGGAGCGGGCGGAGTTTGAAACTTTTAAAGTGAATGTATTCACAGGTGCTTCACTCGGTTCGGATATCGACCGCCTGTTTGCGGAATCGGGAATCGTTGGCAAGCGTTTGCCGTTCCAGGCTGAACCTGCCATGCGCAGTAAAATCAATTCGGGGGAAATGTTCTTTGTCGATCATCATCTTTCCCATACAGCTGAATGGGTGCGCTCCAATGTTATTGAACCGATCGATTTCGCCATCATTGAAGCACTGTCCATTACTGCTGACGGCATGATCATTCCGACCACTTCTGTCGGCAACTCGGCTGTTTTCGCGAAACACGCGCGCAATATTATCGTGGAGATCAATATGGCACAGCCGGAATTATTCGAAGGATTGCATGACATCTACGATACCGGCAAACAAGGTGAACGTGATCCGATCCCGTTGACGTCTGTTGAAGACCGCATCGGAACAATCGGCATTCCGGTGGACATGGAGAGGATCCGCGGCATCGTCTTTACGGAACAGAAGGATTCCCCGTCGAATATCGTGCCGCCGGATGCGGAAACGAAGATCATGGCTGATCATCTGTTGGAATTTTTCCGTTCGGAAATCCGCGCCGGCCGCCTGACTGAAAAACTGGCGCCGCTGCAGTCCGGCATCGGTTCTGTTGCGAATGCCGTGCTGCACGGCATGATCGACTCTGAATTTGAAAACCTCGAAGTCTATTCCGAAGTGCTGCAGGATGCGGTATTCGACTTGATCGACGCAGGCAAAGTGGACTTCGCTTCCTGCTGTTCGATTACATTATCCGAACCGAAAATGAAACAGGTCTTTAGTGAATTTGAAAATTACCGTGATAAAATCGTCATGCGCCCACAGGAAATTTCGAACCATCCAGAGCTGATCCGTCGCCTCGGTCTGATCTCCATCAATACGGCACTTGAATTCGATATTTACGGCAACGTCAACTCGACGCACGTGTCTGGAACAAAAATGATGAACGGCATCGGAGGTTCTGGAGACTTTGCCCGCAATGCGCGTCTAGCTATTTTCGTTACGAAGTCCATCGCCAAAGGCGGCAAGATTTCGAGTGTCGTACCGTTCGTTTCGCACGTTGACCACACAGAACATGATGTCGATGTGCTTGTAACTGAACAGGGCTATGCAGATCTTCGCGGCCTGGCACCTCGCCAGCGCGTCGAAGTGATTATCGAAAACTGCATCCATCCCGATTACAAAGCGCAGATGCGTGAGTATTACGAAGAAGCATTGACACGCGGCGGCCAAACCCCGCATGTTCTTGAGAAAGCATTCTCTTGGCATACTGCACTTGCTGAAAAAGGTTCGATGCTGCAGGAAAAAGAGCAATTGGTATAAAAGAGCGGCTTCGTTTAATTTCATATTAAATTTAAAAAGAGCCAGCTCCCTTTTATATAGAAGGAAGCTGGCTCTTTTGATCAGTTATTTCCATACACTTCGGCCGTGCTGCGGGTATACAGCTCAATGATATGGCCGAAAGGATCTTCGGCATATACGAGATAATGCGGCTTGCCTTTATTGATGTTCCAGATTTTGCTGCGCTGCTTGCCGCCATTTAACACAACTTTTTCAATCGTTTCCACAATATCTTCGACAATGAGGCAAATATGGAAAAAGCCGGCGTGTGGCGATGGCTTTTCGTCGGCGAATTCGGGTTGCTGAAACTCAAATAACTCCAGCCCGACACCGCTGTTGGTCATCAGGTGGACATTTCGCATCTTCTTCACTTCAGGTCCCTGGAGATCCTGTGTCATGGTGAAGAGTTCTTCATTCTTTTCATCGAATTCGAAAGGGCCGGCCAGTATATAGAAGCCGAATACCTTGCTGTACCAGTCGATGGCGCGGTCCAGGTCAGGCACCGCCAGGCCGATATGAGTGACTACTGAAGTCATATGTAAAACCTCCTCTATAATTTCTGATACCCGCAAGAATAGGCTTTTAAGCCTTCTAAAAAGCAGAGTTTTCTGTTTAAACGAAAATAGTTGTTGTAAACCGTGATCTTTAGTATTATAATAAGCAATTGTGAAATTCGAAATGAGGGTTCTAATAATGAAAAATTCCATATATGGATTGACGATAGATCAACTAAAAGAATGGTTCCTGGAAAATGGCCAGAAAAAGTACCGTGCTGAACAGGTATGGGACTGGTTATATATCAAACGTGTAGCGCAGTTTTCTGAAATGAACAACCTGAGCAAGGAAGTTATTCAGCTGCTGGAAGACAATTTCGCTATCCGTACATTGGAACAAGCGGTAAAACAGGAATCTGCAGACGGCACAATCAAATTCCTTTTCCGTCTCCAGGATGGCAACTTGATTGAAACGGTTCTAATGCGCTTTAAATATGGAAACTCGGTCTGTGTTACGACACAGGTCGGCTGTAATATCGGCTGCAGTTTCTGCGCCAGCGGACTATTGAAAAAGAGCCGCGATTTAAACGCGGGCGAAATCGTTGAACAGATCATGCAAGTGCAGGCGCATTTCGATGCTCAGCAAAAAGAAGAGCGCGTAAGCCACATCGTTGTTATGGGTATCGGCGAACCGTTCGATAACTACACGAATTTGATGGACTTCCTGCATGTGGTCAACTCCCAAAAAGGCCTTGCCATCGGAGCTCGCCATATCACTGTTTCAACAAGTGGTATCGTTCCGAAAATCTATGATTACGCGGATGAAGGCCTGCAAGTCAACTTGGCTATTTCAATCCATGCACCAACAAATGAATTGCGTACGCGCATCATGAAAATCAACAAAGCCTATCCAATCGAGAAATTGATGGCGGCTATCGATTATTACCTGGAAAAATCCAACCGACGCATCACGTTCGAATACATTATGCTGCGTGACGTTAACGACCATGTGGAAGAAGCGAATCAACTGGCGAAACTGCTTGAAGACAAGCGCCATCTTTCATACGTTAACCTGATTCCGTATAACGCGGTCAGCGAACACGATCAATATCAGCAAAGCACACCGGAAGCGATTGCGGCTTTCTACGATGCATTGAAGAAAAAGGGCATCAACTGTGGCGTACGCCATGAACAAGGCGCAGATATCGACGCTGCTTGTGGCCAATTACGAAGCAAACAAATCAAAAAAGAGAAAAAACCAGCTACAGTTTCATAACGAAAAGAAACAGCCCCCGAATTTTTTCGGGGGCTGTTTTTATTTGATAGGCAAAATAAGAACCGCTTTTCGTTACTTCCCACCAGACGACAAGTTAATTCCCTGGATAAAGTATTTCTGAAAGAAGAAGAACAGCAGGATGACGGGCAGGAGCACAAGCAGCGATCCGGCCATCAGGTAATTCCATTGTGTACTGAGCTGCCCTTTGAATACGGCAAGCCCAAGTTGCAGCGTATAAAGATTCTCATCATTCAAGTAGAGCAGGGGACCGAGAAAATCGTTCCATGCGCCGTTGAATGAAAAAATTGCTACAGTGGCAAGCGCCGGCTTCGTCAACGGAAGGCCGATCTTCCACCAGATATAGAAATGGCTTGCGCCTTCGATTTTCGCGGCTTCAATCAATTCGGTAGGTATCGTCATATAAAATTGCCGCAGCAGGAAAATATAAAAAGCGCTTCCGAAGAAATGCGGAACAATCAGCGGATAGTACGTATTGACCCAGCCCAAATTTGCAAACAGCACGTATTGTGGAATAAGCGTTACAAATCCCGGAATCATCATCGTCGACAACACAATGGCGAACCAGACCCCTTTGCCGCGGAAAGGAATCTTCGCAAATCCATAAGCGATGAAGGAATTGGCAAGCACACTGCCGATTACAACAAAAGTCGTGATGGTGATTGTGTTAATTGTATAGGTGGTGAATGGCGCAGCCTGCCATGCTCTGATGTAATTGGCCCATTCCCATGATTCTGGAAAGAAGGAAGGGGGATAAGACATGACTTCCGCCATTGTTTTAAGCGAAGTCGCAAACATCCACCAGAGCGGTGACAAGATCAACAAGCTGCCGGCTGCGAGTAGAACGAAATTAAACAAACGCCACATATTATTGCGGTTGCCGCGATGTTCCCAGTAACGCGGCTTCGTATTTATAGCAGATTTGCTTTCAGCTTTTTCCGCGTCAGTTACATAATCTGTCCGGTCATCTGTTTTAGCCATTTATTTCTCCTCCCCTTCATAATGCACCCAGCGGGGAGCGAGTTTCAGATTGATGAGGGTCAGGACAAAAACGATGACGAATAGAATCCACGACATGGCCATGGCGTATCCCATATCAAAGTTTTCGAATGCCTGATTCCACATATAGAGGTTATAGAAAAGCAGTGAATTGGCCGGTCCGCCTTCACCGTTGCCCGACATGATATACGCTTCCTGGAAAATCTGGAAACCGCCGATGAGGCTTGTTACGACATCAAAGAAGATAACAGGCGTAATCATCGGGATGGTGATATGAACAAATTGGCGCCACCGGCTGGCACCGTCAATTTCCGCCGCTTCGTAAAGGGATTTGGATACTCCCTGCATGCTCGCCAGGTAAAGAAGCATAGAACCGCCGACACTCCAAAGTTTCATTAAGATAAGTGAAGGTTTGGTCCAATCGGGATCGTAGAGCCAATTGGGTCCGTCGATGCCGACCCAGCCAAGGAGCAGGTTCACCATCCCCGTTCCCGGTTCAAGCAATTGCATCCATAGAAGATAGACGCCAACGCCCGAAAGCACGGCAGGCAGATAATACAATGTCCGAAAAACACGGATGCCCGGCACATCCTGGTTTAATAACGCTGAAATGAAGATGGCGCCCAGTGTCGTCAAAGGAACTGAAAAAGCGACATAATAAATTGTGTTCCAAAGGGAAGTCCTGAAAAGACCATCATCAACGATGAGCGATTGATAGTTTTCCACTCCGACAAAATCCATTCTCGATGTAATATTATAATCTGTAAAACTTCCGGCTAAAGAGAACAATAATGGCCCAGCGGTGAAAGCGAAGAAGCCGACAATGAACGGCATGATGAAAATATAGCCGTAGATACTTTCCTTACGCCTGATGGTCAATCTCTTTTTTCCCAAAGGACTTCCCCCCGTTTACTGGTTTTTCTGGATAAGATCTTCAACATCCGCTTGTGCCTGTGCAAGCGCTTCTTCAGCGGTCATCGAACCAAGGAAGAATTCATCTACATGCGGATTGATGTAATTATAAAATCCTGGCGCTTCGACGGGGGCAGGGGTCAGCAAAGTATTTTCCATACTTTCGACGGCCATCTGATAGACCATCTGTCCTTCTTCAGACAGTTCGCCGGATTCTGCTGCAGCTTCCGCGGCTTCAATATTGGCTACATTATCAAAGTTTTCAACTGCCCAATATTCCTGTGCTTCAGCGCCAGTCAGATATTCTATGAATGCCCATGCCGCTTCAGGATCACTTGATCCTTCCGGTATTTCAGCGACAAACCCGCCGCCCCAGCTGGTGTGGCCGCTTCCAGGCTCGTACTCAGGCAGTGGCGCGACACCGAAGTTCAGATCTTCGGCATACTCGCTGATTTGTGTATAGAAAGTTGGCTGCTGTACGAGCATCGCCAGGTCACCGCTGAAGAATGGATTCCCTTGCTGGCTGTCAATTTGTGCCTGGTACGAATTGACGACATCTTCGCCAATCCGATCTCTCCAGGAATTGAGCCAATTAAGCACTTCCACATTTGTTTCCGTATTGATGTTTACATTATCGACGTTATTATCTTCGCCGAAATAGTTTTCGCCATTTGCGTTAAGCAGCCATACATCATAACCGACGCCCCATAATGGATAAAAACCGAGTCGGTCATAATCGTCGCCGTTTTTCACATCGAGCTTAGCAGCGTATTCTTCAAGCTCTTCCCAAGTTGCCGGTGGATCTTCAGGATCGAGGCCGACTTCTTCAAAAGCATCTTTATTGTAGAAGAGAACCCGAGTGTCGGTGTTGAACGGAATGCCAAAGGAATCCCCTTCGTAAAGAGTGGCATTCCAAAGTTCCGGATAGAATTTATCCGAGAAATCGTCATCCATGAATTCCGAAAGATTCATCGCCTGATTTTCCTGTCCGCGGATTGCGGTAGCGTTAATATCATTGATGACGACATCCGGCGGATTTCCTGCAGCAATTGCCGCAAGCTCTTTAGTCCAGATATCCCCCCACGGGCTGTAAGTATGCTTCACTTCGATTTCATCCTGGGAAGCGTTGAAGTCTGCCACAATCTTATCTATCACTGGCCGTCTAAGTTCCGACCCCCAGAATGACCAGAAGTCGACGACTGTTTTGCCGTCTTCATTTGTTTCTCCTTCGCTGCTGTTATTTGTCTGGAAACCGGCACAGGCACTTAGCATTAACGTGGTGCTTGTCAGTACCAATAAGGGCATACGCAATTTTTTCATCAGCTCAACACTCCTTTTATTTAATAAAAAATAAATTCCTAAAAAACTTCGACTTCCGAAGTTATAGGTATGTTTGTTCCTTTTTGAAAAATTCCGTGTCGCTGTCAGTAAATATAATAAATTAACTAAAAATTCAATTTACTTATTGAATAGAAGTATACAGCACTTCTCCTTCCAATTCCAACCCAGATTTGTAATTTACAAATAACTCTCTATAATTAAAATAAAATGAGTTAAGGGGAGTCGTAAATGGCTGAGATAAAAATCAATAATCTGGGTAAAAGATATGATAAAGGCGCTTTAGCTGTGACCGATTTTAATCTTCATATAAAAGACGAAGAGTTCATCGTATTTGTCGGGCCATCCGGCTGCGGTAAGTCAACGACATTGCGGATGATTGCGGGATTGGAAGAAATTACGGAAGGCGAATTCTTCATTGATGGCAAACGTATGAATGATGTTGAACCAAAAGAACGGGATATTGCGATGGTTTTTCAGAACTATGCTTTATATCCCCATATGACCGTCTATGAAAACATGGCTTTTGGACTAAAATTAAGAAAGTTTAAGAAGCCTGAAATCAAACGCCGTGTTGAAGAGGCAGCCAAGATTCTTGGCCTTGAAGATTATCTAAACCGGAAACCGAAAGCATTATCAGGCGGCCAGCGTCAGCGTGTCGCTCTCGGCCGCGCGATTGTACGGGATGCAAAAGTATTCTTAATGGATGAGCCTTTATCAAACCTGGATGCCAAATTGCGTGTGCAGATGCGCGCGGAAATCGCTAAATTGCACCAGCGCCTAAAAACGACGACAATTTATGTAACCCACGACCAGACAGAAGCGATGACAATGGCGACTCGGATTGTCATTATGAAAGACGGCGTCATTCAACAGGTGGGCACGCCGAAAGAAGTTTACGATTTTCCGGCCAATCGCTTCGTAGGCGGATTTATCGGATCCCCGGCCATGAACTTCTTCGAAGGAACAATCTCTAACGGGAACTTTCTCGTCGACGATAAAACAGTGGCGATTCCGCCTGAAACGGCAGCACTGTTGAAAGACCTTGGTTACGACGGCAAGCCGATTGCGCTGGGAATTCGTCCGGAACATATTCATGTAAACAATGAAGACCTCAGCGGTGTGCCGGCAAGTGAGTTCGAAGCTGAAATCACTGTGTCTGAATTGACCGGAGCGGAAACCATCCTTTACGCCGTATATGCCAACCAGGAATTCATCGCGCGCGTTGATGCGGACACAACAATTGAAGCGGGCCACACCGCAACACTGGCTTTCGATATGTCGCATGTCCATTTCTTTGATATTGAAACAGGAGAACGTTTGAAAGCCGCAGAACTGCAAGCGGCTGGAGAAACAGTATAATTATTTTCGGTCAAGCCATTCCTTTTACAGGAATGGCTTTTATTCATTTCAGAGAAAAATTCAACCATTTTTAAAAGAATTTTCAAACAATAGGGTAGGGGCGTGTTTAGATTTTATTCTTTAGGGAAAATAAAGTAATAGACATTTTTGGAAAAGGAGTGGTGATCTTGATGGTAAAAATCGCAGTTGAAGAACCGTTTACATCCGTACAGCAAGCATTAGTGAAAAAGGGGTATAAAGCAGTAATGCTGGAGGATAAAACCGAGGCTACAAGCTATGATTGTGTCGTTGTTCGCGACAAAGAGGATTTTGCTGATTTCCATATGAATGCTCCATTGGTGGAAGCGAAAGGCCGCACGCTTTTCGAAATCGTTGAAGAGGTCGAAGAACGTCTGGTGCGCAGCGGTAAAATTATGCCTCCATCTCCAATCACATCGGACAATAAGTCAGGTGGCGGCGGCGGATTTATCGCCGGAGCAGCAACGGGTGCATTGATTGGCGCAGCTGCTGGTTTAATGCTGGCACCGAAGAGCGGCAAGGATATGCAGCAAACCGTGAAAGATAAAGCCGCTGAAATGAAAGAGAAAAAAGAGGCGAAAGCTGAATCGAAAGACGATTCTGGCCCAGGCAAAATGGATCAAGTGAAAGATAAGTTTGGCCAGGTTAAAGAAAAAACTAGCGGCGTCACTGAAAAAGCAAAAGGCAAAGCGGATGAGCTGAAAGCGAAGCGCGAAGAAAAGAAAGAAGAAAAAGAATTGAAGAAGCAGCAAAAAGCTGTTGAAAAAGAAGCGAAAGAAGAAGAAAAAGCTAAAAAAGAACATGAAAAAGCTGTGAAGCAAGCAGAAAAAGAAGAAAAGAAAGCTGAAAAAGAAGAGAAGAAAGAAAGCGGCGGCATCGAAGTCGTCGAGTTCGGCAGCTCAGCTGTCGAAAAAAATGACAGCGGTGATGTAAACATCCACCCTGCCGGCAAAGATAAGAAGTAATGATGAAACCGGCGCCTCCGGATGGGGGCGCTGTTTTTTTTCGTTTTTATTTTAAGATAGTGCAGCGAAAACTCGGATTCGCAGGGCGAATGTCCGAAAATAAAATTTACTCCCAACTTTAGTGCATTTACTCCCAACTTTCCCCGTTTTACTCCCAACTTTGCTTCAAATACTCCCAACTTCGACCGAAATACTCCCAACTCGCTCAAAGTGAATATTTTGCATCTTTAAATTTCCCTTCTTTCTTCAAATCCATACTGTTTAATAGCCTGCTGACAAGCCGATGATCATCCACACACAAAATCTCCCGCCCCAGCCGGTTCGTCATGGGCTCGCCGGTCAGCAGGAACCAATCGCGGATCGTATGGATGTGAGCATTTTTATCCAAAACGCCGCAGCCTGGGCACACCCAAGCTCCATAGCGCCGCACCATGCCGATCCGGTCACATGCGGCACACCAGACGCCGCGGCGCATCGCCTCGATAGGATATCTTGCATCGTCACAAAGTGGCTTCGAAACGAAATGGACCAGCGCCGCAATCATCATGTCCGCGAGCTCCTTCATTTCATCCAGACTGAAGATGGCTTTCTCTACCGGCAGCGTGTAAAGAAACCGGGGCAGCTGGTGCGAGAAAATGATGGGCTGCGAAGCCGGTACATTTTCAGCAATTTGTTTGGAATAGGATAAGACCAGTACAGAGCGCGCCGGAAACAACATCTCCCGCTCTCTCAGCCACTCTTCCAGCAGCCATTCATTGTCAGCCATCTGTTCGAGTGGCGATTTCCGTCCAATGACAGTTCCGTCGTCTTTCATCTGCAGCATCTGGACAGGGTGGCTGTTAAAAAGCATACGGCCATTCATATTCTTCACTTCAAAAACAATTACGCCCCACCGGGTAATCATCACTGAATCCATCTGAAATATACGGAACGATTTCAATCTGATGTTATGCAGCATCAGATGCGGAAACGTCACCCGGCTCGCCGCGTAATAATGGTCAAAACGCTCTTCGCCGGCTTGCCCGGCAACTTCCGCGTAATGATCCTTTTCGGCTTGTCCGTAATGGGCATGCCGTTTCGGCAAACGCCGCAGCAATACTTCCAACTCTTCTTTGGTTCGCGATCCCTCGCGCTCTTTCCGAATCACCGGCATCCCTCTTTTTTTGGTTTGAATAAAAAATTATAGAACTTTAAAAGTACAGAAGGTTTTAAATGTGTGAATTGTGGCCCAGATTCGAGTAGCCAAGCTCTTCGGGTCATAAGCCACTATAGTGCTCCTGATTTTGCATAGCAGCGCTGTTTCGTCGCAAAGAAATATCGCTTTTTACTTTGACCATAGCACTTAACCAGATCCGTGCCCATCCTTTCATTTAAAATAAAAATTTGATCGCCGTATAGGCACCAAAAATAGAATTTACGCCACAAAAAATACACCGCCCATAACGGGCAGGTGCATAATAAATTTAAGAATCCAAAGCAACTTCATCAACGGAGTCGTGCGGTTCCGGTTCCGGCACGCGCGACAGGACAATCAATCCGATGATGAAAAGGATGACGAGACTGAAGACGCCGAAGCGGGAGTCGCCGGTCAATTGCGCGGTGACAGCTACTAAGATTGGTCCCATAATGGCTGCGAATTTACCGAAGACGTTATAGAAACCGAAGAACTCATTGGAATTCTCTTTCGGCACGAGCTTGCCGAAGTAAGAGCGGCTCAATGCCTGGATGCCGCCCTGGCTGGAAGCGACCAGCATTGCGAGAACCCAGAAGTCGCCGATCGTTTCCATGAACATGGCGTAGATACAGACGACGATGTAGACGCAGATGCCGACATACAGCATCTTTTTGCCGGTAAAGCGGTCAGCGAGCCGTCCATACAGTAGCGCGAACGGCGCAGCGACGACTTGTGTGGCGAAAAGAACAATCAGCAGACTGGTCGAAGTGAGGCCCAGATCCGTTCCGTATGCAGTCGACATTGCAATGATCGTGCCGACGCCGTCAATATAGAAGAAGTAAGCGATCAGGAACAGCACGATGGCGCGGTATTGGCGGATTTCCTTCAATGTCTTGCCGAGGCGCTTGAAACTTTGCCCGACCGGATTCGGCTCCCGTTTGATGAAATAACGCTGATGGACGTTTTTGAACATCGGAATCGAGAAGCAGACCCACCAGACAGCTGTGATCAAAAAGGCGACGCGGCTCGCGTTGGTGACTGATAAAGGCAGCACTCCGTTTTGCGCTAAAAGAATAATGGCAATTGAGATGATAAATGGAATAGTGGAACCGATGTAACCGAGACCGTAGCCGAATGAAGACACACGGTTCATGCGTTTTTCCGTTGCGACATCCACGATAAAAGCATCGTAGAAAAGGTTGGATCCCGTCGCGCCGAGTGCTGCGAAGATATAGCAGACCAGCATCAACAGCCAGTTATCGCTTGGCACAAACGCCAGCATCGCGGTCGAAAATGTACCCAACAGGAAGAAAGCGGTGAAAAATTTCTTCTTCATTCCTTCATAATCTGCGATTGTCCCAAGAATCGGACCGATCATCGCAAGGATAAATGTGAAGATGGCAATCGTGTAGCCGAGATAGGCGGTGGAATCGGATAAACTGACCCCCGCGTCCGTCGCGGCAGCTTTATAATAGAGCGGAAAGACGGCCGTAGTGATGATAATTGAATAAGCTGAACTTCCCCAGTCATACAGCGCCCAGCTTTTCTCTGTCTTCGTGAACTTTTTCATCTCCTGATTCCCCTTAGTAAATGATAATTTCATTGTACAAGAACTGCAGGGGAAAAGAATCACTTTTGAAAATATTTACTGAAATTTTACATAATTTCGGTCGTAAGGTTAATAAAACATCATTATTTGAGCCGCCTCTATGATTCCGTTACACTTGTAAAAGATTGCGAAATGAGGAGAATGGCTATTGAAAATGATTTCGTGGAACGTAAACGGTTTGCGGGCTGTCGTGAAAAAAGGCTTTATGGAGTTTTTCGAGGCAGTGGACGCAGATATATTCTGCCTGCAGGAGATTAAATTGCAGGAAGGGCAAATTGAGATGGATCTTCCCGGTTACCATCTTTACTGGAATTACGCGGAGAAAAAAGGATATTCGGGGACGGCGATTTTTTCAAAATACGAACCGCTTTCTGTGAAGTACGGCATCAACCATGCGAACCACGAAAGTGAAGGGCGCGCAATCACTCTGGAATTTGAGGACTTTTACTTGGTGAATGTCTATACGCCGAACTCCCAGCACGGATTGCTGCGTCTCGATTTCCGTCTCGAATGGGAAGAAGCGGTGCTCGATTACGTGAAGGAACTCGACAGCCGGAAGCCGGTCATCCTGTGCGGTGACTTGAATGTGGCACATCAGGAAATCGACTTGAAGAACCCTAAGGCGAATCTGAAAAATTCCGGATTCACACCGGAAGAACGCGGGAAAATGACCGAATTTCTGGCGAACGGCTTCACTGATTCGTTCCGCTATTTCAATCCCGATTTGAGCGGTGCTTATACTTGGTGGTCGTACCGCACCAATTGCCGGCCACGGAACATCGGATGGCGCATCGATTATTTCATCGTTTCCGACCGCTTGGCACCGGAAATGAAACAGGCGAAAATCCATAAAGATATTTTAGGATCCGACCATTGCCCGATTGAACTTGAATTGAAATGAAAAGAGCGTCCGGAGAATTTTCCGGACGCTCTTTTCTATGTCTAGACTCCAACGGCCAAGCTCTGTGGCACAAATGCTGCTCCTGCATCGCTGCGCTAGCTTCGTCGCAAAGAGATGTCCCAAATTACATTTGGTCCATCTCTTGCTTGTCGGGGCTTAACGGGCGCCGTCGCTTTTCTTAGATCCCCATTACATGCTTCGCCAACCGCTCGCAATTGTTCTGGTCGAAATAGTCGATGTAGAGCGGTGCTTTCGGATACCACTCGTTTGTCGTGATGTTTTCTTCGACAATTTTCTTGAGATATTGATAAACTTCCTCGAGCGAATCAGCTTTGTAGCCATAGAGGTCCCTATCAAGGCTCAAATAAGTGCCGCGGCGCGCCAGGTATTCCTCTTTATCGAACATGTTGAAGATGATGGGTTTATTGAGGTAAAGGAAATCCCAGGAAACGCTTGTGATATCGGTGAGCAGCATGTCGTTTTCGACAATGGCTTTTTCAATGGAGGCATGGTTGAAATCCTGGAATTCGATGCCGCTCTCCCGATGGTCCAGGCCGGTAAAGTGCTTTTCGAATTTTCGCATGAACGGATGCAGTGCGACGCGCATATGCAGATCGTTTTCGGAAATCAGTCGGCGTATGCCTTCGTGGCTAACAAGTCCAAGCGTGTTATTGAAATAATCGCTTTCGACGAATTCCTCTTCAGTCAAATCAAAGAGCCATTCACGCCAAGTCATCATCATTAAAATCTTGCGGACTTGCGGCGCAGGTTGATTTGTCTGAAAACGGTCGAAACGCGGAAATCCGGTGACGATCAGTTTATTCTCCGGAATCTTCCATTGATTGAGCTTCAGATCTTTTTCATATTCTGAAGCGCAGTTAAAGTAATCCGTCCGCGCCAATAAAGGAACATCTTCTTTTTGGATCAATATTTTCTTGAATCCTTCGATTCCGTGGCTGACATGGGTGATGATCGTTTTCCGGTTAAGGAACAGGAATTTATCGACGGATGGCGCAATGTCATACATCAGCGAATGGCCATGGAATGAATAATCGGCTTTGAAAAAAAGGCGGTAGTTCCGGAAACTTCCGAGCGGGACAGCGTTGGCGAGCTGCTTGTCTTGTGCGTAGGATTTTTTCGGATCATACATCCAGTATGCCGTGACTTTATCCTGATGATTTGCGATCAGGTATTTATGGAAGACGGCCGCATTGTCCTCGTACTTCTCTCCAAGGTTACCACCGACCAAAACTATTTTCTTATCACCTTTGAAGGTGGGGAAGAAAGAAAGTAAATAAGCTGCCGTAACTTTCAAAAAAACTTTCAGGGGATCAAATCTCCCTCTTTCTTTCAACTCGATGCTCATGTTCAGCCCTGCTTTCATATGGTTGTTCTATTCCTAATTTTTTCATATCCTCGGCTCTTTGTCCATCTGCAGGCAAATAATCATTTTTCATTCAAAGTGAGGTTTAATAATTTTAATAATGGGAAGAATATAAGGTGATACAAGTATGCGAAGGAGGATTCTATTATGAAGGAAAACAATGAAGAGAAACATCGGAAAATGGGAACCGGAGAGAACGAAGAAACTCTGACGACCCGTCAAGGCCATCCAGTTAAAGACAATCAGAATATACGGACTGTCGGAAACCGTGGTCCGGCTACATTGGAAAACTATCATTTCATAGAAAAAATTTCCCACTTCGACCGTGAAGAAATTCCTGAACGCATTGTCCACGCCAGAGGTACAGGAGCTTTCGGTTATTTCGAAACATATGGTACAGTCGGCGACGAGCCGGTGGAAAAATATACAAGAGCTAAAGTATTTTCAGGCAAAGGCAAGCAAACACCGTTGATGGTCCGCTTTTCAACAGTGGCAGGATCGCGCCACTCCCCGGAAACTGACCGTGACCCGCGTGGTTTTGCGGTTAAGATGTATACAGAAGATGGAAACTGGGATTTGGTCGGCAACAACCTGAAAATCTTCTTTATCCGTGATGCGATGAAATTCCCGGATATGATCCATGCTTTTAAAACAGACCCGGCATCGAATATTCCGGATCCACAGCGGATGTTCGATTTCGTGGCGCGTTCACCTGAAGCGACGCATATGATTACAATCCTGTTCTCGCCTTGGGGTATACCGGCAACCTACCGCCATATGCAAGGTTCCGGCGTCAATACCTATAAATGGGTCAATGACAAAGGGGAAGCGGTACTTGTCAAATATCATTGGGAACCAAAACAGGGTATCCGCAATCTGACACAGAAAGAAGCCAGTGAAATCCAGGCGCAGAACGTAGGTCACGCAACACAGGATCTATACGAAGCAATCGAAAGAGGGGACTATCCGGAATGGGAACTGTTCGTTCAGATCATGAGCGATGATGAGCATCCGGAACTCGACTTCGATCCACTGGATGATACAAAATTATGGCCGCAGGATAAATTCCCGTTCCTTCCTGTCGGTAAAATGGTATTGAACCGAAATCCGGTTGATTTCCATGCTGAAATTGAGCAGGCGGCATTCGGTACGGGCGTCCTTGTCGACGGACTGGATTTCTCGGACGACAAAATGCTGCAGGGCCGTACGTTCTCTTATTCAGATACGCAGCGTTACCGTTTGGGCGCAAATTACCTAAAGCTTCCGGTCAACTCACCGAAGAAACGGGTAGCGACGAACCAGCAGCGCGGCATGATGGATGTCAAGAATCCGCATGAAAATCCGTCGAATCCTTCCATTAACTATGAACCATCCGTACTGGGCGGCTTCAAGGAAGCGGATAAGGAAAATACACCGGATCACGAACCGATGTACAACGACAGACTTATGAAAGCGCCGATCGACCGTACCAATAACTACGGGCAAGCGGGTGAAACATACCGCAGCTTCGAAGACTGGGAACGCGATGAGCTGATCAATAACCTTGGGGATGCACTTTCTGTCTGCGACCCTCGCATCCAGGATGAAATGATTGAGCACTTCACACAGGCGGATGAAGATTATGGCCGCCGTGTACGTGAGAATCTTGAGGAAAAACTGGAAGCGATGAAACAGATGAAAGATTCTGAACCGAAATTGATGGGGCAGCCTGCTTCAAATAAATTGGCGCAGGGTGCAGCTAAAAAAGGGCACGAGGCTGAAAAATATTAATAACAGATGAAAGTCCGGCAAGCCGTTCCGACGGTTTGCCGGATTTTTTTTTAGGTTTAAAAAATATAAATGTTCAAAGTTTGATAAAGCTTTAAAAGGAGCGGAGTGTTGTCCAGACTCCAACGGCCAGCTCCTCGAGTCGTAAGCCACTTTGGCTGTATGGCTGGAAAGACGCCATTTCGCCAAAGTGGCTTACGCTTGTCGGAGCTTAACGGCCGTTTCCGCTTTTCTAAAATTTCTTCAAACACTTTCGCTTGTTCATCCGTTATCTTAATGAGAGAGGCAATAAATGAGAAAGCGGGGAATGGAATGGATACTGAAACGATGTACGAAAACTTGAAAACTGATCTGATCCGTTTCGCCCGTTCCATTTCCCGGCACGAGCAGGAAGCTGATGATCTGATCCAGGACGCTCTCGAAAAATCGCTCAAGGAAAAAGAGCTGGTGAATCTGCCGAACTATAAGCAGCGGGCTTGGTTTTTCCGGGTGATGAAGAATCGGCTGATTGATGACAGGCGGAAAGACCATAGAATCTCGGAATGGGAAGAAGAAATGGATTTTCCGGAGCAGGCATTGGCGGTCAACCGGCTGGAGATGACTGAATTGCTGTCGCATTTGACTCCGGAGATGGCTGATCTCGTGTTCAAGCGTTATTGGCTGGGTATGACCAGCAAGGAAATCGGTGACCAGCTTCAAGTCCCGGCAGCGACCGTCAGGTACAAGCTGCATTTTGCGATTAAAAAATTGAGAGACATACTTTAGGAGGAATAAGGATGAAACAGACAGTCGGCAATGTAGGCGTATTGAATTTATTGAATGCAACAGAACAAAGTGTCCAGGCTTATGAAAAGATCGGAAACGTTGGCCTGGTGCTGTACAGAAGCGGCCAATCGCATCTTTTGGCGGCGCTGAATGTCGGCAATATCGGAAAGACGGTCGAAGTGCCGGACGACTTCAATTACTACAATGGTACGCTTGAAATCAATAAGGACTACCTCGATTCAATCGATCAGCCGATGAAGATGGTGCTGAACGGCATGCTGATCATCGCGCACGACGTTCAACCGGACCAGTTGAAGAAAGGGCTGCTCGACATTATTGTAAATGGTGAAATCTATACACCGTCTAAATTAGCTGGACAAGTGAACCAGCAATTTTCACAGGGCAGCCGTATGATAGAAGTTTATGAAGGCGCGCCGCCCCGGCTTGAAAACGGCAGCATCACCTTGAGCAATGCTTTTCTGGAAGCGGCGGACGAGCCGGTGCATCTGGTGGTCAACGGCATGCTGACTATACCTACAGATATTGACGCGGCTTTATTCGAATCAAAAATCAAGAAAATCGCCGTCAACGGCATGGTGTCCGTCCATGAAGAGCAGGAAGCGCTGCTTCACCGAAAAATGGATTCTGCTCCAAATGGCGTCATCGAAGTGATTCCAGCCGGTTACCGGATCTTGAAGAAAGTGCTCCGCATTAATTCACGTTCGATCAAGAGCTTCCGCAATGAAAAATTGCTGACGAAAAAACCGATTATTTTCGAAGCGGATGTTCCGAGAGCGGCGCTTGAAAATTCAATCGACCGCATCGACTCGAAATCGTTCATCGTCTGCAGCGAAGAAATTGAAGATCTGATCTATGAAAAATTGGCGCGGCTGGAAACGGAAGTGCTGTCTTACAGCAATCGTTTTATCTTGATTGAAGGAGAAGAGCACTGGTCCAACAGCCAGTTTGAATCTCTGCAGGAGCCGGTAAACCTGATAGTCGACGGCATTCTGGCAATCGATGAAGATGTAGCTGCCGACACGTTACTCTCTAAGATAGAAACACTGGATATTTTCGGAGAGGTGCAGGCGGCTTCAGCAGGAATAAAAGGCGCGCTGCAAGGGAAAGTCCGGGCAAATACGGGAAGGATTTCACTGAAGCAAGAGAAACAGGAAGAGAGCAAGCCTAAGGAATCCAATAATATCGGAGAATTGTCACTGTAGGAGGGGAGCCAGAATGCTCTATGAAGAGGAAGTCGCAGCAGCAATGAAAACCTGGTGTATCGAACTGTATGAGAATTTATGTGGTGATGAAAATACCAAGGAAACAATAAAAAATAAAACAGGATTTCGCTGCCGGCGAATCTGGTGACCGGAAAACCGGCACAATTTCTGAACGGCGCTGCGAGTCCTGATAATGAGGAGGAAAACTGATGTTTCGTACAGATGAAATGGCAGTTAGACAAAGAATGGAAGACATTCGCTCGGAAGTGGAAGCATGCCGTACGAAAAGCCGCCGGAAAGACGTGAAGCCGGATCGCAATCCCATCTGGATCGTTCTGATTACTTTGTTCAGAAAATAATAAGAAAAGCGCCGCAAGGAAGATTGCGGCGCTTTTCTTATTATTATGGGCGTTTCTGCTTTTCAAGTCTGCACGGCTAATCGCCACTTCGCTGGTCAGTCTTATGCCTTTCAGAGCTTAACGGGCACAGTCGCTTTTCTCACTTAAAATCCAACGACGAGTGATTGACGCCGAATACATTCTCCACGTCGATCAGAAAAGCGATGCCCCGGCCTGGCGCGTTAAGGTCGACTGCCTGTTCGATGCTATTGACCACTTTATCCGTATAACTGGAAGGAACCAAAGTCAAAATAACATCTTTTTCCGGATCGATAGTGAAATTCATGAAACTCTGTCGCTCATTGACACCGGTGCCACGGCCGCTTAAAATTGTTCCGCCTTCCGCTCCGGCATCCGCTGCCGCCTTAATGACTTTCTGGGAATCTCCAGTATTGACGATGGTAACGATCAATTGAAATTCATGCAGCGCATTTTCCATGATTTCCTCCCCTTTCTTTTTTCTCCGGTCGTCAGGTCGATGTGTTAAATGGGGGACTCCAAGCAGCTTGCTCAGATGAACTGTAAATCCAAGCCCGTACCCCGATTTCCCCAACTTGCCTTCACGGCTTACAGCTTCAGCGACAGGTGCTTCAATTTCTCCATCGACAGCGATGAAGATTACATCTTTTTCATGAGTAACGGGCATTCCAAGGAAAGTCGGCTTTTCATTTCTTCCGATTCCTTCTCCGTAAACAATGGTGGCTCCGTCTGCCCCGGCTTTTTTCGCTTCGGCAATGACCGGCCGCGAATAACCTCTTTTGACAATCGCAATCATCAGTTTATGGTTAAGATTCATCGGTTCTGTTCCCGCCTTTCCTATTGAAGATTAGCCCCAGAATAAGCACAGAGATGATCGGGGTCAATGCCACAAGCGCGATCAACCCGAATCCATCAGCGAGCGGATCCCGTCCGGCTGTTACAGATGCGACTCCGACGGCCAGGGAAGATATGAAAGTGACCGTCATTGGCCCCGTAGCTACACCGCCTGAGTCGAAAGCGATGGCAATAAAAATATCGCGTGATAAGAAAATCAATATTAAGACGATCAGGTACCCGGGAATTAAAAAATACCAAAGTGAAATGCCGGTCAATATCCTGAGCATCGATAACGCTATGGAAAAGCCCACCCCGATGGATAATGTATAGAGCATTAACCTTGCGGAAATGTAACCGCCGGTGACTTCATCGACTTCATCATTCATAATGCTGACAGCCGGTTCCGCAAAAGTCGCAGCAAAGCCAAGGACAAAGCCGATGGGAATAAGAAACCATTTTGTATTTCCTTCGCCGAGAGACTGTCCCATCAATTCACCGACTGGCATAAACCCAACATGGACCCCTTGCAGAAAAAATGAGAGGCCGAGAAAGGTCAATATAAATCCGATGCCAACCTGCTGGAGTCTTTGTAACGGCAATTTCAACATGAAAATCTGAAAGATTCCGAAGAAAATAAGTAAGGGCACCAGAGCGAATGCGACTTCCTGCAGCACACTTCCGAATCCTTCGAAAACATGGATTTCCATCAGAAAATCACCCCCAGAATCATGACTGCCAATATCGGCCCGATTGAAGCAAGACCGATCAAGCCGAACCCTTCTGTTTCATCTTTTGAATCACGGGGTCTTAGAGAAGATGCAATACCAACGCCGAGTGCCAGGATGAAAGGGACTGCCATCGGCCCGGTGGTGACTCCACCGGCATCAAACGAAATTGGCACAAAAGCCTTGGGGACGAAAAAAGATAATAGAAAAACGGCGATATATCCGCCAATCAGGATGAAGTGCAATGGAATATTAAAAAGTGTCCTGATCATGGCCAGCGCAACGAAAATCGCCAATCCCAATGACACTGAAAGAATCAATATCGTCGAGCTGATGGCCCCTTCGGACACTTCATCGATTTGAGTGGCCAACACACGCAAATCCGGTTCTGCGACAGTTACAACGATCCCCAGGAGAAAACCGGTACCGATGATCAGCCAGGCACTCTTAGTTCTAGGCAATTGTTTGCCGATCATTTCTCCAATTGGGAGAAGCCCTGCGTTTACTCCCAATAAAAACAGGAAAAAGCCGATGCTGACAAAGAAAACGCCAACGAGGAATTGAAGCAAAGCCTCCATCGGCAGACGAATAATTGCAATCTGTAAAAAGATGACTACAATGGTAACAGGCATAATGGCTGCAACAACTTCCTTGAAGGTATTCTTAACATTATTCATCCTGTCTCTCCTTTTTCACTTTTTCCTGCTATTCCCTATGCAATTTTGCTGTAAACTTAACAAAAATATGGTTTATTTGCAATAGAAGTTAAAATTGAAAAGAGAGCCAAAACTTAGGAGGATAAAAAATGGGCAAAATGAAAAGAGCTGAACCCAAGCTTCCAGTGGAACTGCCTGATAGTCTGTTCGAAGAAGCGATGGACGATCATTACATAACAAATTGCCGTATTTCCCAGGAGACCATTGATTTTGAAGCGGAGCGCGCGTTGCATATCGATACAGTAGTATTCGAGAATGTGAATTTTGTTGATATTGTCTGGCCCAGAAGCGAATTTGTAGACGTTGTTTTTATCAATTGCGACCTATCCAATGCCGACTTCAGCCGGTGTGTCTTTCATCGCACCGAATTCCGGAATTCCAAACTGATGGGAACGAATTTTGCGGAAGCGGGAGTTCGGCATACGCTTTTCACTGAGTGCGTCCTCAATTACGCAGCTTTTGGATTTTCCCTGTGCACTTTCTCGAAATTCGACACTTCCTCAATGCGGCAGGCGGACTTCTATGAAGCCGAATTGAAAGAGACGGAATTTACGTCGTGCGACATGAATGAGATTAATTTTGCTGAAACAGATCTTAAAGGCGTCGATCTCAGCACGAACCGGTTCGAAAATATACAGGTGACAATTGAAAAATTAGCAGGATGTACAGTTTCGCCGAACCAGGCGCTGGCGTTTGCGCGTCAGCTTGGCATGCAAATAAAAGACGATTAATAAGTTTCATTTATTCCAAACAGTGGCGAAAGCTGCTGTTTTTTTCTTTTTATTTTGGATATATTAAACATTTATTAATTTAGTTTGATTTTATCATTTAAATACTATTTTTTATTAATATAATTTTAAAGTGAACAGTATTAACTAGTGTGTATTTAAAACTTTAAACCTTTAGTTGTAGTTATTAGGATTCAAGGAATAATATATGTCCAAAAAGTTCACACAATATTCAAAAACATTAAAAAATATTATATAAAGATATTGTAAATATAGCTAATGTACAGTATATTTTAAATAGTTAGAATTTTAACAAAGAAGGAGCATTAGTAAAATGGAAGATTTAAGCAAAAAGATAAAAACATTGCGCGAAGAAAAAGGGGTATCCCCAGAGAAACTGGCAGATGATATTGGATTTGCAAAAAGCACAGTCTGGGCATATGAAAGCGGCAAGAAACAGATTTCTGTCAGCCACCTGGCGCGTCTAGCGGATTATTTCGAAGTTTCGGTGGACAATTTACTGGATCGAGAAGAACGGAGAATCGATTTGGATTTGCAAAATTGGACGAATTTTGCAGATTATAATCTGTTGCTCGACAATAAGCCGTTGAATCACGATGAAATAGCGGAAGCGGCATCTTACATTAAAGTGAAACGGCGCATGGGAAGCTTTGGTATGGCAACTTCATAACTGGCGGCTTTTGTCACGGCTACTCATTCCGGTGTATGGAATGGGTTTTTTTATTGCCTTGGATTAACATCTTGCGTCTTAACGCTGTTAGAATCGTTTTAATTTGTGATAAAGTCAAAGTAGGATATAAGCATTTCAATTGAGTGGATTACTGCTTGGAATGCTTAGATGAATCAGCTAATTTTTTGAAAAGCAGGCGATTAATCCATGGAGCGTTATACTTTATACCAAACATACAGACTTGGCATCCTCATCGACCATTTTAAGACCAAAGAATTGATAGAAGAGCTGGACGAATTTATTGAAGATACCCCAACTGAAGATATCCCCCACGTATTTTATGTTCTGTCGCTTGCGAGTGACCGGCGCACAATGCTCCAGCTCCTGACCGATCTTTCAGAGGGAGTGGATGATGAGCTTCCTGCCAGTATCATTGTGGGCTTATTACATAGGGATCAGGACAGATATACGACTGAGGAGCTTTACCGGAAAACGTCCTTGCTCGCTTCGCTGTTAAAAGATCCCGACAGCGATGTGGCATGGGAGTTCAGGGCATTGAATGAAGCTAATGAAGAAGCGCAAATGGCATACGGCATGCGCTTTAAACGAAAAAAGACCAGAGAGCGGATGCTGGCCAAAAATGAAAAAGATCTGCGTAATGCATTAGCGAAATATGCGAAGTATGCAGCTGAATTTGATAATAAAAATTGGGGTAAATGAATTCCACCCATAAATCCGGCAAGATGCTGATAGGGCATTTCGCCGGATTTATTTGTTTAATGCGATTTCTGAGGGGAAGATATCCAATAGGAAAAGAAAAACTCAGGAGGGATTTTGCATGCCGAAAACGATTTTTATTACAGGTGCAGGAAGTGGACTGGCTAAAGGCACAGCGCTCGGTCTGGCGAAGAAAGGCTACCGGGTTATCGCACCGGTAGAAACAGCGCCGCAAGTTACGTCATTAATGGAAGCGGCAGAAGCTGAAAATGTGAATTTGGAAATCTTTAAAATGGATATAAAAAATCCACAGGACCTTGCGCAGATGCATGACTATGATTTTGATATCTTTGTAGCCAATGCGGCAGTCAATGAAGGCGGACCGCTCGGGGAAGTGCCGATGATGAACTTCCGTGAACTCTTTGAAGTCAATGTCTTCAGCACTCTGGAAACTGCGCAGATTGCTGCCCGGAAATTTGTTGAAAAAGGAAAAGGCAAAATCATTTTCATGTCATCGATGGCCGGCATCATGTCGACGCCGTATGTGGGACCCTATACCGCAACCAAACATACCATTGAAGCGATCGCAAAAACGATGCGGAAAGAACTGGAAGAGTTTGGCGTGCAAGTGGCAACGATTAATCCAGGTGCTTTTGACACCGGCTTTAATGACCGCAGTGCGGAAGCGAAATGGAAATGGTACGATGAAAAAATTCATTTCACGAAGAAGGAAGATATGGAAGAAGCCGACCAGGCACTCGAAGATCAATACGATTCTAAAGATATGATCGCTAAAATGGTGGAAGTGATTCCACAGGACAACCATAAATTCCGTACAGTCTATCCGCAGGAAACCGAGAAGCAGATGAAAGAGGAAGAAGCGAAGCATTGGGACCTTGAAATCTGATGAGCTGAAGTCCCGAAAAATTTAGTCAATTGCATAAAAACTCACTAAGCGCCGAAGGCTGTTGCCTTGGGCGTTTTTGTGGATTCTAGGGCAGGAAAAAGTGGCCGAAATATGGTAAGGTAAGCAGTACGAATCGAGTTTTAGGAGTGTTAACTATTGTTGGAAAAAGCAAGAGAATTACTACAGACCTATTTTGGCTATGAAACATTCCGGACCGGGCAGGAACAGGCAATATCCCAAGTTTTTGAAGGCTCGAATTCGATTTGCGTCATGCCGACAGGCGGCGGGAAATCGATGTGCTATCAAATTCCCGCTATGGTCATGGAAGGGACGACCATCGTAGTTTCGCCATTGATTTCATTGATGAAAGACCAAGTGGATGCACTGCTGGCAGCTGGAATTCCGGCTGCTTATATAAATAGTTCGATGGATTTTGAAGAAGTTCGGGAAACTTTATACGATGTGCAGCGTGGAGCTGTTAAATTATTGTATATTGCGCCTGAACGCCTGGACAATGAAATGTTCCTGAACGAATTGCAGGGAGTTCATGTGCCGCTGATTGCAGTTGATGAAGCCCATTGTATTTCACAGTGGGGTCATGATTTTCGTCCGAGCTACCGGCTGATCAGCCGCATGATGGAGCTGTTTCCGAATAACCCGACAGTTTTGGCGCTGACTGCAACCGCCACGCCGCAAGTCCGCGAAGATATTTGCCGCATTCTTAAAATAGAAGAACGCCATACCATCATGACGGGCTTTGAACGCGCGAATCTGACCTTTTCAGTTATCCGCGGCCAGGATCGTGAGCGTTTCCTTAAGGAATATGTCCAGAAAAACGATAAAGAAGCAGGCATCATTTATGCGGCTACCCGCAAAACTGTGGATTCTGTATATGAAACGCTGCTGAAAAAAGGCATCAAAGCCGCGAAATACCACGCCGGCATGCCGGATGACCAGAGAAGAGCCGGTCAAGAGCAATTCCTTAATGACGAAGTGACTGTGATGGTGGCCACTAATGCCTTTGGGATGGGTATCGATAAAAGTAATATCAGGTACGTCGTGCATTACCAGCTGCCGAAGAATATGGAGAGCTATTACCAGGAAGCCGGACGGGCTGGCCGTGATGGTCTGCCAAGTGAGTGTATTGTCCTCTATGCTTCACAAGACGTTCAAACACAGCGTTTCCTGATCGATCAGGCACAAGATCCGAGCCGGATTCCGGGAGAACTGGTCAAGCTGCAGGGCATGGTTGATTATTGCCACACTGAAAATTGTCTTCAGCAATTCATCATTCATTATTTTGGGGACGAAGCAGCCGGAGAATGCGGACATTGCGGAAATTGCGTGGATGACCGTGAAAGTTTGGATGTTACAAAAGACGTGCAAATGGTGCTGTCATGCGTCATCCGCATGGGCCAGAAATTCGGCAAAATGATGACGGCCCAGGTGCTGACAGGCTCCCGCAATAAAAAAATATTGGATTTCGGGTTTGATAAATTATCGACGTACGGAATTCTAAAACATCACAGTGCCAAAGAAGTTTCGAACCTGATTGAATTCATGATATCCCAGGAATTGCTGGCGGTTGAACAAGGTTCATTCCCGACCATCCATGTTCCGGATGGGGGAAGAGATGTACTCCTCGGCAAACGCAAGGTTCTGCGCAAAGGAGCTGTCATAACGAAACAGATTGCCGAAAACGATCCTCTTTTCGAAGAGCTGCGTAAAATCCGTAAAGAACTTGCCGACCAAGGCGGCGTTCCTCCGTTTGTCATTTTCTCAGACAAATCCTTGCAGGATATGTGCTCCAGACGGCCAAAAACGGCTGAGGAATTTCTTGAAGTCAACGGAGTCGGTGCCAATAAACTCGAAAAATACGGAGAAACTTTTTTATCCGCTATCCGCTCTTTCGAACCCGTAAATAATTGAACGCTTCTGTCTTCGGACAGGAGTGTTTTTTTATTGTTTATATCATAAAAATGTAAGCGCTTGCAGTAATTTTTGACTATTAAAATTAATTGTAATTTTATATTTATTCAGTTTTTATGATATACTATCCTAATATTATGACACTTCACTGTGTTAGAGGGGGAAACATTATGATTAAAAGAGAGTACCCAAATGCCCAGGGCCTTTATAATCCCGATCAGGAGCATGAAGCTTGCGGCATTGGAATGATAGCAAATATAAATGGTGAAAAATCTCACTCGATTGTCCAGAATGCGGTTAATATTCTATGCAACCTCGAACATAGAGGCGGACAGTCCTCTGATACGAGTACAGGGGACGGAGCGGGAATTCTGACGCAAATTCCTCACCGCTTTTTCCAGAAGCAATGTGAAAAAGAGGGGATTATTCTTCCGGCAGAAGGAAGATATGGCATTGGTATGATTTTTATGCCGCAGGATTACGATATCCGGATGAAATCGAAAGAAATCATTCAACGCATTATTGAAGAAGAAGGCCAGCAATGTCTCGGCTGGCGGCCAGTTCCAGTGAATGATTCGTTTGTCGGCAAAGTGGCTACAAAAACTAAGCCGGTCATCAGACAGGTCTTCATTGAAGCGGCTGACAATTTGGAAGGACGGATGGACCTCGAAAGAAGGCTTTACATCATCCGCAAGAGAATCGAACAGGAAATGGGTTCTGATCCTGAATTTAAGGATGTCTATTTCAGCAGTTTATCGGCTGGCACAATCGTCTATAAAGGGATGCTCATACCCGAACAATTGGATTCATTTTACATCGACCTCAACCATCCCGAATTCAAATCGGCGTTGGCATTAGTCCACTCCCGTTTCAGCACCAATACATTTCCCAGCTGGCAAAGATCCCACCCGAACCGTTATTCCATACATAATGGTGAATTCAATACATTACGAGGCAACGTCAATTGGATGCGCGCCCGCCAAGCCTTATGCAGTTCACCGTATTTTAATGATGAAGACTTGAAGAAGGTGTTGCCGGTCATCGATGAAAGTGGAAGTGATTCGTCGATGTTCGACAATTGTTTTGAATTTCTTCATTTATCAGGACGGTCGCTTGCCCATACGGCCATGATGATGGTGCCGGAACCATGGGTAAATGATCCGACCATCAAAAAAGAGAAAAGGGATTTCTATGAATACCACAGTACCTTAATGGAACCATGGGACGGCCCTGCTGCCCTGGTATTTACTGACGGCAATCAGATTGCCGCTTGCCTTGACCGCAACGGCCTCCGTCCGGCACGTTATTATGTGACCAAAAGCGGCATGATCGTTCTGGGGTCTGAAGTTGGCGCTTTGGATATTTTTTCAGACGATATTATTTATAAAGACCGTTTACGACCAGGCAAAATGCTGCTGGTTGATTTGGATGAAGGAAAGATCATTCCGGATGAAGAGATCAAACTGCAGATTGCAGCGGAATTACCTTATAAAGACTGGGTAGAACAGAATATGTTCGATTTGGAAGATTTACCGGAACCGGAAGTTCAAGAAAACTATAACGTTACGGAATCGTTGATCAAACAACAATTGGCATTCGGCTACACAATGGAAGAAGTCCAAAAAATCATTAAACCACTTGCGACCGAAGGCAAAGATCCGGTCGGTTCCATGGGGTATGATTCACCATTAGCTGTACTGTCCAAGAAACCTCAGCTTCTTTACAATTACTTCAAACAATTATTCGCTCAAGTCACAAATCCACCGATTGACGCGATTCGTGAACAAATTATCACGGCGGCGCGTACGACAATCGGAGCGGAAGGCAATCTGGTGGAGCCGACTCCGGAAAGCAGCCGTCATATACGGCTCGAAACACCGCTGCTTACAAATCAGCAACTGCAAAAATTGAAATTCAATCCGTTGAGTGAATTTAAAGCAGTGACGCTGTCAATTTTATTTCCTGTTTCCGGCGGAGCCGAAGCGATGGAAAAACGGCTTGAAGCCTTATTTGCGGAAGCGGATGCAGCTTTTAAAGATGGTGCTGTCTTATTAATTCTGTCAGATAGAGAAGCCAATAAAGAATATGCCGCGATACCTGCCTTGCTTGCAGTTTCCGGCTTGCATCATCATTTGATTCGTGAAGGCATCCGCACGAAAATGAGTATTTTGCTGGAATCAGCTGAACCAAGGGAAGTGCATCATTTTGCGGTGCTTCTGGGATATGGGGCTGAAGGCATCAATCCGTATTTGGCGTTTGATACCATCCGGCATTTGATTGAAACAAAAGATATTCAAGACCGGGACTACCTCACGTCTGAAACCGGCTATGTCAAAGCGGTTACCGACGGAATCATCAAAGTGCTGTCGAAAATGGGGATATCCACAATTCAAAGTTACCGCGGCGCGCAAATTTTTGAAGCTGTGGGGATTCGCCTTGATGTCATCGAAAAATATTTTACACGGACATCGTCACGGCTGGGCGGCATTGGTCTCGACATGATCGGGACTGAAGTGCTCATGCGCCATGCCAGAGCTTATCCTGAACAGGAAGGAAGCGACGGCGAACTTGAATCCGGTGATGAATACCAATACCGCGAGAATGGCGAAGACCATCAATACAATCCGAAAACAATCCACACACTGCAGCAAGCCTGCAGAACCAATGATTTTAATGTCTTCAAAAAATATTCAGCGCTGTTGACGGATGAAAAAGCGAATCTCCAATCTTTGCGCGGATTGCTGAAGTTTAAGGATCGTACACCAGTGCCGCTTGAAGAAGTGGAGACTGTTGAAGAAATCTGTGCGCGTTTCAAAACCGGCGCGATGTCTTATGGCTCGATTAGCAAAGAAGCGCACGAAGCGCTTGCTGTTGCCATGAATAAAATCGGGGGACGCAGCAATTCCGGTGAAGGCGGAGAAGAAATTTCCCGCTTCATCCCGGATGAAGACGGAACAAACCGCAGAAGCGCGATCAAGCAAGTGGCTTCCGGCCGATTTGGCGTCACAAGCCATTATCTGGTGAATGCGGACGAGATTCAGATTAAAGTGGCGCAAGGAGCAAAACCGGGTGAAGGCGGTCATCTGCCTGGCAAAAAAGTTTACCCGTGGATAGCAGAGGTTCGTGGCTCGACAACGGGCGTGGAACTGATTTCTCCACCGCCGCATCACGATATTTACTCAATCGAAGATTTGGCGGAATTGATCTTTAACCTGAAAAATGCAAATCCCTATGCACGGATCAGTGTGAAACTGGTTTCTGCAGTGGGCGTTGGCACCATAGCGGCAGGTGTCGCAAAAGGACGCGCGGATCTTGTACTGATTAGCGGATACGACGGCGGCACGGGAGCAGCTCCGAAAACGAGTTTGAAACACACTGGCCTGCCGTGGGAGATCGGATTGGCGGAAACGCATCAGACTCTCCTATTGAATGGGTTGCGCGATCGTATCGTAGTGGAAACGGACGGCAAAATGATGACAGGACGCGATGTTGTGATGGCGGCTCTCTTGGGAGCAGAAGAATACGGCTTTTCTACAGCGCCACTCGTTGTGCTCGGCTGTGTCATGATGCGCGTTTGCCATATGGATACATGTCCTGTCGGCATTGCGACGCAAAATCCGGAGCTTCGCAAAAAATATGGCGGAGACCCAGAACATGTCGTAAACTTCATGCGATTTATCGCTCAGGAAGCACGCGAATTAATGGCTCAGCTCGGATTCCGGTCAATCAATGAGATGATCGGACGAACGGACGTTTTGGAAGTGAATGAAGCCATCGACCACTGGAAAGCAAAAGGCGTTGATTTCTCTGCACTGCTGTACCAGCCGGATCTCCCGGATAAAGTTGGGCGCTACGCTACAGTCAAGCAAGATCACGGTCTGATCCAGACTCTGGATTATCAGGAGCTTCTTCCACGCTGTGGCGAGGCGATAAAAACAGGCGAAAGGGTTGAAGTGTCAACGGCCATCCGCAATATTCACAGAGCTACAGGCACGATTATCGGAAGCGCGATTTCCAGACGCTATGGTGCTGAAGGATTGCCTGAAGATACGATCAAATTGAATTTCCAAGGATCAGCCGGACAAAGTTTCGGCGCGTTCATTCCGCGTGGGATGACGATGACGTTAATTGGAGATTCAAATGATTTCGTTGGAAAAGGCTTGTCCGGCGGGAAGATTGTCGTAAAACCTGCAGCGGATTCAACTTTTATTCCTGAAAAGAATATCATTATCGGAAATGTCTCTTTCTACGGCGCATCGGCAGGGGAAGCTTACATCCATGGTATAGCCGGAGAGCGTTTTGCTGTCCGCAACAGCGGTGCCAATATCGTTGTCGAAGGCGTCGGAGACCATGGCTGTGAATATATGACCGGCGGACGTGTCGTGATTCTGGGCAACACGGGCAAAAACTTTGCGGCTGGAATGTCAGGCGGCATCGCTTATGTACTGGATGAAAGTGAAAGTTTCAGCCAGTATTGCAATACGGATATGGTTTATCTGCAGCCTTTAGCGGAACCGCAGGAGATAGAAGAATTGCGTGAAATGATCGACAGCCATTTCCATTACACAGGAAGTTTAAATGCCAAACGGATTTTGGAGCATTGGGAAATATTCTCCGCTAAATTCATTCGCGTTATTCCTAAAGCTTATTTACAGATCAATGACCGCATCAGCAAATTGCAGGACAGCGGGATGACAAAATTCGATGCTGAAATGGCTGCCTTTGAAGAAAGTAAAATAGCAGAAAGCATAAAATAGAAAATTTTCTTAAATAGAAATTATCAGGGAGGGATATGATGGGGAAAAGCACCGGATTTATGGAATATAACAGACAGACGCTGAAAGAACGCGACCCCGCCGAACGGACGCATGACTGGAATGATTATACGATTCCGTTAACCAATGAAGAAGTTCAGAAACAAGGTGCGCGCTGTATGGACTGCGGTGTGCCGACATGCCATACCGGCATGGAATTGGAAAACGTGACGACGGGCTGTCCGGTCAATCACCTGATTCCGGAATGGAATGATCTGGTTTACAGAGGGCAGTGGAAAGAAGCGCTGCACCGTGAACATTTGAAGAACAACTTCCCAGAATTTACAGGGACGGCTTGCCCGGCACCATGTGAAGGCTCATGTGTTCTCGGCATCAATGAGCCCCCGGTAGCCATCAGAACTGTTGAACGTTCAATTATTGAACGGGGTTTTGCAGAAGGCTGGGTGGTTCCTGAACCACCCGAGTCGCGTACCGGCAAACATGTGGCGGTCATCGGCTCCGGTCCTGCGGGACTTGCAGCTGCGGCCCAATTAAACAAAGCGGGCCATTGGGTTACCGTCTTTGAAAAAAATGACCGGGTTGGCGGCTTGCTGACTTACGGAATACCTGAAATGAAACTGCCGTATGAAATGGTGGTTCGCCGAGTGGAAATCCTGAAGCAGGAAGGCATCACTTTTAAAACAAATGTTGAAATCGGAAAAAATTATGACGCTGGTCAATTGAAAGAGGATTTTGATTCGATTATTATGTGCACCGGTTCAACAGTTCACCGTGACCTTCAAGTGGAAGGCAGGAATCTTGGCGGTGTTCACTATGCCATGGATTTTCTGCATGCCAGCACAAAGAGCCTACTGGATTCGAATTTCGAAGATGGCAATTTCATTTCAGCTAAGGGCAAAAACGTCATTGTCATTGGAGGCGGCGATACCGGTACAGATTGTCTCGCTACTGCTGTGCGCCACGACTGTGAAAGCCTTATCCAATTCGATGTCTACGACAAAAAAGGCGCGATACGCGATGAGCAGGGGAATCCTTGGCCGCAATATCCGAAAATTCATCGAGTGGAATACGGGCATAAGGAAGCTGCTGCCGCTTTCGGGGAAGACCCGAGAGCATATGCTGTCATGACGAAAAAATTTGTCGGAGATGAAGCGGGCAACGTAAAAGAAGTGCATACAGTAAATGTGAAATTACGTATTGATGAAGAAGGTAACCGGGTGCGCGAGGAAATTCCGGGGACAGAAAAAGTGTGGAAAGCGGATCTTGTGCTGATCGCCATCGGTTTCAGTGGTCCTGAGCAAGGTTTGATCCAACAAATGGAGGTAGCGACTGAGCCGAATTCATGTGTAAAAGCTGAATACGGAAAGTATGCGACCAGCGCTGAAGGAATTTTTGCAGCCGGCGATATGCGCCGTGGACAGAGTCTGATCGTCTGGGCAATCAACGAAGGACGAGAAGCTGCAAGGGAGTGCGATCGTTACTTAATGGGCGCGACAGTACTGCCATAAAGAGTAAGCCGGAATTTTTCCGGCTTATTTTATTTTGTAAAATTTTCAAGTGGATATTGTTCTTTGTGCCTAGTTCATTTATACTTGAAAATGAAGCGCTTGCAGGATAATAGGTGCAATTTCGAGCGAAATTCATTTCTTATGTTCAAGCATTATTAGAGAAAAGGGGAGGAAACAGAATGTTGAAGAAATATTCAATCACTGCACTTTTTTCATTGCTATTAATCTTTACTGCGTTTACGGGCGGAGGATTTGCTGAAACGGCAGAACAGCCAGCTATGAGTCCAGAAACAGCATCTGCTTTGTCAGAAGTATATAAAGTAAACAATGAAATCTATGCGGAAATCGCTAAAGTTCAAGTGAAAGTCGAAAAAATGTATGCGGATTACTTAGCGGATGCAGCTAAAGCGACTGATGCACAAGCAAAGACTGAAGCTTTTAATAAGTACGACGTGAAAGTGGAAGAAGAAATTGCTAAACTGCAAGAAAAGACAGCAAGCATGACGGCTAAAGGCATAGAAAAAGCTGAAGCAGCTGGCCTTGTTGTCGAAATTGAATTGGTTAATGTGGAATTTGCGGATCGGGTAAAGTGGATTGATCCGATTAGAGTTATCGACTGGTAAAAGACTATTGTCTTATAAGCGAGTGATAGAGTACTATAAGAGTATATTTCATACTCTTATAGTATTTTTTTTGGGAAGGATGTTTGTTTGTGAAAGGCTTGGACATAATTAAAGAGGACTACCTTGAAACAGTCACCAACAGTTCTAATACCATAAGTCTTTTAGGTCGTGGCGGCGGTATGGAATTTATGAAGCAGACTGTACAAAAAGACAAACTGATGATTCTTTTTCCAGGTGAAGATGAAGATGTTCAAGAGTTTTTCTATATATTGCAAGGCGAAATGGAGCTTACTATAAATGGACAAATATCTAAACTTGTCGCAGGTGATGTAATTTCCGTAAAAAACTTGGAAGAAGTTGTTCAAATTACGGCAATTACTGATGTTACATTTCTATCCATATCAAATGCAATGGTTTTTCACTCACTAAGTGAAGATATACGAGAGCTTCGAAAAATTGGTGAATTAGTTGAGACAAAAGATAGATATACCTATCGGCACAGTTCAAGAGTTTCAAAATATGCGGTGAAAACTGCTTCCAAATTGAAACTGGACCGTCAGCGCATGCATGATCTATTTATTGCTTCCATATTACATGATATAGGGAAAATAAATATCCCTGAAGAAGTATTAAACAAACCGGACAAATTAACGGACGAAGAATTTGGCATGATTAAAAAGCATCCAGGTGATGGAGCTGTCATGCTTCGAAAAACAGCTTACAAGAAACTGGCTGACATTGTCGAACAACATCATGAGCGGATTAACGGCAAAGGCTATCCCTTCGGATTGAAAGCCGACGAAATTCTGCTGGAAGCAAAGATCATCGGCGTTTGCGATACGTTTGATGCAATGACTGAAGACCGATCTTACCGCAAAGCGTTTACTCCGGAATATGCGATGGAGGAAATTCGCAGACTTTCAGGGATTCAATACGAACCTGAAGTTGTGGATGCTTTCGAAAAGGTTCTGCTGCAGGAAGGCAAAATTTAATAGGATGAATTTCCCTTCACAAGACACCTGGCAGAAAATCAGAGTGTCTTTTTTAGTAGATAAAATGTTTAAGTTACCCTGAAATAGTAAATAATAAAAACACAGTGTATTTAAATACTGAGAAGGAGAGATTCCAATGGCAAAACGTTCAGGCGGCATGTTTGGGAAATTAGTATTATTAGGTATAGGAGCTGCAATCGGTTCCGCTATGGCTCAGAAAAAAGTGGACTCTAACGGCACTTCTGCCGGAACTGGATCTTCACAATCCGGAAATATGAAAGAAAACGTGAAGAAAGGTCTGGACCGTTTCAATGAACAATCTGGTGGAATGGTTGATAAAGCCAAGCCATATGTATCGAAAGCGGTTGAGCAAGTAAAAAATGCAATCGACAGCCAGCAGAAAATGATGGACCAGGAAAAAGATATGCTGGATAAAGCGGATAAAACACTTCAGGATGAAGTGGGCAAGGATTCTCAAAGTGGTTCAAGTACGACCAACAGCTCAGGTACATCAAAGCAGAACGAATCCAATAAATCGGGCAGTTCGTCCAATGACTCGACTCCAAGCGGCGGAGCATTTGGCGGCAGCACAGAATATACCGATTCCTTAAAAAAGGGAACTGATGAGGATTCGTCGAAAAAGGATAAGAGCGATACAACTTTCGACAAATAAAGAAGGATACAACATGAAGCTACCACTCGCAGTTAGTGAGTGGTAGCTTTTTTCACTAAATTGACGGAATATTACGAAATAAAAAGAGGAGGGCAATTATGTTTCAATCTTATACAGTAAAACCATTTTACGATGAAATGTTCGAAGAAGATAAGCAGCCGAAGCCTCATTATAGGAATTTCTTTCAATTGCTCCAGCATTTCAGTGAAGATGAGCTGCGCGAAAAGCATGAGACCGCTCAACTATCTTTCCTGCGACAAGGCATCACTTTCACTGTTTACAATAATAATGTAGGAACTGAGAGAACCATGCCTTTTGATTTTGTGCCGATCATCATTCCTCCCGCAGAATGGGAAATTGTCGAAAAAGGGATGATTCAGCGCGCAGAAGCATTAAATCTATTTCTTGAAGATGTATACGGTGATCAAAAGATTCTGCAGGATGGGATTGTTCCAAGAAATCTGATCGAAGAAAATCCTTATTATTATGAAAAACAGGTAAAGGGAATTGATATTCCTTTGAAAAACCATATATTCCTGGCGGGCATTGACCTGATCCGGGATGAACACGGAAAATATCACGTGCTGGAGGATAACCTTCGCAATCCATCAGGGATGTCCTATGTCTATCAGAACCGGTATGTGATGAGGCAAGTCTATCCTGAATTTTTTGCTAAACATTCTGTTCAAACCCTTGAACATCAAATGACCCATATGCATCAGGCAATCCTCGATCATGCGCCAGCCACTCAAAAAGGCAAACCTTTCGCTGTGCTGTTGACACCTGGTATGTACAATTCAGCATATTACGACCATCTTTTCCTTGCGCAGCAAATGGGCATCGATCTTGTGGAAGGGCGCGACCTGGTCGTGAAGAAGAATGTCGTTTATATGAAATCGATCCGTGGCTTGAAAAGAGTGGATATCATCTACCGCCGCATCGATGATGATTTTCTGGATCCAGAAGCATTCAATGAGGATTCCGCATTAGGCGTACCGGGTTTATTGCAGGCTTATCGAAACGGCAATGTCGCCATTCTTAACGGGATTGGCAATGGCGTCGCTGATGATAAAGCAATCTATGCTTATGTGCCTGAAATGATCCGATACTATCTTGACGAGGAGCCACTGATTGATAATGTGAAAACCTATCTTCTGGAAAATAAAGAAGAGCGGGAATGGGTTCTTGATCATTTGGAAGAGCTTGTTGTAAAAAACGTCGGCGCATCCGGCGGATACGATATGCTGGTCGGCCCCCACGCGTCCAAAGAAATGATTGAAATATTCCGCGAAAAGATTATTGAGTCACCTCATCAATATATCGCACAGCCTACAATTAAATTATCCCGTGCTCCGGCCTATCAAGGAGAGAAATTTTATCCTTGCCATGTGGATTTGAGGGTTTTTGTAATGCGCGGAAAAGAAACGAATGTCCTGCCAGGCGGCCTGTCTCGCGTCGCGCTTAAAGAAGGCTCACTAGTCGTAAACTCTTCACAGGGCGGCGGCGGTAAAGATACATGGGTCTTCAAGAAAAAAGAAGAAGGAGGAGATTCCTGAATGCTGAGCCGAGTTGCAAATTCCTTATACTGGATGTCAAGAAACGCGGAACGTGCGGAGAATAACGCGCGAATCCTGGATGTGCAATTATTGCAGATGATTGAAGCATCTGATGAAGAATTGGTCAGGGATGATGATTGGAAACTTATATATGAAATTTGCGCTTCAACGGATATGATGGAGTATATCAAGTCCTTGCCTGCTTATAATGAAGATCAGCTTGTTTATTACCTTGCAATGGAAGAGGAGAACTTTAATTCTGTGGCAAGCTGTGTCCGTTTCATTCGTGAGAATGCCCGGGTTAGCCGGGATCACATTACGGATGATTATTGGGAAGTTTGGAACAGGTGCTATTTGACGCTGCAGGATATGGATACAGAAAACCTTTCCGTTCGCGAAATGCAGCAATTTCTCCAGAAAGTCAAAAACACCGCATTAACTTCGCAGGGCATAGTGGAATCATCTATGTCCCGCGGTGTCGAGTACCAGATGATCAAAATCGGGAAATGGCTGGAGCGCGCCGAAAAAACCGCGCGAATCCTTAACGTGGTTTGTGAGCGTACACTTGCGAGGTCAGCTGCTCAGCAATCTGAAGATTATTATTACTGGCTGGCGGCTCTCCGTATGACAAATGGGTACGATGCTTATCTGAAGGCAAATCCGCCGAAAATGGATCCTTCTCTCGTGCTGACTTTCCTGGTTTCGAATTCAAGCTTCCCACGCTCTATCCGGTATTGTCTGGATCATATGCGGGAAGCGATCGTTAAACTGGAAGACGGCAAAGTATCCCATTATTCCTGGGAACTGTTTGCGAAAATTGATCAGCTGACTGCTGATTTTGATAATTTTAATTTCCAGGAGCTTGAGCAGCAGGACATGATGAATTTTTTAAATGATTTCCAAAATGGCTGCAATGAAATCGGCCAGATTTTCTCTAAAACCTACTACCTTATCGATCCGGACAGCGAAAACTACACGAGCACCCAAACCCAGTCAGCGAGTGCGAAAGGAATCACTTCTATGAAATATAAAATCGAGCACACCAATATTTTTCAATATGACACAATCGTCGACCAAAGCATGAATACAATCCGGCTGAAACCAAGAACCGATGAAGTCCAGCGGCTTTTATCCTACCGGGCGGAAATTACACCTGCATCTTTGACAAAAGAGCATATCGATATTTGGGGCAACAACGTGGAGACTTTCTTTATAGCTGAACACCATCAGCATCTGGAAGTGAAAACAACTTCCATTGTCAGTATCCAAAAGAGTCCGTTCATTCATCAAATTGACTACTCACCGGAAATGCGCGCAATCTTCCATTCAAAATTATTCGGCGAACATTATTTGGCATACTTAAGCAACACTGCCTATACCTATTTGAATCCGGAACAGATTGAACAGGTTGACCGTGAGCTCGGAAAATTCGACAACCCGGTCCAGTACGCAATTGATGTTATGAATTATATCCACGACCACTTCACCTATAACGGCGAATCGACGGATGTATCAACAAAAGCATCGGAATCCTTCAATCTGCGCAAAGGTGTATGTCAGGATATCACCCACGTTATGCTGGGGATCTTACGGAGCAAGCATATTCCCGCACGCTACGTCAGCGGTTATCTGTATGTCGGTGAAAACTCGGCATTGGTCGGTGACGCGGCAAGCCATGCATGGGTAGAAGTTATGGTGCCCGGTGTCGGCTGGGTTGGCCTCGATCCGACAAACAATATAGAAGCGCTCGAAAATCACATCCGCGTTGGAGTGGGACGCGATTATAATGATGTAAGTCCGGTGCAAGGCGTTTACCGCGGCGGCAGCCAGTCTCTTGACGTCAAAGTTTCCGTCAGTCTGCTGGATCAATAAAACCGCAAATTAACTTAATAATCGTTTATCCCGCATTAACGGTCAATGTGGACAAAGCACCCCATTGACTGAAGTTTCTCTTTAATGGAGATTGCTCAAAATCCATGCCATAATGGAACTATCTGGCGTTATGGACGGAGAAGGAGAATTATACATGGACAGCAAGGATTTCAAAGATTATAAGATAAGTGAACCGATTTTAAAGGCACTCGAGGGGCTTGGTTATAAAGAGCCCACAGAAGTGCAGGAAAAAGTGATTCCTGTTGCATTGCAGAAAACGGATATCGCCGTGAAGTCACAGACGGGGAGCGGGAAAACTGCCGCATTCGGTATACCGATCTGTGAAATGGTCGAATGGGAAGAAAATAAACCACAGGCTTTGATTCTGACACCAACCCGAGAACTGGCGGATCAGGTTAAAGAAGACATCACTAATATCGGACGTTTCAAGCGCATCAAAGCGGCAGCGGTCTACGGCAAGCAGCCATTTGCCTATCAGCAGGCGGAATTGAAACAGAAATGCCACGTAGTTGTAGGTACTCCTGGCCGAGTGCTCGACCACATCGAGCGCGGGACACTGAAACTCGACCGCATCGAATTTCTGGTACTGGATGAAGCGGATGAAATGCTCAATATGGGCTTTATTGAACAGGTGGAAGCCATCATCAATAAAGTGCCGAAACAGCGCATGACCATGCTTTTCTCGGCAACACTGCCTGAAAATGTAGAGAAACTGCAGCAAAAATATATGAATCAGCCTGAGCATATTGAAATCGCTTCGACTGAAACACTGAAAAACCAGATTGAACATTATTTGATCCGGGTTGCGGAAAAGCAGAAATTCGCTTTATTGCGTGATGTGACGATTGTCGAGAATCCCGACAGCTGCATCATCTTTTGCCGGACAAAGGATAATGTGGACTTCGTAATGGAGCAGCTTGAAAAGCATTATTATACTTGTGATAAACTGCATGGCGGCATGGTACAGGAAGATCGTTTCGCTGTAATGAATGATTTCAAGCGCGGAGAATTCCGTTATCTGGTCGCGACAGATGTGGCGGCGAGGGGCATAGACATCGACAGCATTACCCATGTCATCAACTATGACATACCGTTAGAGAAGGAAAGCTATGTCCACCGTGCCGGCCGCACAGGGCGTGCCGGAAAAACGGGGAAAGCGATCAGCTTTGTAACGCCGCATGAAGACAAGTTCCTGGCTGAAATCGACGACTATATCGGTTTTGAAATTCCAGAAAAAACTGCCCCTTCAACAGGGGAAGTGCATGCAGCGGAAGAGGCTTTCACTGAAAAGCTTGAAAGCCGCCCACAGCTTAAGCGCAATAAGAACGAGCAGGTAAACAAGGATATTATGAAGCTATATTTCAATGGCGGCAAAAAGAAGAAATTGCGAGCATTTGATTTTGTTGGAACGCTGACAAGCATTCCTGGAGTAACAGCTGAAGACATCGGCATCATAAAAATCCAGGATACGGTGACGTATATTGATATCCTGAACGGCAAAGGCCCGATGGTTTTGAAGGAAATGAAAAATAAGACCATCAAAGGCAAAACACTGAAAGTTCATAAAGCAAAGAAATAACTAAAAGCAAACCGTCTCTTCGAGGCGGTTTTTTTGCATCCAAAATCCTTTTTGGCATTACTTCGAGGTTTAGGATTGCTCATTCGCTTTCCGGAGTTACTTTTAACACAATTTAGGGTACACCTATAATATATTTCCATTTTGGATCAGCCTGCATAATAAGAATGATTTGCATCTTATATCTTATCTATAAAATAGTGATTTAAAAGTTTGAAAGCTTAATATTAGTCTTCTCAAATCGCTTGTTGTATAATTTTTATATAAATAATATATAACTAAAGAATCATAAATGGGGTAATCATATGGAGAAGAGAATTATTATAATCGGCGCTGGTCCGGGAGGCTTGGCCGCGGGTATGCTGATGGCAGCAAAAGGCTATAAAGTGGATATCTATGAAAAAAATGAACGCGTCGGCGGCCGTAATGCGGCTTTAAAACTCGGAGACTTCACCTTTGATACCGGACCGACTTTTTTAAGCATGTTACATATAGTAGAAGAACTGTTTGAGGTTGCCGGTCGGAAACTTGCTGACTATATGGAACCTATTGAACTGGACCCGATGTATGAATTGATTTTTGAAGATCAAAAATTAATCATGACACGCAATGCGGAAGAAATGAAAGCTAAAATTGATAAAGACTTCGAAGGCGGCGGGGAAGGGTATGAGCGTTTCATGAAAGAAACAGGCCGTAAATTGGAAGCCCTGTCTCCGATTCTACAGACCAGAATGGATAAGTTTTCACACATGATTCAGCCCAAAGTGCTTAAAGCATTGCCTGAACTGGAAGTGAATAAAAGCCTTTATGACGTGCTCTCCCGTTATTTCAAAGATGAACGGTTAAAGCTTGCCTTTGCTTTCCAGTCCAAATATCTGGGGATGTCGCCATGGGAATGTCCAGGTGCTTTTACGATTCTGTCTTATATGGAACATGCTTACGGAATCTATCATCCAATCGGTGGCGTCAATCAGCTATCTGAATCGATGGCTAAAGTCATAAGAGAACTGGGCGGTACAATCCATACAGGCAGAGGTGTAAAAAAATTATGGCTTGAAGGCCGTACGGTAAAAGGTGTGGATCTTGAAGACGGAAGCCGTGAAGCCGCTGATGAAGTAATCATTAACGGTGATTTTGCGCATGTCATGACAAACCTTGTCGAACCTGGGGTTTTGAAGAAATATACCCCTGAAAAGCTGGAGAAGAAAAAATACTCCTGCTCCACTTTCATGATTTATTTAGGATTGGATAAAAAGTATGATCTATCCCACCATACGATTGTTTTTGCCAAGGATTACAAGAAAAACGTGGAAGAGATTACAGATTCCAAGCTGTTATCGGCGGATCCTTCTATTTATATCCAGAACGCCAGTGTTACTGATCCGACACTTGCACCTGAGGGGAAATCAGCACTTTACATATTGGCGCCGGTTCCGAATAATTTCAGTGATATCGGCTGGGACAATGAACAGCAGGAATTTAGGGAACTTGTATTGAATATTATTGAGGAGAAGACGGAATTTAAAAATCTGCGCGATCATATCGAAGTGGAAAAAGTGTTGACGCCATTCGGCTGGGAACACGATTATTCCGTATATAAAGGAGCAACATTCAATCTGGGGCATCAATTGACACAGATGATGATATTCCGTCCGCACAATGAATTCGAAGAACTTAAGCAATGCTGGCTGGTAGGCGGTGGAACGCATCCGGGAAGCGGCTTGCCAACCATACTGGAATCTGCCCGCATCACCGCTAACGGAATATTGAAAAAAGATGGAAACGATGGAATACCGATTCTTCCATTGCCCGCACTGGAGGGATTTGCATGAAAATCGCAATAATCGGAGGCGGCATTGGCGGACTGATGGGTGCTTTATATTTGAATAAGCAAGGCCACGAGGTCACGATTCTTGAGAAAGAAAATCGTCTCGGCGGCCGCATGAACTTCGTTGAGCGTGATGGTTTTAAAATCGACGAAGGGCCGACAATCGTTTTATTGCCTGAGATGTTCCGGGAACTATTGGAAGAAGCGGGAATTTCAAAAGAGAAATATGAGTTATTGCTTTGCGATCCGCTGTACACCATTCGTTTCAATGACGGTAAGGTATATACGAAATATCCCGACAGCAAACGGCAGATTGAAGAAGTGGCAAAGGTGTTCCCAGGACAGGAAGAAGGCTTTAAACGTTTTATGGAAGAAGGCCGTACTCGGTTTGCTATCGGTAAATCCGCTTTTCTTGAACATTCTTTTGTTGATAAAAAAACGTTTTTCACACCAGGAAATGTAAAGAATTTATTGGCATTGAAACCCCAGCTTTCCATTAAACAATTGATGGCGCGCTATTTTACAGATGAGCGGCTTCAATTGGCTTACACGCTGCAGTCACTTTATATCGGTGGAGATCCGTACAGTGCTCCTGGTATGTATTCACTTGTATCTTTCAGTGAACACGAGCACGGTGTCCATTATTTGAAAGGCGGTTATGCGAGCATCGTGCCGCTGCTTGAAGAAGAATTATTGAACCTTCCGAATGTCTCTGTCAGAAAAGGGCAAAAGGTAAAACAGATTCTTGTGGAAAATGGAAAAGCAACAGGTGTGGAATTGGAATCCGGCAGAGAAGATTTTGACGCTGTAGTATATAACGGTGACTTTCCGACAGTATCCCGCTTATTGCCGGAGCGGAAAAAGAAAAAATTTGTTCCATCTTCAGCTTGTGTATTGCTGTATTTTGGTCTGAATCAAGTCTATGATGAAGTAAATGTACATCAATTCTTTATTGGAGATGATTATGCGAAACACATGAAAGACGTGTTTACCGACAAGCAAAAGCCTGAAGATCCGGCGTTTTATACATTCCATCCATCAAAAATCGATGATTCTTTAGCGCCAGAAGGTAAAGGGGTGCTGTATACACTGATTCCTGTTCCTTCAGGTTCGGAAGTCGATTGGGCGAATGAAAAAGAGTGGATCGACGGAGTGATCGACAGAATGGAAGAGTTGTCATTTCCAGGGTTGAGGAACGCTATCGAGTGGATGGAAGTAAGGACTCCAACGGATGCTGAAACATTTGGATTGTTCCGGGGAGGAAGTTTTGGGATCGGTCCGACTCTGATGCAATCAGGCGTTTTCCGTCCGCAAGTCAAACCTTTCAATACAGAAGGCCTTTACGCAGTCGGGGCTTCCGTCCATCCTGGCGGCGGTATTCCGATCGTGATGCAAGGTGCAAAGTTGCTTGCCGAGCAAATTGAAAAAGATTCCTTAAGTGAGAGGAGAGGTTCTTAATGGAATTAAGTAAAGCTTATCGTTTTTGCGAAGAAATTATTGCCGCTAATTCCAAGAGTTTTTACAAAAGCTTTTCCATGCTGCCGAAGGAAAATAGAAAAGCTGTTTGGGCTATTTATGCTTTTTGCCGGACGGTGGACGATATTGTGGATGAAGGTGCGGATCCCGTTCGTGAGTTATCTCTCTTTAAACAGGAATTCAATGATTTTCTGGCAGGCAATTTTAATGTTGAAAATCCGATGTGGCTGGCGCTTTCTGATGTCTTCAAGAACTATGACATGGATGATGAAGCCTATGCCAGCATGATTGCGGGCCAGGAAATGGATTTGCTGATGAAACGCTATAAGACAGTGGATGACGTACTGGATTACAGTTATCATGTAGCAAGTTCTGTCGGCTTGATGCTGCTGCCGGTGCTTGCTCCAGGCAAAACGGAAATTCTGAAAGAAGGGGCGATTGCCCTCGGGTACGCAATGCAGATCACCAACATTCTTCGGGATATCGATGAAGATCTTGGCTTGGGCCGGGTCTACCTGCCATCGGAATTGATGACAAAATATAATTTGAATGAAGAGGATCTCCGCAGAAAAACGGTTACGCCTGCATTCGTATCCGTATGGGAAGATATGGCGAAAGAAGCGGAGTATTATTACCAGAAAGCGTTTGAAACAATAAACGAATATCCGGTCAGTTCGAGGATTCCAGTGAAAGGCGCCGGTTTGGTATATCGCGAAATTCTGACCACTATCAGAAAGAAAGACTATAACGTTTTCGGCCAAAAACACTTTGTGCCCGATCAATCCAAGCAGCAGATACTTGCCTGTCTATAAAAAGAAAAGCGCAAGCGCCCGTTAAGCTCCGACACGAAGAAAAAGATATGCCCAATTGGGACATATCTTTTTTATTTTTGTCTTTTTTATCCTGAGAACAATTTTTCGTCAAAAGAGGTCAAACTTCTTCAAGATCCGTTTTGCGACATTATGGCCGCTCATTGTTACCATCGGAGACCCTCCGCCTGGGTGCGTGCTGCCGCCTACAAAGTAGAGATTTTTAATGTCGGGGCTGGCATTTGCGGGGCGCAGAAATGCGTCTTTTTTTCGGTGTGAGGAGGGACCGTATAACGCGCCGCGAAAAGCATTGAAATTCTCCGCAATAAATGAAGGTGTGAAGATTTTTTCTTCTGCAAGATGGCTTCGGATATTCAGCCCATATGTCTCCAGAAAATCATATATCCTATTTTTATATGTCTCGGCGTCGACCTGCAGTTTGCCGTCCGGAGTAAGGGCAGGAGCATTAACAAGGATGAACAGATTGTCTCCGTCAGGCGATACGGATGGATCGGTTGCTGATGAATTGCTGATATAGACGGTTGGCTCTTCGGAATAGCTCTTTTTTTCAAAGAGCTCATCAAATTCTTTCGGATAATCTCCGGAGAAATAAACATTATGATGCTTCAATCCAGTCAAGCGTGTATTCAAACCAGCCAGTATAACAAACGCGGAAATGGAAGGCTCAAAGGATTCACTCTTTTCATTGCTGAAAGACGGGCGTTCACTTTCAGCAGTTAGTTGAGGAAAGGCCGTCAACAGATCTCCGTTCAGAATAACAGCATCCGCCACTGAAGTAGTACCGTCTTCCAACTCTACCCCTGTCGCTTTATTGTCTTTAACAATTATTCTTTTGACGGGCTTCCCGGAATAGAGACGTGCGCCTCTTTTTTTAGCGACAGCGGCAAACCCTTCCGCAATGCGAGTGTTTCCGCCTTTAGCGTAATACACCCCGCCGACCAATTCTAAATAAGCAATCATTGAAAAAGTTGCAGGGGCTTTATAGGGAGATGAGCCGATATACGTTGCATAACGGCCAAATGCCTGAAGTAAAAGTGGATCTTTGAAATACCTTTTGTAGAAGTGGTCCATCGTTTCCACCGGCCGCACCTGCAACAAAGCTCTGCCCAGTGAAGGAGACAAGTAATCCCGCCATGACTGGAAAGTGGAAGGGAAGAAATAGCGTTCCGCTAAATTGTAGATACGGCTGATTTCAGTCAGAAAACGTGTATAGTTCTTCGCGTCATCCGGAGCAAGTCGGTTCAATTCCGTCTGCATGATTTCCGTATCGGAAGAAAGATCAAAATGCCGGCTGTCAGGGAAATGGTTTCTCGTATGCGTAGGCAAAGGAATCAAATCGAAATAAGCGGAAGCGGCTTCACCGGTCTGTTCGATAACCGCTTTAAAAACTTCCGGCATGGTGATTGTATTTGGCCCGAAATCAAACGAGTGGGTGCCCAGTCGAACCGGCATCAGCTTGCCGCCGAAATGGTCGTTTTTTTCATATAACTCAACTTCCATTCCCGCGTTTGCAAGAGTCACTGCTGCGGATAGTCCGCCGAGACCGCCGCCGATGATAATCGTTTTGCTCATAAATAATTCCTGCCTTTCCATGAGTAAGATTGCTTGCTGCGGGATTTATGCATTGCGTGCAAGAGTACAGCAAGCATCGCGCCGGCCTGAAGAGGGACCATAAATGCCAGTAAAGGATTCTGACGAGTCCTAATCATTACATATAGCTGCTGCAAGGATATGAGAATATAAGGCAGTATGAACAGCGGCTCGGCCATTAAAATGCCGCCGATGGCTAAAAATAAAGGAAATACATAAAAGAATACATAAAATAAAGTGAGTAAAATTGCCATGACCGGTGAACGTCCAATTCCTGTATAACTATTTTTCAAAAAGCCTTCCCAGACTTCCTTATTGGTGTCGTACATTTTACTGCTGACGCATTCCGTAATATTAGCCAGCAGCATGCGATGGCCGGCTTTTTTTATTTCCCGGGAAATGTGGACATCTTCCACAAGCGAGTTTTGCACCGACTGATGGCCCCCGATTTCGTCATAAGCTTTTCTGTCGAAAAGCATCCACGCACCGTGTGCTGCTGTCGCTGCAGGAAATGAGGCGTAATTCGCCAATGTCAGCGGCAAGTGGAAGAAGACAACGAAATGCTGCATCGGAACGAGCAATTTACTTAAAAAAGGCGTGACTTCGAAGGCGGGAAAGCCAGACAGTGATTTCGCGTTTTTTTGCTGCAGCAATGCAATAGATTGTTCAAAAGCTTCGGGCTTGAAATTGATATCAGCATCCACAAACATTAAAAGTTCACCGGCAGCCGCCTTTTGAAGCTGATGGCACGCGTGGACTTTCCCCACCCATCCTGCTGGCAGTTCGACTCCCTGCAAAAGCGTAAAACGGCTGTCGTCTCCGATTTCTTCCTCGAGCGATTGCTGCGTCCGGTCAGTGGATTGGTCGTTCAGGATGATGAATTCAATATTCGGATATGTACTGTTTTTGAGTGAAGCAACAAGCGATTTAACATTCCTTTCTTCATTGCGCATAGGCACCATGACAGACAGCAAGGGAGCACCGCTGACTGTCGGCTGTTTGGGCAATGACGGCATGAAAAAGCTATTGAGGATTGTCCAAATCAGAAAAGCGGCCAGGCAAAAAATGAAAATCCAGATAAGCATTGTCTCTCTTCACTCCTTTCCCAGCAAATCATCGAACTCAGCCACATTTTCAGCAATGGCTTCTTTTTTAAGTGCATCCAGCTGATCCGTTACAGTGTCCTGCAAAAAGGCTGTGCGCTCTTTTCTGGAAGTTCCGGCAATCTCTTCTATAGATAAAGATGAACTTTGCTGGATCCATACTTCAGGCTTCTGTTCGTGCCGGAAAGAATAATAGAACGTGATTGGGACTACCGGCACATCGGGATGCTTTTCAACCAGGTAACCGATTCCGGTGGAAAAAGCGAGAGGACGGATTTCCTGATGATATTCATCGCCCTGTGGAAATAACACCACCGATTTGCCTTCAGCCAATAATTTTTCGGCATATTGCAGGGAACGGATGATATCTTTTGGATTTTGCTTATCGATTGAAAAGGCACCGAGATAACGGAAAAAACTGTATTTCTTAAGGTTCTTCTCATGCATCATCATGTGGATATCGTGTTTCCAAACTGTGTGGTTCAAAAGGAAAAACAGCAGTCCATCCCACCATGAACTATGATTTGCAATGAAAATCACCGGTTTTTCAGGAATCTTTTGGATATCGCGTCCCAAAAGATGAGAGAACGATCTTCGAAGCAAAGGCAAAAGGTAAACTGCGAATCCTTTTTCAAATAAACGACTTTTTTTCGCTGCTATCATATAGGCCTCCTTTTCCAGGCAAGAGCGACAAGGAGCACTGCCGGAATTGTGCTTGCTGCGACAGCGAGCCATAAACCACCGAGAGCGCCAAGCAAGGCGAACATACCGATCATCAGCAGATACAGCAGCACCAGCCTCCGCTCGGCTGTGTCATTAGTTATGGCCATCGTTTTACGGCGCATCACCCAATCAATCAGAAGATGAAGAACAAAGGATACAATGAACCAGCCTAAAAAGTTGGTCCAGGGAATACCGTAATACCAGCCAGTATCTTCCCAAATCCAATAAGTTTTTAGCCGGTACGCAACAGGGTCGATTATGAGATCCATAATCACTGCGCCGATTCCGCCTGTCACAGCATAAGCGAAGGTGCCGTTCGGAAAAATCCAGCGCGCGAGCACATGGGACGTTGCAACGACCATCAGCCAGGCAAAGCCGATGGCGATGGGCACACCGAACAGGTTCGGAGCAAAATGGTCTGTATAATCGTACGAACCGAACAGGAACCCGGAATTCGCGCCTGCTCCTTCAACGATGAAGGTGGCAAAGAATATCGTTAAGCCAATGGTGATTCCGGCAGGCTTGCCGAAGCGTTTCACAAAGTAAAGAAATCCGATTGTTCCTGCCAATATGAGGAACACTGCATTGGCCCATTCCAGCCAAGAAGGCAATAAGTCAAAAGCAAGTAATATTATGCCGATTGCATACCAAATCAAAAACAGACGATAAATCCTATCTTCCCATGTCAAAATCATCACTCCATTACAAGTTATACAAATAGTATACTTGAAAACCTCTGGAAGAGAGAGGAAGAGGGGTTCGGCCAGGTGTGCCTTAAAATTTCTGGTAGTTTAGATATAAGTAAGATAGGGAAAAAGAAATAAAGTTTTATTCAATTTTTACTTTCAATAAAGAATATTCGGATAATTATTGAAGGAAATCCTGCACTATAGTATACTTGGAATAGTATACAAGCTTGTTTTTACATTGGGGGCTGTAAAAAATGCAGGATTTACTGCGAAATGTTTCAAATTCGTATAAAGATTTTAGTTCCGGACAAAAAAAGATTGGAGATCTTTTTTTCAAAGAGCCTATCTTCCTTGCCTTTTCTTCAGCACTTGAAGTAGGCAGGAGAGTGAATGTCAGTGAATCTACTGTGATCAGATGGTCACAAAAATTAGGTTACCGGGGTTATGCGGAATTTCAGCATGTGCTGCAAAGGAAGCTGGCAGAGGAACGTTTTGAACAAGTTGAAGAATCTGACACCCAGCCGGCAGTCGAACAATCCTTTTTGGCAAATCTGCTGGATGCGGATATCGCCAGTATTGTCCAGCTGAAGCAGTCCATGGATGAAGACCAATTGCTTCAGGCGGTGGATTACATCGGCCAGGCAAAGAATATATATGTAACCAGTAATTTTTTCGATTTCGGACTCGCACATTTCATGACTTCCTGGCTGAATCTGACACTGGACCATGCGGAATTGATGATGCACGGAGACGGGCAATATTACCGGCAATTATCAGCGTTGACTGAGGAAGATACCATTATTGCATTTGTCTTTCCACGCTATACAAAATCCGTCATCGACACACTGGCGACTGCCAAGAAACAGGGAGCCAAAATCGTGCTGATTACAGATGCCGGAGATTCTCCGGCAGCAGATTATGCAGATATTTCATTGAGCGTTAATGTTAACTCGAATCTGAACATCGACTCTTACACCGCTGTACATGCGCTGATCGCATCAATTATGCGTTTCGTGTATGTCAAAGAGCATTCGAAAGTAAAGCGGAATTTGGCAAAGGTGGAAGCCATTTATTCGGAAAAGGAAGTTTTCATTTGATTGAACCCAATGTAAAGGCAAGCCCCGGAACGCCCAGGCGTTTTGGTAAATCACAAAATGAAAAGGGGAGAACAATATGAAAAAGAAATATCCGTTTTTAGGAATCGTTTTATCAGCAGGAATGATCATGGCCGCGTGCGGTGAGGATGATTCATCAGGCGGTTCAGAAGGAACTGGATCTGAAGGTTCAGGCAGCGATTTGAATCTATTGGAAGAAGGGCAATTTACGACTGCATCGAGTGGCTTGTACAAACCATTCAGTTTTGAAGAAGGCGGCGATTTGCAAGGTTTCGATATTGATATCGGAAATGCGATTGCAGAAGAAATGGGTCTGGAGCCGAATCCGGTGACAACTCCGTTTGAAACTATTATTCAGGGGCTGAATACAAATCGTTTTGATGCCATCATCGGGTCGATGTCCAAAACAGCGGAACGCGAAGAACAAGTAAGTTTCTCTGATCCTTATTACTATTCCGGCGGGGCGATCTTTGTCCGTGAAGGCAACACGGATATCCAGTCCGTTGAAGATTTGGAAGGCAAGAAAATCGGCGTTGTCGCTCAAACTACTTATGACACAGTTGCCCAAGAATATACTGACGACATTCAAACGTACTCCAGTGATGTTGTAGCGTTACAGGATTTAACGGTTGAAGGACGTTTGGATGCCGTTATTACAGCGGATGTTGTAGGATTCGAAGCACAGCAAGAAGGTCTTGAAATTGAAATGGTCGGTGATCCGTTGTGGATTGAGCAGCCATCGATTGCTGTCCGCAAGGATGATACAGAATTACTTGCCGCAATCAATGAAGCGTTGGATGCCATCATTGAAAATGGAACTTATGACGAAATTTCTGATAAATGGTTCGGCCGCAGTCTCCTTGATGTTGATCTTGAAGGCGTGGAAATTCTCGAATAATTTTATTTGAGATAAATAGAGATCCTGTCTGGCAGGGTCTCTTCAGGCCGGTATAGAGCGATAAAAGAGGAGTGAAAAGGAATGCCGGATATATTTGTAACTGTTTTTGATGTTTTTATGCGCACGTATCAGGGGTTCCTGGAAGCGACCGTCGTCACACTTCAACTTACTGCGATTGGCGTTATACTTGGAACTGTCATCGGCCTGGTTTTCGCATTGATGAAAATTTCCGGATCGAAAATACTGCGGGGCATAGCGAATGTTTATATAACAATAATTCGTGGAACTCCGCTGATTGTCCAAATCATGTTTTTGTATTTCGGAATCGTTGAAATTTATACCATGTCCAATTTCTGGGCTGGCGCCATAGCACTCGGTGTCCATAATGGAGCTTATATCGCCGAGATTTTCCGTGGAGCCATCCAAGGGGTTGATCCTGGACAGCGTGAAGCCAGCTTGTCGCTAGGGATGAACCGGAAACAGACGATGCAGCGGATTGTGTTTCCACAAGCACTTCGCCGATCGATTCCGCCACTCGGCAATCAGTTCATCATTACTTTAAAAGATTCTTCGCTAGTCTATATTATCGGTGTAGCCGAAATATTCTCGCTTGCCAATAGGGAAGCTGCGCAATCATACCAGTTCTTTGAGTCGTTCCTTGTTGTAGGTATATACTACTTAGTGCTTGTAATGATTTTCACATTCCTGTTGCGCTTATATGAAAATAAACTTGATGTGGACAAAGCCTAAGGAGGGACAGACATGATAGTAGGAAAAAATATACACAAATCCTTCGGCGATCTGGAAGTGCTTAAAGGTGTTGATTTGCATGTGAAACCCCAAGAGGTGGTCGTTCTCGTCGGCGTCAGTGGATCGGGTAAGAGTACACTTCTAAGGTGTTTTAACTTTTTGGAAATGATTAATAGCGGAGAAATCACGATTGATGGCCATACGATTAATCCGAAAAAAGAGGATTTAGCCAAAATACGAGCAGAAGTCGGTATGGTATTCCAGCATTTCAATCTTTTTCCGCACAAATCAGTACTGGAAAATGTGATTGAAGCGCCGATTACAGTTAAGAAGATGAAAAAAGAAGAAGCTAAAAAGCTGGGTATGAATTTATTGCGGAAAGTCGGCCTTGAAGATAAGGCGGATGTGTATCCGAGCAAATTATCCGGCGGCCAAAAGCAGCGGGTTGCCATTGCGAGATCATTGGCGATGGAACCAAAAGTCATGCTCTTTGATGAACCGACTTCCGCCCTTGACCCTGAACTAGTAGGGGAAGTGCTGCAGGTTATGAAGCAGCTTGCTGAAGAAGGCATGACAATGGTCGTCGTCACCCATGAAATGAAGTTCGCCAAAGAAGTGGCGGACCGGATCATCATGATCGATCAGGGGACAATCATTGAATCTGCAGATCCCAAGAATTTCTTTGAAAATCCACAAAATGAACGCACGAGACAATTTATCCAATTGGTTGAGTGATTCAACAGAGGCGATTCCGTTAGTAAAGCGGAATCGCTTTTTTTCTTGTTCAGAAGGTTTCGGGGTCATGAGATAGGATAAACAATCTATATGGTGAAAATACAAAAAAACTAAGGAGGAATATTCAATGAAAGTCGCAGACATAATGACAAAAGAAGTTGATACATGCAATCCGGAGCACTCTCTTCAGGAAGTGGCAGCTAAGATGAAAGAGATTAATGTCGGCTCCATACCAATATGCGAAAACGAAAAATTAGTGGGCATCATTACAGACCGTGATATTGTGGTTCGCGGAATTGCGGATAACCTGTCGCTGGAATCTGCAGTTTCAGAAATTCTTTCTGAGAATATGGTGACAGGAAGCAAAGACATGACTGTGGAAGAAGCAGCAGAATTGATGGCTGACCACCAGATCCGCCGTTTGCCGATCGTGGAAAATGAAAAAGTCATTGGAATCGTTTCTCTGGGAGATATTGCTGTAAAAGATAAATCTTACGGCAACGCAGACATTGCACTTGATGAAGTTTCGGAACCTGCTGAGCCTGATAAATAAGATGATGAAACAGAACCAAAAAACCGGCCATTTCTTTGGCCGGTTTTACTGGTATATAAGCTGATTCTTTATTCAATGGTGATGACTGAAGCTGATATTAGAGGCATATCTTCCTCGGCGTTGCCGTCGTAAATTCCTTCGAGCAATATGCTGTCGCCTGGTTCAACAGGGGTTTCAGCCATATTCCGGATATACACCTGCTGGCCGTCATTGACGAGAATAAAGGAAGGAAAAGCGACGTCATCCGCTAACTCTTCTACTGTACCGGAAATTTCAACGGCGGCACCTTCTTCAACATTTCCTGCAGCCAGGTCTGAAACAGTAGCAGGTTCGGCATTTTCCACTTCTTCAGGGTCAGTGGGGTCGAGTTCATCCCCTTCAGGAGCGGAAACTTCCGTTTGGGATTCTTCTTCAAGCTCAGGTGTTTCCTCGCCACCACAGGCTGATAGTAATAATACAACACCAATCGGCAAATACCATTTCTTCATCATGATCACTCCAGTGCGTTGAATTTGATCGTTTCAGAAAATATACCCTTATTAGCCGATTTTTAAAACGGCCGGTATAAATGAGGAGTGGGGTTCAAGGCAGGTATTGCTTAGAATTTGTCGAATGGAGTAAGTTAAGGAAAGAAATGAGGTGCAAAGATGGAATTATTTGAAATGCCCTATCAACTGGACAATAAGAAAAAGCATGTCCAGAAAGTCGCGAAATTCGAAAAAACCAATATCGTGAATATGCAATTGGCAGCGGGGGAAGAGATTCCTGAACATGACGCGGACGCGGATGTCCTGATCGTCGTAAACAGCGGCCGAGTCGAATTTACAGTAGAAGGAACAGTCACGGAAGTATCTCCAGGCGTCATGATGAGAATGACACCGAAAGAAAAACACAGTCTGAAGGCTGTGGAAGATTCGAATTTCCTCGTTATTCAAATCAAGCAATAGAAAAACCCCAAGTCAAAAGGCTTGGGGTTTTTTCTGTCTATCCATGTTTTATGGCAACGTTTCTCAAATCACCATTCGAAATCCTCGGGATACTTCGCGGATACTTCGATTTCGTGAATCTGCTTCTTGCCAGGGGTTGCAGCGGCCAGAACCTGCTTACGAAATGCCTGATACTCGTTGTCCTGAACAGCGAGTTTCAAAGCGATTGTGGAAAGGGTCTTTTCGCGCTGTTCTTTCGTCATGCCAATATATTTCAGGTTCATCAGGTCCACGTATTGAATTGCATAATCATCCACTGTGACCGGCTGATTAAAGCCTTTTAAGATCGTCTCGTATTCTTCATCGGGAATATGCCCCTGAAGACAATCAAGAACAAGAGACTGGAAGCGATAGATGACCGGCAGGTGAACATCCCAGATGGATTGTGATACCCGCTTCTGATAAAGGCTCACGAAGTCTTTAAGCGCAATTGCCGCGTAGATCAATTCGGGCCACAGTATTTCTGTGGAGAAGTAGATGTTTTTATCCGGTGCGATAAATCTATGCTGCTTCATCGTGTGCTCATGGAGGCCGTTGAAGACAAAATCGACATTGCGGTCACCTTGTGCAGCGTGCCGAATCTCATATGAAATTCCAAGTATACGGCGGCGTGAACCTTCGTAGCCATGGTATTGGTCTTCTTTGCCGATCACTTTATAAAAAGCCTCGTTCAACTCATCCAGGTCAAAATAATCACCGCTTATCTTTACACCGGTATGGTTCGGTGTGCTCATCATCGTCAGCATGCAGAATCCTCCTCAACGTTTGGGTTTATAGTCGAGCTGTTTGAATAATTCATTGCGTTCCTGGTCGGTCAAATCGCGCCATTCACCAACAGGCAGATCGCCAAGGTGGATGTTCATGATCCGAATCCGCTGAAGGCTGCGCACTTCGTAGCCGAGTGCTGTACACATCCGGCGTATTTGGCGGTTCAGTCCCTGTTTGATCGTCAGCTTGAATATATATTTAGTCAGCTTTTCGGCTTTTGCCGGAAGTGTGACCGTATCCAAAATTTCAACACCTTCCTGCATTTTCTTCAGGAAAGAATCGGTAATCGGCATATCAACTCTGACAATGTATTCTTTTTCGTGTTCATTTTCCGCCCGCAGTATTTCATTGACGATATCGCCGTCGTTTGTAAGAAGAATCAATCCTTCTGAATCTTTATCGAGGCGTCCGACATGAAAAATCCTTTCATGGTGATTGACGAAATCGACAATGTTCCCTTTGATATGCCGTTCAGTCGTGCTCGTGATGCCGACAGGTTTATTCAAGGCAATGTAGACGTATTCCTGCTGCGGCTGCTCGATCAGCTTGCCGTCGACATGCACTTGATCGCCCGGCTGCACTTTGCTGCCGAGTTCCGCCGGCGCACCGTTTATGGTAACGCGGCCTGCTTCGATAAATTTATCCGCACCGCGGCGGGAAGTGATTCCCGTCTCACTTAAAAACTTATTAATTCGCATAATAAAATCCCTTCGATTGTAGAATTTGCTTTGTGTTTCCATTATACCCTCAAAAGGAACAGAACAAAACGAAGCGTTAATTACGTTTATATAGAAAAAGAAAGTTTAATCTATTGCAATTTTCTAAGTTGTTTGACAATATAAGAGGTAAGCTGTTTCATTATGCGCAGACAAATTAACAGTATAATGAAAGCGCATACATAACGGCAATTTAATCAAGGGGAGGAAACAGAATGGTAATGGAATACGCAATTCCGAACACTGCTGGTGCAAAGAGTTCATTTAAGGAAAGGTACGAAAACTATATTAACGGTGAGTGGAGAGCACCGGCAAAAGGACAGTATTTTGATAATGTTTCTCCTGTAAACGGCAAAAAATTCACAGAAATTGCACGTTCCACCGCGGAAGATGTGGAAGCCGCGATAGATGCGGCCCACGCAGCCAAAGATGCATGGGGCAAAACATCGGTTACTGAACGCGCCAATATTCTTTTAAAGATCGCTGACCGGATGGAGCAAAATCTGGAAATGCTTGCAGTCGCAGAAACTTGGGACAACGGGAAGGCAGTACGGGAAACCCTGAATGCAGATATTCCATTGGCAATCGACCATTACCGGTATTTTGCAGGAGTCATCCGTGCACAGGAAGGATCGCTCAGCCAAATAGATGACGACACTGTAGCGTATCATTTCCATGAGCCTCTTGGTGTAGTTGCACAAATTATTCCATGGAACTTCCCGCTGCTGATGGCAACCTGGAAACTGGCGCCAGCACTTGCTGCAGGAAACTGTGTGGTATTGAAACCGGCAGAGCAGACCCCTGCGAGCATCCTGGTATGGGCTGAGCTGGTCGGCGATTTATTGCCGCCGGGAGTACTGAATATTGTCAATGGTTTCGGGCTTGAAGCAGGGAAACCGCTTGCATCCAGTCCACGCGTCGCCAAAGTCGCCTTCACAGGTGAAACGACAACTGGCCGCATGATTATGCAATATGCGTCACAAAACCTGATTCCGGTCACTCTGGAGCTGGGCGGTAAATCTCCGAACATCTTCTTCAAGGATATCATGGATCAGGATGACGCTTTCCTGGATAAAGCAATTGAAGGATTTGTCATGTTCGCGCTGAATCAGGGCGAGGTATGTACTTGTCCGTCCCGTGTACTGATTCAAGAGGATATTTATGAAGAATTCATGGAACGTGCATTGAAGCGCGTTGAAGCAATCAAAATCGGCAACCCGCTTGATCCGGAAACGATGATGGGGGCGCAGGCTTCCCAGGAGCAGATGGAGAAAATCATGTCCTATCTGGATATCGGAAAGCAGGAAGGCGCAGAAGTCCTTGCCGGCGGCGACCGAAATGTGCTTGATGGCGATTTGGCGGAAGGTTTCTATATCAAACCGACTGTGTTTAAAGGAAACAATAAAATGCGGGTATTCCAGGAAGAGATTTTTGGGCCGGTTGTTTCCGTAACAACTTTCAAAACGAAAGAAGAAGCGATGGAAATTGCAAATGATACATTATATGGACTGGGAGCCGGCATCTGGACTCGCGATACACATACGGCTTACCGTTTCGGCCGCGGAATCCAAGCAGGGCGCGTCTGGACAAACTGCTATCACCAATACCCAGCTCATGCTGCATTCGGTGGATACAAAATGTCCGGTTTCGGCCGTGAAAACCATAAAATGATGCTGGACCATTACCAAAACACGAAAAATATGCTGGTGAGCTACAGTCAGGACAAGCAAGGGTTCTTTTGATCGAAAGAAAAGGTCCTTCTTCATTGAAAGGAAGGGATTGCAATGGTCGAACGCGTAATAGCTACTGATGCCGCCCTTGAATTGATCGAGTTTTTAAAAGAGAAGCATGGTCCTCTCATGTTCCACCAGTCAGGCGGCTGCTGTGACGGCAGCTCGCCAATGTGTTATCCGGAAGGCGACCTGTTTATCGGTGACCAGGATGTTTACATGGGTGAAATCGGCGGCAGTAAATTCTATATGCACAAAAATCAGTTTGAATACTGGCGCCATACTCAATTAATCATTGATGTAGTGCCGGGGCGCGGAGGGATGTTTTCACTTGAAGGCGTCGAAGGAAAACGCTTTTTGACAAGATCCCGGGCGTTTACGACGGAAGAAACGAAGGAATTGCAGGAACAGGTGTGAAACGAAGGCGGGATATTGATCCCGTCTTTTTTTGTTTGGCAAAATTATGGGGATGGGACTGTTATATATATACAATAAATTCACATATGAATTTCAAAAATGAAATTGGAAATTATTTGAGCCGAATTGGAAAGTATTTTAAGTGTTTTGGAAAGTATTTTAGGAGAACTGGAAAGTATTTTGGTTGAACCGGAAAGTATCGCCAAATTATGGAAATACAATTTCAAGTATTTCTATATTTGAGCTGCCAAGACTTGTAAATAATTATTTCTGTAAAGAATTTCAAGTGGAAAACCACGCAACTTTCACTCCTTCTGAAATACGGAAAAATGTGTTGAATATCAAGCCCAGCAAAGTGTATTTTTTATTCAAAACCGCTTGCTGTCAATAGATTCCGTACTTGTTAAATGGTATAATGGAAGAATGAAAGGTGGTCATCAATTTGACGAAATTAGTTAACCGTATTTCTTTTGAGCAGGCTGAACATGCCATTTCCTATGCCTCACATTCACTTCACATTGAAGGCTTTGATGTGACAAATGAGGACTGTAATTTTGTCCGCTCGGTTTTAACGGGAGAAAAAACGGAAGCTCAATTCCACAAGGCCATTCGAAACAGATTTGATGTCTAGGTATAAGCATTCTTCCATGTATTGTTATCCGGACTCGGACGTTCTGATTAACCATTTTTCCATCAAAGATGACAGCAAACTGAAAGAATTGGAAACGGTATATTCTTTGCTGCGTCTTTCTGAACTCAAGTTGAAAGAGCCGGCTGATCCGCTGGATATGGATGCTTTTATAGAAATCCATCGGACTATTCTTCAGGATGTCTATCCTTTTGCCGGTGAATTGCGCAAAGAGATGATTTCCAAAGGATCTTCTTCCTTTGCCCATCCGGATCATATCGAAGTGCAGATGCACCGGATTTTTAACGAATTGAAAGAAGAGAATTATTTAAAGGACCTCCCACGCGATAAAATGATCGAGCGGTTGGCCCATTATCTGGCAGAACTCAATGCGCTGCATCCATTCAGGGAAGGCAACGGGCGGACCGTCCGTGAGTTTGCGCGCCAATTGATGGCGAACGCAGGCTACCAGCTCGATTGGGAAAAGATTGCGGGACCTGCTGAAATCATCAACGCCTTCGTGGATTCGTTCAATTCCACTAACGACCGGCTGGAAAACCTTCTTGATGAGATGATAAAACCATAGGATTGCCGCATGTGATAAACGGCAAACCTATGGTTTTATTGTTTTTTATTTTCCGCCAGCCACTGGGTTCCGAATTCCACTAATGGACGCATAAAGACCAACTTTACTTCTGCCTGACCAAGCTTGCCGATTCTGATGTCACCCTGAAAATCTTTGGCGATTTCAGGAAAACGGTCCGAATCCATATCAATGCATTCGAATCTTTGCCATATCCGCTCGCCGTTCAGCATTATTGCAGCGCCTTGCGGAGAAGCTGTCCGATCGTCCTGTGCAAATTCGGCGTAATGCAACGCGGTACACGAATCAAAGCCGACGCCAATAAACAGGATCTTCACTTCAGCCTTCATCATTTTCGCAAGCGGCGAACCTTCTCCAAAAGAATCTTCAAGGGGATGGTCACGCATCCACTCTGCAGCGTCAGCGCCCCAGGCCATAAAAGAATGGGACGGATGCGGGCTGCGGATAGTGGAAGGGTTTCTGTGAAAGCATTCGGCGATTTTGCCCATGCCTCTGAGCCCCGTCAGATGCGGATCATAAGCAGGGAGGTTATTCCTTAGATCTGCGTGCCAGTTTTCAGGAATCGGAGGCTCCATCCAATAAACCGGGTCCGAGTTGTCAGCGGATTGTGAAGGCATAACGATGGTGCCGCTGTCAGTCACTGTCTCCATTAGAGCCTCGACGACTGCTTGGGCGCCGCCCGCAATCCATCCCATCGATTTCAGCGAAGAGTGGACCATGATCTGGTCGCCTTTATGGATGTCCAGTTCATTTAACTGTCTTTTTAAGGACTCTTTTGACTGGAATTCGGGTGTGTTTAAAATGCTCAATAATTCTGTCATACAGCACCTCCTGTCATTTCAATATACCATAAGGCTAAAAGTTGCCGACCAGAAATATTGCGTATAGCATTAGTATATATCGATAAAAAGAGTAGGAGTGAATAGTATGGAAGCAAGGCTAATGAAAGAATCACGGACAATCCAGACGAAATTGGTGCTTCCGCCTGATACGAATCATATGAATTCGATTTTTGGAGGAAAAGTTCTTGCGTATATTGATGAAATTGCAGGAATTACAGCAATGAAACATGCCCGCCGGCAAGTTGTCGTAACAGCTTCCATCGATTCAGTCGACTTCCTGTCTTCGGCTCATGTCGGAGATGTGCTTGAGCTCGAAGCAAATGTCACTTCAACGGGCCGCACTTCCATGGAAGTCTATGTGAGAGTCAAATCGAAAAATCTGCAGACTGGAGAAGAACGGCTTACAACTGAATCCTTCCTGACTATAGTAGCCATGGGGGATGACGGCAAGCCGACGCCGGTTCCAGCAGTTATCCCTGAATTAGAAGGGGAGAAACTGTTCTTCGAAACAGCGCCAGCTCGCCGGGAACACCGCAAACAAAGAGCGAAGACACCTAGGTGAAAAAAGGTTCCGGAAGGATTTCCGGAACCTTTTTAAATGGTTTTTTTCGATTCCACATTGCTCAACGTGTTTCCAGGTTCCCCTTTAATAATGGACATGCTCCCATCAGTCTCCAACACAACGGCTTTTACTTTCTCCAAATTGCCGATTCCCTGATTGCGGATGGATTGAAGTATTTCGACTCTGTTGATTCGTTCCTTTTTCATCGCATCTTCCAGAAAAGAACCATCCAAATAGAGTAATTTGGGCTCTGACTTTATAAACTTATTAAAGCTCTTCGAGCGCACTGCCAAAAATGTAAAAATGTATTGTCCGCCGATCAATAGCGCGAATGCAGTCAGCCCTTCGAGCAGACTGATCTGGCTGTTCAGCAATATTGTGGCCAAAGTCGAACCGAGAGCTACAGTTACAACAAGATCAAATGCGTTCAATTTGGTCAATGTCCGTTTTCCGGATATTCTTAAAAAGAAAATTAGACCAACGTAGGCGAGCGAACCTACAGTGATAATCCGTATGAAACTGTCCCAAGTAATTTCGAACATTCTATCGACTCCTTTCTGTGAAAAAAAAGTGGTTTTATGACTTATTAACATGTTGATAAGTCTGCCTTATTTCGTTTAGGCCAAATAAAAGCAGAGTTACCCCCATCATGCACAAAGTTTTCCCGTATTCCATCTTTTCCCCATATGCCTTTAAACAAACGGAATTTAAAAAATCGCCTCACTTGAGCAGCACTAGGTATTGTTCTGTGAGCATAGAAATTTTAAAAAGGGTATATACAGAAGAAAGACACTCAGAGAAAAGGAGCGATTGCGATGAAAGTGTTCCTTAATATCATCCGCTATGCCGGATTAATTATTTTCGGATTGGCGATCCTCTTGCTGCTGGCAGCCATTCTTAATTATTTTGTTTCCTTTACTGAAGTTCTTTGGTTTGAACCGGCCTTCATCCGCCTCTATCTGTTCCTTGCAGTCACTGGGATCCTTGCATATATATTGGTCAGATTCCGAAGAAAGCAATAAAAAAAGAGCAGCGAAGAGTTGGCCGAAGGAAGTTCGGCCGACTCTTTGCGACGAAGCTAGCGAAGCGATGCAACGCCCTTTCATGTCTCGAAGCTAGCGAAGCGATGCAGAGACAGGAGCAAATGCTTCAGAAGGATATATTGAGTAGGATTAGTCCTCGGAAATTACTTTAATAAAAAAAAGAGCAGCCAAAGCTGCTCTTTTTCCATATACACTTATTTATTTTTTAGCCAATAGCTCATCAAAATAAGAACCGAATTCCTTCGAGCGTTTCAGAATAGTGCTTGAAGCAACCCCGAATTTTTCGCTTAATTGTTTAGGCGCAAGCATTGGGCCTTTGATCAGTTCATGATCCTGCAGGAATCTCCAATAACCGCCGACAAGTGCCTCCGGTTTTTGGACGCTTGGCTGCTGGCTCGCCAGGTAGCTGTTCATGATGCTGGTTACATTTTCAACCGTTTCTTCGTCAAAGTCAGCTTCCTGAACGTGCTTTTTCAATTCGTCCATGACAGATTGATGTTCCGGTGAGAGGTCAATGCTCTCATCGACAGTGCCTGTAGAATATTTAACGATGCTTTCAACTACCGCTAAATAGTTGTCGCGGACGTATTGTTCGCCGTCAGACGCGTTTTCTTTGGCCATATCAGCTTTTAATTGCTCGAAGAAAGGAGCGAATTCGCCGACAATCGTCAAATAGCCGTTAAGGAATAAAGCACCTTCTTCGCCGACGCGTGAATCCGGCAATAGGATTGCAAGCAAGCCTTGTCCGTCTTCCATGTCAGTTGGCGGCTGGTCAGCCATCGTATACATATCGCCTGTGAAGGCATCTTTGAATTGCGCAGAGCTCTCGTCGCCTTTAATATATTGGCCGACAAAGACTTTTACATCGCTCCAGTTTTTCAATACATCCTGAGTGGTAGGACGCTGGGAAAGTTCAATCTGCTTATCCAAGTGCTCCTGCCAAAGTTCAGGTTTTTTCATGAACAGAAAGTTCTCGATGACAAATGCCTGCGCATCAGTTTCTGCCATTGTTTTCATCAGGCGCGGCTGCCATTCCTGCTGCAATTCACGGAAATCCGCAAGCTGTTCCTGATTCGGGTTTTCTGAAAAGAACAATTGGCGCACTTTGAATAGTTCTTCGTTCACCAAGTCATTTACCGAGACAGACTGTTCTTTCCCGTGACATTTTTTGTATTTCTTTCCGCTGCCGCATGGGCATGGATCATTTCTTCCTACCATTCTAATCACCTACATTTTTTCTTGAGTGTACCATACATTGCGGTTTCGCTCAAAAGTCCGACGATTCTGACGTCCCTTTGATACAGAAACAGCTATTTTATAGGTCTTATTATCTACTGGAATAACTTGATATCCAAAGCATCGAGTATATGCTGGGGAACAAAGAAGCGTGCAGTTACCAGTGGATCGACGACCTGGCTGATCTGCGCTTCGCCCGCGGCACTCATGAGCATCGTCATTTCACTGACGCTCAAATCAGTGAACGGCAATAAAAGATCGATCATTTCTTCAGTGGCAACTTTCACTGCTTCATCCAGTGTCATAGCTGAGACGAGAAGCGAAACTCCTTCGCTGTTGAACAGCACCGGGAATTTGGAATGGAAGCCTTTCACCACTTCAAGTGTGACTGTGGCGCGGCCCGGAACTTCGATGCCGGAAACGCTGACTTCTCCGTCGCCCATTGCAGCATGGAAATCACCAAGAGCGAACAATGCGCCTTCTGCAAAGACAGGGAAATACAGGGTGGCGCCTTGGGTGATGTGCTTCGTATCCATATTTCCGCCATGCGCGCCAGGCGTACCGCAGGAAACCGGTTCGCCTTCAGGGGCAACACCGATGACGCCTATCATTGGATTCAATGGCAGATGCAATTTTTCATTAAAGATGGCTTTACCATTTTCAATTGGGATAATTTTAGATTCCATCTCTTCAAGGCGGTGGCCCATGACGCCGAGATCCGGACCTGTAACCATCACGCCTTGACCGCCGATCTCGAGTTCATCAATCGTCACTTTAAGCAAGTCGCCAGCCACTGCACCTTCTACGTAGACAGGCCCTGTTGCCGGGTTAATCTGATTCCAGTCGATTGCCGCAACTTCCTGATCTGCAGACTGGATCTGGTTGGTAAAGCAGTCGAAGGTATCGATACTGACCGTATCCCCGGAGTTCACACGGAGGACAGGGGAGTTTTTTCTTGAGAAAGAATAAATGACATCATCAGTGGACAGTTTGTGCACAGAAAACCACTCCTTTTCTTACTATTTAGTTAATTGTAGCAACTGCCCCTTTGAATAGCAAAAGCCAGGATGCGCACAGTTCTGCAGTATAGTATGATGAGAGAAAATGATTTGGCGGTAAGGAGGAATCCGAGTTGATTGAAGAACCTTCCCATCAATTGATTGCATGGATGAAAGTGATCATTCTGGCATCTTTGGTTCTTTTGGGTGCCCGGCAATTCATATTTGAACCTGTTGAAGTCCATGGCAAATCAATGATGCCGACATTCGAGGAGAATGATCGCATCATCTTGATGAAAATCAGTGCCATCGAACATGCCGATATGATTGTGTTCAAAGTGTCTGAGGATAGAAATTACTTGAAACGTGTAATAGGCATTCCGGGAGACGTTGTGGAAATGAACAACGACCATCTGTATATTAACGGTGTTGAAAAAGAAGAACCTTACCTTGAACAAAACAGGAAAGTGGCTGAACAATTGGGATACAGTCCGCTGACGGAAGATTTTCCTGCGGTCACCGTGCCTCCTGGTTATTATTTTGTGCTGGGCGATAATCGCTTGAATAGTGTCGACTCACGGATGCTCGGATTTATTAAAAAGGAAAATATCATCGGAGAAGTGAAGTTCAGGCTGTCTCCAATTGAACATTTGGGACCTGTAAAGTAGTGGCCAGAGAAAGAGGGGGACTTTGTGAAAATTGTGGTTATCTCGCAAAATGAACTGGAAGCCCAAGGGTTGAAATGGGTAATGGAATCGCATATGAACGGTGTTGCAGTATCGTTCTCCAAAGAAGATGCCGCAAATTGCCTGGTGGTTGATATGGATTTGTGGAACGACGAACTTGAAAAGGAATTTACGCAGCGCAATATTCCTTGGATCGGCTTGTCATCCGACCGGACATTTATGACAGCTTACCGTGCCTTAAAAGGGAAAGCGGCTGATTTATTGTTTCGGCCATTTGATCCGTTGCTTCTTGTAAAGCAGCTGCAGCAAATCCGCTTTCAGCTGCGCAATGAAAAAACCGTTGAAGAGAACTTGAAGCATAAGCTTCTCAGATACGAAGATTTCTTTGATGCTGAAGTTTTGACGCCCGCTGTGACTCTAACGGCTTTCGTGCTGCCGGACAAATCGGGCTATCCGCTATTAAGCAAGCAGCTGAAAAATTATCCTTTCCATAAAGGAGCGGAGGTATTTGCCTTTTCCGATTTTGTTCTGGCTGCGTTTCTGACGGATGACGAGCAATCCTGCATCGAAGAAAGCCGGATGTTCTATGAATCCTGGAAGCGGGAGACCCATGAAGATCTGTCGATTTTCGTCAACGCCAACCGTCAAATTCGGCTGAAAGATTATTACCAGGGCACGAGGGATATGACTTCGCTGATTTTCTATGAAGGCTATGATATTTCTGTCATCGAACAGGATCCGATCGCCTGGCAGCCGCTTGATCCGTTTTTATCGCCGGTTGAACAGCGCGAATGGATAGAAATGCTTGAGAAAAAAGATACCCGCGCCATCCACGCCTGGATGCAAAATGAATTTCTTTCCTATTCGCGTCCTTATCCGGATCCTGAGATGATCCGCGTCCGGCTGACGAGTGTGCTGGCCCAGGCGCGCCGCTACATGAAATCAGTTCATCTGCAGGACGAGCAATGGGAACAGCGCTACCATGAAATTTTTGAAGTTATCGTCAAAGATCCAGTTATTTATAAGATTGCCCAGTCAACATTGAATTTCATTGTGAATGTGGTGTCAGCGGCCGTTAAGAAAGCTGAAAGCGGGGAATCTCCGGCTTCGGAGGAAATCCGTGCGTTGATGGAAGCGAATTACTGGAACCCGGATTGGAACCTTTCTGCCTGTGCTGAACAGCTGCGGATGAATAAGAGTACATTGAGCCGCAGATTCCAAAAGCAGAACGGTAGAAAGTTCAGTGAGTTGCTGCTGCAGATCCGCATTCGCGAAGCCAACCGGCTGATGAAGGAGACGGATATTTCGCTGGATGAAGTGGCACGGCTCAGCGGTTTTGGCACCGCATCGTATTTCAGCGCGGTATATAAAAAACATGAAAAATTGACCCCTTCCCAGTATCGGCAGGGAGAACTTCATTTATTGAAATAAAACGGCCTTCTCCAGAAGGTCGTTTTAAATTTGTTCAAAATCCATGAAAATGAAGTAAATTTGTAAATAATTCTAAAAATAGATATTTTATTCGAAAGACTATTAAACAAAACTAAAGAAGTGAAATATATTATAATCAATAGACTGAATAATTCATATAGAATGAAAATATACACAAAGGAGGAACTCGAAATGAAAACGGTTTCAGAGCAAAAAGTGATTCAATATACAGGTACAAAGCTTAATACAAAAGGGTGGCAGCAGGAAGCGGCATTGCGCATGCTGATGAATAATCTGGATCCCGATGTGGCGGAACGTCCAGAAGATTTGGTTGTATACGGCGGCATCGGCAAAGCGGCAAGAAACTGGGAAAGTTTTGACGCCATCGTCCGGTCGCTGAAAGAACTGGAGAACGATGAAACGCTGATGGTGCAGTCCGGCAAACCGGTCGCTATTTTCAAAACACATGAAAATGCGCCGAGGGTTTTGATTGCCAATTCAAATATTGTTCCGGCTTATGCCAACTGGGAAACGTTCCATGAACTCGATAAGGAAGGCTTGATGATGTACGGGCAGATGACTGCTGGAAGCTGGATTTACATCGGTTCACAGGGAATCGTGCAAGGGACGTATGAAACTTTTGCGGAGCTGGCGAAACAGCATTTCGGTGAATCGTTGAAAGGGACGATTACACTGACAGCGGGTCTTGGCGGCATGGGCGGTGCACAGCCACTGGCTGTTACTATGGCCGGCGGTGTCTGCATCGGCATCGAAGTGGATGAGACGCGTATCGATCGCCGCATCGCTACACGCTATACAGATGTGAAAACCGATTCACTCGACGAAGCGATCCGATTGGCTGAAGAAGCGAAACAGGAAGGGCGCGCGTTATCCATCGGTTTGCTGGGCAATGCAGCGGATGTGTTGCCGGAAATGATCCAAAGAGGCTTTACGCCGGACGTCCTTACTGATCAGACTTCAGCCCATGACCCATTGAACGGATATATTCCATCGAAAATGTCATTGGAAGATGCCGCAGCGCTCCGCGAATCGGATCCGGCGGCATACGTGAAACTGTCGAAAGCATCGATGGCAAGCCATGTGCGTTCAATGCTGGAAATGAAAGAAAAAGGCGCCATTACATTTGATTACGGCAATAATATCCGTCAGGTCGCAAAAGATGAAGGCGTCGAAAATGCTTTTGATTTCCCGGGATTTGTACCGGCTTATATCCGTCCTCAATTCTGTGAAGGCAAAGGCCCGTTCCGCTGGGTGGCGTTATCCGGCGATCCAGAAGATATCCGTAAAACGGATGAAGTGATTTTACGTGAATTCAGTTACAACACGCATCTTTGCAATTGGATCAAGATGGCGCAGGAAAAAATCCAGTTCCAGGGATTGCCTGCCCGAATCTGCTGGCTTGGCTACGGTGAACGCGCCCGCTTCGGAAAGATCATCAACGATATGGTGGCGAGCGGCGAGTTAAGTGCACCGATCGTTATCGGCCGCGACCACTTGGACTCCGGTTCAGTGGCATCGCCGAACCGCGAAACCGAATCGATGAAAGACGGCTCGGATGTTGTCGCTGACTGGCCGATCCTTAACGCGATGGTCAACGCCGTCGGCGGCGCGACTTGGGTTTCGCTTCATCACGGCGGCGGCGTAGGCATGGGCTATTCCATACACTCGGGTATGGTCATAGTTGCGGATGGCACGAAAGATGCTGAAGCGCGTTTGGAAAGAGTATTGACGACAGATCCAGGAATGGGAGTAGCGCGCCATGTTGATGCGGGCTACGAAATCGCCGAGCAAACAGCGCGTGAAAAAGGCGTTAACATTCCGATGATGAAAGGTGGAAACCAGAAAAATGACTAAAGCAATTTGGATTAAGCATGCACAGCTTGCAACAATTAAAGGCCAGCAAGGTCCAAGATCTAAAGAAGCGATGAGCGAAATTGGATTGATCGAAGACGGCAGCGTCTGGCTGGAAGACGAGAAAATAGCGGCAGTGGGCACCACAGCCGAACTGGAAGAAAAATTCGCTGGCAGATCAGCGGAGGCTGATGTCATCGATGCCAAAGGGCAATTGGTGACACCAGGTCTGGTGGATCCGCATACGCATGTCGCGTATGGCGGAAGCCGCGAAGGCGAGTTTGAAAAACGGCTGCAAGGTGTTTCTTATATGGACATTATGAATGCCGGCGGCGGAATACATGCCACGATGCGCATGACCCGTGAAGCGACGGAAGAGGAATTGGTGGAAGGGACGACAAAGCGGCTGGACTCTTTCCTTGAACACGGCGTTACGACTGTCGAGGGGAAAAGCGGCTATGGCATGAATCTGGAAACAGAGCTGAAGCAATTGAAAGTGATGAAGAAGCTGAATGCGGAACATCCGATTGACCTCGTGCCAACATTCATGGGCGCGCATGCGGTGCCATCTGAATACAAAGGAAAAGAAGATGACTTCGTTGACTATCTGATCGATACGATGCTGCCGGAAGTTGCCGGGCTGGCGGAGTTTAACGACGTGTTCTGCGAAAAGAATGTCTACACGCCCGAACAGTCCGAGCGGATTCTGGAAGCGGGCAAAAAATACGGCCTGACACCAAAAATCCATGCTGATGAAATCGTTTCTTACGGCGGAGCGGAACTGGCTGCGAAAGTCGGCGCCATTTCAGCGGAGCATCTATTGAAAGCTTCCGATGAAGGCATCAAGGCGATGGCGGATGCCGGCGTAATCGCCTGCCTTCTTCCTGCAACAGCCCTTTATCTCCGCGAGGAAGCGGCACAGGGCCGTAAAATGATCGACTCGGGAGTAGCGGTTGCGATATCGACTGACTGCAATCCGGGGTCATCGCCGACCGTTTCGATGCCGCTGGTCATGAACCTGGCCTGCATTTCGATGCGCCTGACGCCGGCAGAAGCTCTAGTGGCTGCCACTTATAACGCAGCTTGCGCAATAAAACGCGAAGACCGGGCTGGATCGATAGAAGTCGGCAAGCAGGCAGATATTGTTTTGTGGAAAGTGAAATCGTATCAGGAGCTCCAGTATTTATTCGGCGTGAATCATGTTAAATCAGTTTGGAAAAATGGCGAGAAGGTGGTTGGATGAGTTATTTGAAAGGAACGGAATGGGCGTGGAAGCCGGCGGACAGAGTGACTCACGTGCATCATTGGGTGAAACAGGAAGGGGAAGCGGATGTCATTCTGTTTGGCGCGCCGCTTTCACGTTCTTCTATCTCGGCTTCGGCGGCTTCGGACTATCCCGAAGCTTTCCGTAAAATGTGGAAAGGGTTTGCCGCCTATAATCTGGACGAACGAGTCGACCTGACAAAAGTTTCAGTGCGTGACGCCGGAGACGTCGCCATGCACACCACGAACATCAAAGAATCACACCGCCGCATCGAAGAGACAGTGGAAGGATTGGCCGACAGCAAATTGACTTGCATGATCGGCGGCGACCACTCGACGACGGCTTGCGCTGTCAGAGGGGTGAAAAAAGCATTTTCACGGGAAAGGATCGGTATTCTGCAGCTCGATACGCATTTGGATGTGCGGGATCCTAAGGAACTGGGGCCAGCAAACGGTACGCCAATCCGCCAATTGATCGATGGTGAAACGGTTAAGGGAGAAGATGTTGTGAACATCGGTCTGCATGGTTATTTCAACACCAAAGAGCTGGTTGAATACGCTGATGAAAAAGGCATCCAGATGGTGACGATGCGGGAGGCGAGAAGAACCGGGCTGACGGAAACAATCCGCAAAGCGGTACAATCACTTGAACATGTAGACCGCATCTACGCCACAATCGACATGGATGTGCTCGACATCAGTGTGGCTCCGGGCGTTCCTGCTTCGACGCCTGGCGGAATGAAATCAGAAGAATTGTTTGAAGCTTTATTAGAAATAGGCAAATCGGAGAAAGTGAGACATATCGATTTTGTCTGCCTGGATCCGCAAAAAGATAATCATGTGTCAGCCACAGTCAAAACAGGGGTGTATGCGTGGCTGCAGTTTATGACGGGCGTTGCGATGAGAACATAATCCATCGCCTACTTAATCCTTTAACACGCTGATACGTTACCACTGTATCTTGTTAAAATATGGTAATTAATCCTTGAGGTTTGGTTAGCTGAAACTTATACTGAGGGTAACTCAAGATGCGATAGCAGCTGCTATCGCATCTTTTTTCGAAGGGATGGGAATTAAATGATTACATTGACAGGAAACGATTTGACGATAGAGCAATTAAGAAGGATTTTATTTGAGGACGAAAAGATTGAATTGGATGCCGGTGCTATGGAACGTGTGCGGAAGAGCAGGGCAGCTGTCGATCGCATTGTAGCTGAGAAAAAGACCGTATACGGCATCAATACAGGCTTCGGGAAATTCAGCGATGTCAGTATTTCAAAAGAAGATGTAAATCCGCTGCAGCTTCATCTGATCCGGTCGCATGCCTGTGGCATCGGCAAACCATTTTCGGAAGCGGTTTCCCGCGCGATGGTTGTTCTGCGTTTGAATGCATTATTGAAAGGGTTCTCAGGAATCCGTCCGATTGTCGCTGAACGCTTGGCAATGATGGTCAATGAAAAGATTCATCCGGTCATTCCGCAACAGGGTTCACTCGGAGCTTCCGGTGATTTGGCGCCGCTTTCACATCTGGCATTGGTGCTGATTGGCGAAGGCGAATACTGGAAAGACGGGGAACCGGCAGATGCTTCATCTGTCTGGCAGCAAAAAGACCTGTCTCCTGTGGAATTGCAGGCCAAAGAAGGACTGGCGCTTATCAATGGCACCCAGACCATGACGGCTCAGGGAGTCGTCACATATATTGAAGCGGAAACACTGGCACTTCAAAGTGAGTGGATTGCTGCAATGACTTTTGAATCCTTATTCGGCGTCATGGATGCGTTTCATCCGGCGGTCCACGCGGCACGGGGCTATAAAGAGCAAATGGCAGTTGCCGAGCGTATGCGCTGGTGGCTGGATGGCAGCCGTCTTTCAACGGTGCAAGGAGAAAAACGTGTTCAAGATGCTTACTCGCTTCGCTGCATCCCTCAAGTCCACGGAGCCAGCTGGCAAACACTCGCTTACGTGAAAGAAAAACTTGAAATCGAAATGAATGCGGCAACTGATAATCCGTTGATTTTTGAAGACGGTGAAGTAGTGATTTCAGGAGGCAACTTCCACGGGCAGCCGGTTGCTTTTGCGATGGATTTCCTGAAAGTCGCAGTCGCTGAACTCGCGAATATCTCGGAACGGCGCATCGAGCGGCTTGTCAATCCGGCATTGAACGAAGGGCTGCCTGCTTTCCTTAGCCCTGAACCGGGCCTTCAATCAGGTGCGATGATTCTGCAATATGCAGCGGCCAGCCTTGTATCGGAAAATAAAACCCTGGCACATCCGGCATCTGTCGATTCGATTCCATCTTCCGCCAATCAGGAAGACCATGTCAGCATGGGTACCATCGGCTCGCGTCATGCCCGCGACATTACAGAAAATGCACGGCGCGTGCTGGCAATTGAAGCCTTCTGTGCAGCTCAGGCAGTTGAATACCGCGGATCGGACAGAATGTCGCCACGAACGGCAGAGAGACTCGGAGCCATCCGGAAAGTAGCCGGACCGATCGATGAAGACCGGGTATTCAACCCTGATATCGAACGCATTGCGGCGTTTCTTTTGGAAGAAGCTTATCTTGGTGTCAAAAAGAGTGTAGTTTCCTGAATGGGAAGTTTAAACTATTTAAAAGAGGACGTGCCAAACAATCGGCATGTCCTCTTTCATTGTTTAAAATAAATTCAGTTTTTCAATCCGGCGGATGGCTTCCGTAATTCGTTCTTCATCGACCAGCAGGCCGACGCGCACAAATCCTTCGCCGCTTCCGCCGAATCCGCTTCCCGCTGCAACGGAAATATCCGCATGCTTCAGCAGGTGATTAACGAATTCGATGCTGGTAAATCCTTTTGGCACCGGCAGCCAGGCAAAGAAAGACCCTTTCGGCGCTTCGATTTCCCAGCCGATTCGGGCACATTCTTCAATCAGAACCTGGCGGCGTTTTTCGTAAGTTTCAACCAGTTCTGTCACGCAGGACTGGTCTCCGGTCAACGCTTCGGCGGCAGCATGCTGCAGCGCAGGCGACAGTCCAGCGAATAAATGATCCTGGATCAGGTTCAGCGCTTCAATCATTTTCGAATTGCCGACAGCGAAACCGATCCGCCATCCGGCCATATTATAGGTTTTCGACAAGGTGTACATCTCGATTCCAATATCCTTGGCTCCTTCAGACTGCAGGAAGCTTGGCGGCTTCACGCCTTCATATCCGATGGCGCCGTAAGCGAAATCATGGACGACAGCAATGCCGTTGGCTTTTGCAAACTGAACAGTTTCATCGAAGAATCCTTTTGTTGCGACTGCGCCGGTCGGGTTATTAGGATAATTCAGGTACATCATCGAAGCCCGGTCGAGCACCTTTTGTCCCAATTCGCTGTAATCAGGCAGATAGCCGTTTTCGGGTTTTAATGTCATCAGGTCCATGTCGATCCCTGCCAATGGAGCACCGGACATATAATCAGGGTAGCCAGGATCAGGAAGCAAAAGTGATTCGCCTGGATCCAGGAATGCCAGCGGCAGCTCCACTAGCCCGATTTTCGTGCCGGCAAGCAAAGCAACTTCAAGATCGGGATCGATATCAACATCATACTCTCGTTTATAGAAATCAGCAGCGGCCTGTCTCATTTCCTTTATTCCACGAAATGGGGAATATTTATGATTTTTTGGATCCGCAACAGCTTCCTGCATTGCCTTGACGATACGTGCAGGCGTCGGCTGATCAGGATTTCCCTGCCCCAGGTTAATGACGTCGCGTCCTTCTGCTGAAGCTTTCGCTGTCTGTGCGGCCAGAGATGAAAAGAATTGTTCCGGTAATTGCTGCAAGCGTTTTGAAAATTCCATTATGCATTCCCTCATTTTCTAAATAATTGCGCATCTACCCCAAATCTTATAGAGTTTAACCATATCTGTCCACACTGGAAATTGTTGATTTCATTGCGGAGCTGCGCAATGAAAGACTGAATCAGATGGGGAACGAGTTTATTGGAGGAGATTGGATGGCTGTTCACAGTTTTCATTTAAAAGCGGATTGGCCGGGTCTGCGCAATGATGTAGGAACGATTGAAACCGGCAACCTGAAAACGGAGATATCGATACCGCCTGAAATGGATGGGCCAGGGACCGGAACAAATCCGGATGAAATGCTGCTCGGTGCAGCGGCGACTTGCTATATCATCACGCTTGCTGCGATGCTCGAGCGCAGCAAAATCGAAAAAGAAGCGCTGACGATGGAATCGGAAGGACTTGTGGATGTCACAAATGGTGTCATCACTTATAAAAAAATCATTCACCGGCCGAAACTGGTATTGAAAAAGGATGCTTCTGATAAAGAATTTTCAATGGCACAAAAACTGGCTGAGAAAGCGGAAAGCTCCTGCATGATCACACGCGCCATCAAAGGCAATGTGGAAGTGGAACTGGAAGCGGATATCTCCGCAGCCGAATAAGGTGCTTAAACCACCAGCGAATATGTGCTGGTGGTTTTTATTGTAGAAATTCAATTGCTCTTCACAGATCTATGCCTGTAGAAATGAAAAATGGACACGAAATAATAGGTATATCATCACGATAATTTATTTAATTATCTAACGATTTACCTCTTTTTAAAAAATAAAAAGGAATTCCCAAAAGACTTAATGAATCTATTTAGGGTGACGAAACGCTTAAGGGGGAAAGGGGGCCGCTCAAGTAAAGAAGGGGACCATGTTGCTTGGAATTTGGAAAACTATCAAACACAAAAGGAGCCGATCATTTTATGAAGAAGATGGGATTAAAGAAAAGCATGTTAAGTCTTTCTATTGCAGGCGCTTTGGTTTTCAGCGCTTCGCCACTGGCTTTGCCGACAGCACTTGCAGTAGGTGAAGGACCGGGATACGGCGGCAACGAAACAATCAACACTTCGATTTTGACCACCTATGATGAAATGGCAGATTACCTTAAAAAGCAGGATGCAAAACAGGCGAATATGGAATTGGAAGTCATCGGCCAAAGCGTGAAAGGCCGGGACCTCTATTTAGTTAAATATATGACGAATCCGGAAAATCCGACGATTCTATTCTTGACGCAGCAGCACGGCAATGAGCAATTGACTACAGAGGGTGCGCTGGAATTCATTAAACATATGGGTACAGGCAAGATGAAAGGTGTAGCGGATGGCGTCAACGTTCTGATTGTTCCGATGCTGAACGCTGATGGAGCGATGGGAGATGTGAATTTCTCACTTGAAGATTATGTAGCGAAAGGCGACCGCAACCTGACCCGTTACAACGCCAATGAAGTGGATTTGAACCGCGACCACGTCAATAAAATCCAGCCGGAAACTCAGGCGCTCCATTATAATGTCATGCAAAAATACGACATCGACTATATGATCGATTTGCATCATCAGGGCACGCAAAGTGAACGCGATGGCGAATTGGTTTCCGGATCAATCCTGTATCCGACTACACCAAACGTCGATGAAGATGTACTGTTGAAATCCAAGCAGCTGGGAGCAGTCGTTTTTGATGCTGTAGATTCCACTGGATGGGGGCACCTCGGTAAATACAATGGAGGCAACGCGGAAACGATCAGCCGAAACGGCATCGCGGTAGAATATGGCATTTCGACCTTATTATTTGAAATGCGCGGAATGTCTGACCACGAATATGAGCCATATGTTCTCGGCCAGAAGAGCAATGGCTATTTGATCAAGCAAACTGTGACGACGCTTGATGCGGCTGTCCGTGCAATCGCTGACGGTTCAATCGAAAACGCCGATATTTCTTTCTGGGATACGCTGGCGACACAAACTACACGTCGTACAGAATAATTATGTGAAACTGAATAAATCATCAAAAGCGGAGCCAATTGCTGGCTCCGCTTTTGTTTTTTAAAAATATATTATTTCTCAGCCAATTCGGCAATTTCATCAGACGGATAAATATGGACGCCGCCACTTTCACTTTGCGCTGCAGCACACATTGCCTGCGCAACTTGTTCAGCTTGTATCGGCTTGTATTTTTTCATGCCGCCTCGCAGAAGCGGACTGAAAACAGGGAAGATCAGGCTGGTGGCTTTTTCGCCGAGCCGGAATTCCTTGCGGTCGCCCAGCAGAAGAGATGGGCGGAAAATATGTAATGCGGGAAGCTCCATTTTTTGATGCTGTCCTCCATTTGGCCTTTGACCCGGTTATAGAAAATGTTGGAGCGGGAGTCGGCGCCCATTGCAGAGACGACGAGGAAACTCTTTGCGCCTGCTGATTTCGCCAACTGTGCTAAAGCCACAGGATAATCGTAATCCACTCTTCTGAAAGCTTTTTGTGAACCCGCCTTTTTAATAGTAGTCCCCAGGCAGCAAAATACATCTTCCACCTGAAAATGTTTTTCATAATCTTCGAGTCTGTAATAATCGACGTGAATTTGTTCCAATTTCGGGTGCTCCAGTGTCAATGGACGGCGGACGAAAACAGTTACTTTATCATACTCAGGGTGATCAAGCAGGACCTCCACCAGCTTACTGCCGGTCAGGCCTGTTGCTCCCGCGATCAATGCGGATTTTCCAGTCATAGTTTCGCCTCCTCTTTTTTTATTATTATACCGCTTCCAGCCAGAATCTACACATCCGCCCGATGTCTATTGGTTATGAAATATTGACCGACAGGGTACAATAAGGGAAAAGAAAGTTTATGGAAGGAAGAAATTGATGAAACCAGTGATAGTGGCTGAAAAGCCGAGCCAGGCCAAAGCCTATGCGGAAGCATTCAAGACAGCTAAAAGGGAAGGTTTTTTGGAGATCATGCCGGATGCGATATTTCCGGAAGGCGCTTATATCACCTGGGGAATTGGCCATCTGGTGGAATTGAAGGAGCCGAAAGCGTACGATCCGAAATGGGGGAAATGGTCGCTCGCGGCACTTCCCATTTTGCCGGGGGACTATCAATTCCAAGTGGCGCGGGGGAAATACCAGCAATTCAATATCATCAAGAAATTGATCCAGCAGACTGATACGGTCATTAATGCATGTGATGTGGACAGGGAAGGATCGAATATTTTTTACAGCATTTATTATCATACAGGCGCAAAAGGTAAAACAATTAAACGCCTGTGGATCAATTCGCTCGAAGCGGATGAAGTGAGAAAAGGATTTCAGGAGCTCCGCGATAATAAGCAGGATTTGCTGCTGTATCAAGAAGCAAGGGCAAGGCAAATCAGCGACTGGCTTGTGGGCATGAACGGTTCCCGTTTATATTCGCTGCTGCTGCAGGAAAAAGGGATTCGCGAAGTATTCGCTATCGGAAGGGTGCAGACGCCGACGGTTTATCTGATTTATCAGCGCGAGAAAGAAATCGAAGCGTTTGTGCCGGAACCTTTTTATGAAGTCGAAGGTGACTTCCAGGCGGAAAAAGGAAAATACAAAGGCAAGGCGAAAATAAAAGCGAAAGTTCGGCAGGAAGCTGAGGATCTTCTCGCGAAACATGCTATTGATCCGAAAGAAGAAGGGACAGTGCTGCAGGTCAAGACGGCTGAAAAACGACAGCCGGCACCACAGCTCCATTCTTTGTCGACGCTTCAAGCCGCGGCAAACAGAAAGTGGAAATACAGTCCGGCAAAAGTGCTGTCGGTGATGCAGACTCTCTATGAAAAGAAATTGGTAAGCTATCCGCGCACAGATACCCAGCATATTACAAACGCGGAATTCAGTTATTTGGCGAAACAAGTGGAATCTTACCAGAAATTGATCGGTGCGGAATTTCCTGTTGCTTCAAGGACACCAAAAAAACGTTACGTGGATAATGCAAAAGTTCAGGAGCATTATGCCATCATTCCGACGAAAAGCATTCCAACTGATCGGAAGCTGAACGGTCTTGCTCCTGACGCCCGCAATTTGTACGAAGAAGTTTTGCGTACGACGCTCGCAATGTTCCATAAGGATTATCGCTATGCGGAGACGAAAGTGACAACGGATGTCAAAGGTCTGCATTTTTTCACTACAGGAAAAACGGAAATTGATAAAGGCTGGAAGGAACTTTTTCCTGCAGGGAAAGAAAGTAAATCAGAGCCTGCGCTTCCTGAACTTCATGAACAGGAGAAAGTGGCAGCTAAAGTCGCTGTGAAAGAAGGCATGACCACTCCACCGAAGCCTTATACAGAAGGGCAATTAATCGCAATGATGAAAACTTGCGGCAAGTTCGCGGAAGATGCCGGAGACAGTGAAATATTGAAAGAAGTGGAAGGTCTGGGCACAGAGGCGACCCGCAGCAGTATTATTGAAACCATTAAAAGGCACGAATATATTCAAATAACAAAGAACATTGTATCGGTTACCGAAAAGGGACGAATTTTGTGCCAGGCCATTGAAGGGAATTTATTGTCCAGCCCTTCCATGACGGCAAAATGGGAAAGTTACCTGAAAAAAATCGGGCGCGGAGAAGGCTCGCCGGAAGTATTTCTGGCCACAATCGGAAAGTTCATTGAAAAGCTGCTGACAGATGTTCCTTCTCAGCTGCAGACAAATGGCTTGCCGGACCGTGTGGAAATGGACAACAGCAAAAATGCGATTGCTCTTTGTCCCCGCTGTAAAAAAGGAAGTATCGTCTCCAACAGAGGGTTCTTCAGCTGTACGGAAAATGCCAATGGCTGCAAGCAGTCGTTTCCAGGGACATTCCTGAAAAAAAGGCTGACAGCAAAAACGGTTGAATACTTATGTACGAAAGGCAAGACGCCTGTAATGAAGGGCTTCGTATCGAAAAATGGCAAAAAGTTCAGTGCTAAGCTGATTCTGGAAGACGGCAAGCTGAAAATGGAATTTTAGTTTTTATTGGAAATGAGGAGAGACTGTGAAGAAAAAACAAATAGTGGTTGTCGGATTGGGAAGGTTTGGCAGCAGTGTGTGCCGGGAATTATATAAACTCGGCCATGAAGTAATGGCTTTGGATATGGATCCCGACAAAGTGGAGAGTATGGCTGAATATGCTTCGCAGGCATCTGTTGCGGATGCCACCGATAAATCCCAGCTGAAAGCATTGGGGGTCAGAAATTTTGACCAGGCTATCGTAGCCATCGGAGATGATTTGCAAGCAAGTGTTTTATGTACGCTCATGCTGAAAGAAATCGGTCTGGAAAAAATATGGGTGAAAGCACGCGATCTTCAGCACAAAAAAATTCTTGAAAAGGTCGGCGCTGACCGGGTGATCCAGCCTGAATACGAAATGGGAGTCCGTGTGGCTCACCATGTCGATTCTGAAAAGATTATCGATTACATCGACCTTTCAGACGATTACAGTATCGTAGAATTGGCTGCGACGGAGAAAATTGCCGGCAAAACGCTGATGAAGCTGGATATTCGAACAAAATTCAATTGCATTACATTGGCAGTCAAACGAGGCCAGGATGTTAATATTGCTCCACATCCAGATGACGTTATCGCTATGGGAGATATTCTTGTAGTAATGGGCCATCGAAATGACTTGAAAAAACTGGAAGATAAGAGACTGTAAAATCCAGCAGTAACGAAAGGATGATTTGATGCAAACAATGACTATCCATATTAAAGAAGCGACGGCAGAAAAACCGATTCAATCACTGGAGGGCATTTTAGCGGAAGTCCCCGAAATTGAAAGAGCATTGATTGATGTGGAAAATGGAGAAGTGAAAATCACTTTCGATGAAAATCAGATTTCCGAAGAACAGATTGTTCAGCGGATTCAAATTGAAGGGTTTCATATTGCTTAAAATTCATTACTTCCTTTACGGAAGTGTGTAAGTCTAGTAAGATGAAAATACTTGGAAAACAAATAGCATTTCCATTCTTAAACTTCAGTACGTATAGTCACAGGGGAAATTCCTGTTCAATATTACAGATGATAAGCCATTGGTTAAATGTTTCAGACAATAGTGCTGATGACAGAGCCGAAAAGATCCCGTATATCGGGTTCTTTTCGGTTTTTTCTATTTCCGGAAAAGAAGGGAGTGCTCTACATTACTTATTTTGTGGATCATAAAAATAAAAAAATACACTTCCAAAGGTTTGCTGGCGATAAATGCGGATTTTTGGACACACCTGTGGAAGAGCGGGAATTTACAGCAGTCGAAGAGTATATTCAAAATCTGGAGACTGCGGAAGGATTCAGCTTTTGCACTCATTGCCAAACTCCCCAGCTTATCATGTGATTAGTAAAAAATGATTAATGATAGTACTTATTTGTTTAAGAGTAAAATAATAGGGTATTTTATCCTAAAAGAGTTTGATAAAGAATGAGTAAATCGAATAAAGAAATTCTCCTTAATGTTGAGGGCGGTGTATTGAATTTAAAGAACTACATTAAATTTTATTCCAGCAACTTGGTTTGTATTTGAATTCTTAATAAGCTGGCAGTTTTCGGGGGAGGATGGGATGGCAGTCAATTCTGATAAGACGATCGCTTATGGTAACTTAAAAAATCGAGCTGTTTTTGCTGCCCGCAATTTTTGGTCGGGGCTCCTTTTTGGAATTGGGATTATGGCGTTCGGAACAGGGACAGTTTTCCATCAAATACTGCAATGGAATCATTTTTACGACCTTTCTGATAAAGAAACCGGAATTTTTTCAGATGGTTTACTTAACCTGTTTTCATGGATTGCCACAGTTGCCGGATTATTTCTTCTTTCCGGACTCCGCAGAAGAAAAGCTTTATGGCCCAAAAGATGGGTAGGATCCGCTTTAATGGGCTCAGGCTTATACCTGCTCTTTGACGGATTTATTATCCATAAAGTATTTGGCTTCCATCAAATACGATACGACATGGATATTCTCCCGTATGATATTGCCTGGTATGTAAGTGCAGGGCTCTTTCTGCTGACTGGATTGTTGATGGTTCTGCAGACTAAAAAGGAAAATCATCGCAAATAACATTAGTGTGAAGTATTGATGATGGCGAAAGACATTTAAAAGCTGCGCTCCAGTCCTGTGAAATGAGGACTGGGCGCAGCTTTTTTAACGCTTTTAATATTTTACGCTTGTCGGAGCTAAGCGGCCGTTTCCGCTTTTCGTTGTCCAGACTCCAGCAGCCAAGTCTTGACCGACGCCTGCGAGGTCAAGGCTTTGCGACGAAGCTAGCGCAGCGATGCAGGAGCACAGAGCTTAACGGGCGCTGTCGCTTTTCGGTTCATTCATACTTCCCCTTCAAAGGCACAAAGCGGACATGGTTCAGCAAGGTGGAATGGATTTGGCCGTTGTCATCTTTTTCTATCAGCTGAAGTTCCTGGCTGGCGGATGAACCAACCGGGATGATCATTTTGCCGCCTGCCGCCAATTGGCTCAGCAATTCGCTTGGAACCGTTGAAGCCGCGGCCGTCACCATAATCCGGTCGTAAGGCGCGTTTTTCGCCCAGCCCATGCTGCCGTCATCGAGTTTAAAGGAGATATTGCCGAAACCCAATTCCGCGAGCCGCTCTTTTGCGCGATGGTGCAGTTCTTCGATGCGTTCGATGGTATAGACCTGTGCCGCGAACTCAGCCAATAAAGCAGTCTGAAAGCCAGAACCTGTCCCTATTTCCAATACCTTTGAATCGGTTTCAAGATCAAGGGCCATAGTCATTTCGAGAACAAGTGATGGCTGGGATATAGTTTGTTCGTGGCCAATGGGGACTGCTTCGTCGAACGAAGCCATTTCCTTGTATCTGTCCATGAAAAAACTCCGGTCGAGCTTGTTGAAGTAGCTCCTGATGTCCTGTTCATTATTTTTCACATTCAACACCCGCTTTCTTTTTAGAAGTAGCAGTCTGTTATGAAAAAATATTTACTATAACCATTTTATAAAAACCTCCTTTGCTTGTCCTGTAATGTCTCTTTTCATTGACTGCACTTACCCGCTCTTAAATTCAGCCGCTTAAGTCTTAGTATTTGGGGAATAAAATATGCAAGGAGTGGTTAATATGTTCCAAGGTTATCAAACAGTCGAAGACATGGTTAAAAAGTTTAATCCTCAAGCTTCTGCAGTGGAAACGGCTACTTTCGGAATGGGCTGTTTCTGGGGGCCGGAAGCGATGTTCGGAAGTATGGCCGGCGTGTTAAGAACAAGGGTAGGCTTTGCGGGAGGCACTTCTCCAAAACCGACCTATCGGCATATGGGAGACCACACGGAAACAGTCGAGATTGATTTCGATCCATCTATTATCAGCTACGAAGAAATCTTGAGGAAGTTTTGGCAGAATCATTATCCGAATCGCGGAAATTATAAGGGACGCCAATATATATCGATGCTCCGTTATCACGGCGGACAGCAAAAAGATGCGATAAAGAAAGTCCGTAAGGAAATGGAAAAAAATCTGGGTGAAGCGATTGAAACTGAAGTAGCAGAATACGAAAATTTCACACTGGCGGATGAACGGCATCAAAAGTATTACTTGAAGCGGTATCCGAATACACTGGAACAATTACAGGAGCTTTTTCCGAAACCGGAACTGCTTGTCGATTCGACTTTTGCGGCAAGATTGAACGGATTTGTGAAGGGATACGGAAAATTGCGTTTACTAAAGAACGAAATCACTTTTTGGAATATTGATGAAGAAGATAAAGAACTCCTGCTCAATAAGTTGGAGACAATCAAATGGTGATTTTCTGAAACAGTCCGCTGATCCCAAATGCGGGCTGTTTTTTTATCGACATTCCGCCAACATGGAAAAGAGAGTTGGCATTCTGGAAAATATGGCTATAAGCAAAAAGTTGTTCTATTATTAGTACTAACAAACAAAATGGAATTTTAAAAAGGGGACAAGGAAATGGAAGAGTCGAAGCTATTGTTATTGCTATTGCCGGTGTTCGTTATCCAATTGGGATTAATGATTTTTGCGCTGGTTGATCTAATCAAAATTCCTTATACGAACGGACCCAAATGGATGTGGGGAGTAATCATTGTCGTCGTAAATATCATCGGTCCGATTCTATACTTTGTCATTGGGAGGCGGAACTATTGAGCTTGCTGGAAGTAAAAGGGCTGACAAAATCCTATAACGGCACATTAGCAGTAGACGATGTTTCCTTTAAGTTGGAAGAAAGGACGGCTACCGCTTTGATTGGGCCGAATGGGTCCGGAAAAACGACCACGCTGTCGATGATTGCGGGACTTTTAAAGGAAACGGAAGGTTCAATTCAAAGGGATTTCAAATCAGGCATCGGTTTTTTGCCGCAGTATCCTCAATTCTTCCCATGGCTGAGTGCTTTGGAATTTACAGAGATGGCAGCGCAAATCAGCGGGGTGGATGGAAAAAAAGTTCGGCAGCAATCCATCAGAACTTTGGAGTTTGTAGGGCTCGGTTCAGCGGTCAATAAGAAAACTGGCACCTTTTCCGGGGGGATGCGTCAACGGCTGGGCTTGGCTCAGGCCATTGTGCATCAGCCGAAATTGTTATTGCTGGATGAGCCGGTCTCCGCGCTGGATCCGACCGGACGCCGTGAAATTATGGATCTGTTGAAATCGCTGCAGCAGGATACGACAATCCTATACTCCACACATATCTTGAATGATGCGGAAGAAATGACAGATCAATTATTATTCCTGAAAGAAGGAAAACTTGTGGAACAAGGTTCACTTTCAGAGGTGAAAAGCCGTTATGCCGAGCCGAGGATTCGCTTGCGCTTTGAAACGGAACAGGCCGCTGCGCGGTTTGAAAACCGCAAGCTCTGGCCGATGGAGAGAGACAAGAACGTCATTGCACTTCCTTTATCTCAAGGAGGTCCTACGATGCAACAGGTGCTTGCAATTTTGGCAAATGAAGAAAGCGGAATTGCTGGAGTAGACAGGCAGAGCGCTTCGCTGGAAGAAATATTTCTGAAGGTGGCGGAAAATAAATGAATCAATTTAACGTATTGCTGAAAAAAGAATGGCGCGAAAACCTGCGGAATTATAAATTGTTCTGGATTCCGGCAGTGTTCATCCTTTTAGGAATCACTGAACCTGTCAGTAATTATTTTCTGCCGCAAATCCTTGATTCAGTAGGGAATTTGCCGGAAGGCACAGTATTGGAATTTCCGGTTCCGGAACCTGAACAGGTCATGGCCGCAATAATGGGACAATATCAGTTTATGGGACTTCTGATTTTGGTGCTTGCATATATGGGCACAATAGCCGGAGAGCGGAAAAGCGGAACTGCGACATTACTGTATGCCCGGCCATTGTCATTTCCGGCATATTTTATAAGCAAGTGGGTGATGGCCTCCATAATTGCGCTGCTGAGTGTCTGGCTTGGTTTTTTGGCAGGTTATTATTATACATACCTGCTATTTGGCAGTATTGACGCTATGAACCTTTTCCGATTTGTCCTCACTTATAGCCTTTGGATTCTGCTGGTGATTTCGATCGTGCTTGCTGCCAGCGCTTTGATGCCGAATGTGGGGCTTGCCGCTGCAGTTTCACTCGGAATTATTATTATCAGCCAATTGGTGGATGGCTTACTGGGAACTTATTGGCCAATTTCTCCGTTGAAGCTTTCCGCATACGCCGCGGCTTGGTTTGAGAATGGTCCGGATATGGCTCATTTCTGGTGGTCAGCGGGAGTAACTGTGCTGTTGATCGCTCTTCTCCTTGTATTAGGTATTTTCATTTCATCCAGAAAAGCAGCATCAACAAAAGTTTAATTGAAATGCCGCGGCTTAGGGATGAAGCCGCGGCATATTTCTATTTATCATTATGGACGAAGGAGGGGGCCAATGATCCACCATATCGAATTGAATGTTTCTGATCTTAAGCTTACAAGAATTTTTTATGATAATTTACTTCCGTTACTCGGTTATCATCTATTCCAGGAATGGGCTAAAGGCTTCAGTTATAGGAAGGGCAAGGAGTATATCGTTTTTGTCCAAACTCCATCTGAATTTTTGGAAGCGGGTTATCACAGGAAAGCTGCAGGATTGAATCATGTGGCCTTTCACGCACCAACGCCCTTGGAAGTGGACGCAATTACAGAAAAAATGCGACAATCAGGTGTAAGCATCCTTTATCGGGATCGCCATCCCTATGCCGGAGGCAATGAAACTTATGCCGTGTTCATGGAAGATCCTGATCGTTTGAAAATTGAAGTGGCAGTATCGGAAAGCGGGGGCTAATATGGATAAGCAGAATTCCGAACGGTTCTTGATTGCATTCAATAAAATCGAGAAGATAATGAAAGGCATGGTCGACAGAAACGGCCATCTGAGTTTTTTTAAAGCGATTGAACTTTCAAAGAAAGAGCACGCGGCAATAAGAAAATATGAAGACGAACTGCGTGAATTTGGAGATTTGCGAAATGCAATCGTCCATCACCGGACAGAAATCGAGTATGTTATCGCAGAGCCGCATACCGAAATCGTGGAATTGATCGAGCATATCGAAAAACTCTTATCACAGCCGATTACAGTGGGGACCAGCTTTGCCAGAGAAGTTCATACTTTCCAGTTAAATGACACTTTAAGTGAAGTGTTACGTAAGGTGAGAGATAAGAAATTCAAGCATATTCCGGTTTACGGGAAGGATGAATTTTTGGGTTTGCTTACAGCCAACGGAATCATGAGGTGGCTTGCGGCTACAGTCGAAGAAGAAACTATTTCCCGGGAAATAACTACAATGGATGATATATTGAAATACGAGAAAAACGGGAACACTTACCGGTTTATTTCGTCAAAAACACCAGTGTATGAAGCTGAAGAGATTTTCAAGAACTCGGTTTTATCAGGGCATAAACTCGAAGCGCTGCTGATCACGCGAAATGGCAAGGAAGATGAAACGCTGACAGGAATCATAACACCGATAGATTTGATTCAAATAGAATAGTAGGTTGATAAAATGAAGAAGCTAATTGTGTTTTTAATAACAGCAGCGTTGATCTGGCTGTTTATATGGGGAAGCAATAACTGGGTTCAAACTACTGAGTACACAATTTCCTCAGAAAAACTGCCCGCTGCTTTTGATGGCAAAAAAATTGTACAGGTTTCAGATTTGCACAATGCAACGTTCGGGAAAAATCAAAAAACATTGATCAACAAAATAGAAAAAATTCAGCCCGATGCTATTTTCATAACCGGTGACTTGATTGACAGCGAAAGGTACGATCTGGATGCTGCTCTTGTACTCGTTGATGCGCTAGTGGAAATGAGTGAAGTCTATTTTGTTACGGGCAATCACGAAGTAGCGGTCAATAAACTCGAAGACATAAAGGCGGCTCTAATTGAACGGGGAGTCATTTTTCTTGAAAATGAGGCGGTGGAATGGGAAGTGGACGGAGAAATTCTGCAGATTGCCGGTATCCATGATCCTTTAATGGACATGTATTATCGGGATGAAGAATACACTAGAGACGCGATAGATACCGCTTCGCTGACAGATGAGTTCACTTTACTGCTTGCACACCGTCCCGAACAGATGCCTGTCTATGCGGATAATGGAATTGATGTCGTCTTTTCCGGACATGCTCACGGCGGTCAAGTACGGATACCGGGACTGGGCGGACTGTTCGCACCAGGTCAGGGCTGGTTTCCACGAATGACCGAAGGGATTTTTGAAAACAGGGATACACAGCTTGTTCTAAGCCGAGGGCTTGGAAACAGCGGTTTTCCTTTGCGGATACTGAACTTGCCGGAAATAGTATCAGTTACATTGGAAAGAGCTGAATAACCTCGTCTATTCACAATGTCACAGAGAAGGTGAGAAATTATGATCAAGAAGAAGGAAGTTTCCCTCAATTTATATAACTCTAAAATAGCTGTAGCTTATGAATTGCCCTCTGAGCAATTGGAGTTTTCAGGGATGCCTCAGGATATCATCGACCGGGATAAAGAGAATCCCTTGAAGCATCTCGTCATTATTCAGGCAAGAAATGAAACAGCTGGTTTTCTTGAACTTGATGAATCCGAAGACCGAAAAAAGTATTCGAACAATCCGAATGCTTTATTGCTTAGAGGATTTTCCGTAAATCCTAAATTTCAGGGTCGCGGAATTGCGACAGGCTCGATATATGCTTTACAGGATTTTATCCGTGAGGAGTTTCCCGATTTTAATGAAGTCGTACTTGGCGTGAATGCGCGGAATAAACCGGCAAAGCGGCTTTTTGAAAAAGCGGGGTTTGAAGATACAGGCAGGCGTTTCATGCGCACAAGCGGTGAACAGATCGTCATGTGCATGAGAATTGAAAAATAGCACGGGGCGGCAGCGCCTTGTGCTATTTTTTTTATGCAAAATACAGATGCTTGTGAAGGCTGCAGCCGGGATTAAAAGCTGCCGAACAATTGGGGCACGACGATTCACACTGCAGATATTCCTCTATGGTAAGTTCGTAACCGCAGGATCCGCAGAGCACAGCTTTCTGGCCAAAGTCTTCTTGTGGCCAAACCTGATGATTGCCGCAGCCTACAGCTCGGTGGCATTCGAAACATGGATAATACTCCCCGCAGCAATAAAATTTGATTGCGATGCGGTCGATGGCAGAATGATAATGGGAGCAGCGGGTTTCCTCGTCAACGTTAATCCCTTTTACTGGTAAAGTGTGCGCCATGTAATAACCTCCTTATTTTAATCATGGATTAATGTTTTCTTCTTTTCTCCTATGCTACTATGGAAAAGACAAATAATCGAATTGAATTCTTCGGGGCGGGGTGAAATTCCCCACCGGCGGTGAGCAGCGCCCTGCTGCAAGTCCGTGACCCGATAAAGAAAAGCGAGAGCGCCCGTTAAGCTCTGAAAGGCATAAGACGGGTCAGCGGAGCGGCGTTCTTTGCCGCATAGCTGAGCTGGCTTATGACCCGAAGAGGTGGGCCGCTCGAGTCTGGACAGCGAAAACACCGTGTCCCGCTTTTCATTATCGGTGGAGCTGGTGAGAATCCGGCACCGACAGTTAAAGTCTGGATGGGAGAAGAATTCAAGTTCTATTTGTTATGTGCCTCTTCTTTTCGATAGCCGAATCGGAAGGAGGAATTTATATGAAACGAATCATTATAAAAAAGTCATGCAGTTTCAATGATTCACAAATGACACGAAATCTTTTACGCACCCTCACAAAAGAGGGTTATTTGGGCACGCTTGATATTTGTATGCCCGCATTTCACGAAAAGAAGTTTGGCACATCGGTAACAGCAAAACCATCTCAAAACTACTCTGCAACCCTATCCCCACCACCCATTCGCCCCATGGTGGAAAAGCACCCATTTTATAAACTGAAACAAACAGGGAACAAAGCCCAACAACGAATAGAGGAGTGTGTCTGATGTTCACAGGAATTGTGGAAGAAGTGGGACATGTCACTGCGCTTCGCGCAAAACCTCAAGCTATGGAATTGACGATTGCCTGTACTCTTATCCTGGAAGACATCAAAAGAGGAGACAGTATTTCAATCAATGGCGTTTGTTTGACGGTGTCAACATATGACCAGAACTCTTTTACAGTCGATGTCATTCCAGAGACAGTGAAGTCTTCGACCATGTCTGGCCTCAGGACCGGCGCACGTGTAAATCTTGAACGGGCTATGCCGGCTAACGGCCGATTTGGAGGTCATTTTGTAAGCGGCCACGTTGACGGCGTCGGCGTCATCCGGTCGGTGAAAAAAGAGTCGAATGCAGTGACCAAGTCAATTGAACTGGACGCTTCATTGATGAAATACATGATGGTCAAAGGTTCAGTTTCCGTCGATGGCACGTCTCTCACAGTTTATTCAGTAGGCAAAAATTCAATAACCATCTCATTGATTCCCACTACACAGGAAGATTCATTGCTGGGTGAAAAAGGAATTGGCGAACACGTCAATATCGAATGCGATCTTTTGGCCAAATATACAGAACGAATCCATCAGGCTGATAAACCGGAAATGTCGAGAAGCTGGCTGGCGGAGCAAGGATTCTAAGGGAGGCGTGACTTTGTTTTATACAGTGGAAGAGGCAGTGGAAGATTTGAAACAAGGCAAAGCCGTCATCGTTATTGATGACGAAGACCGCGAGAACGAAGGTGATTTCATTGCATTGGCCGAACATGCGACACCTGAAATCATTAATTTGATGGCAACCGAAGGCAGAGGATTGATATGTGTGCCTGTTACAGAAGGTTTAGCCAAAAAACTTAAAGTTGGATTGATGACTGATGATAATACGGATGAGTACGGAACAGCTTTCACCATCAGTGTGGATCATATAGATACAACTACGGGAATCAGCGCATTTGAACGGTCCCATACGATACTGAGTCTGATTAAAGAAGATGCGCAGCCTTCTGATTTTAAACGTCCTGGCCATGTGTTTCCGCTGATTGCAAAAGATGGCGGTGTACTTGAGCGTTCTGGACATACAGAGGCAGCTGTAGATTTGGCGAAGCTTGCGGGAACAGCTCCAGCAGGAGTCATTTGTGAAATCATGAATACCGATGGAACGATGGCCAGAGTCCCCGATTTGATGAAAGTGGCTGAAAGGCTTGGACTGGGGATTTTAACGATAAAAGATTTGATTGCGTATCACCAAAAAACAGCAGCTGAGGGCTCAAGCCGCAGCGAAGGAGGAGAATGAAATGACTGTACATTATGAAGGGTATTTAAACGGAGAAGGATTAAAGATTGGAATCGTTGTCGGCCGTTTCAATGAATTTATCACGAGCAAATTACTGAGGGGTGCTGAAGATGCATTGAAAAGACATGGGGTAAATGAGGAAGACGTATCAATCGCATGGGTTCCCGGCGCATTTGAAATTCCGTTGGTTGCCAAAAAAATGGCCGTCAGTGGAAAATATGATGCCATCATCACACTGGGCACTGTCATTCGCGGAGCAACGCCGCATTTCGATTTTGTCTGCAGTGAAGTGGCTAAAGGCGTCTCGCGCGCCAGTGACCAGTCGGACATTCCAGTAATCTTCGGTGTCCTCACGACAGATTCCATTGAGCAGGCGATTGAACGCGCAGGAACAAAAGCAGGCAATAAAGGCTGGGAGTCTGCAGCAGGCGCAATTGAAATGGCCAATTTGATGAAAAAAATCCAGTAATAGAATAAGAGTGAAAAATATTTGATGAGGTGAGCCCATGATGAGGAATTTCTATTTGGTCAGGCATTGCAAAGCGGAGGGACAAGCTCCTGACGCTGAATTGACAGCAGAAGGCAGGGAACAAGCCGAAACATTGATTGCTTTTTTCAAAGAAATCGAAATCAGCCATATCATCAGCAGTCCGTTTACCCGTGCCATCCAGTCCATTGAGCCACTTTCAGCAGCGCGTGGATTGTCGATTCAGATCGATGACAGACTGGCAGAACGGGTACTCAGTACAAAAGATTTGCCGGACTGGATGGAAAAGCTTGAACAGTCCTTCAATGATTTTGAATTGAAATTCGAAGGCGGCGAATCGGCGGCTGAAGCTGCTGAAAGAGGAGCGGCTGTGTTGGCCGAGGCGCCCGACAATGCAGTGCTTGTGACTCATGGAAACATGATGGGCTTGTTGCTGAAGAAATTTGAAGAAGCTTATGGGTTCGAGGAATGGAAAGCTCTATCGAATCCCGATGTGTATGTTCTGACTATTGAAGGGGAAAAAACTTCTGTAAAAAGAATGTGGAAATGAAAAAAGTCCGGAACCTTAGACTGACATAGCGATATGAGACACATATAAAACACCTTCATTAGGCTGCTTGCGCCCCAAATTCTTTGGGTGCCA
>NZ_JBXYIF010000283.1:0-233 GCF_057369535.1 Planococcus sp. RAB007_Raresut
TGTTTTAAAAGCAAAAGAAGCTGTCTTATCTTTGCAGACAAGAACAAGTCGCTCATGCTCATTAATTTGTTTGTTGATATCTGAGATATGCACAAAAATCGGAGAGCGTCTAAAATTCATGACAACTCTCCTGCTAAATTGACAGAAGACATCACGTATTTCATTAAGCTTGTTTCATACTCATGCTGAATTTTACTGCGCCATTGCAATCGAGATTTATAATCCAAATACTG
>NZ_JBXYIF010000284.1:0-233 GCF_057369535.1 Planococcus sp. RAB007_Raresut
CTCCACAAGAGGGCTCGCATTGACGCCAGATGGAGAGAAAATCATCGAGTTCGCCAAAAAGATGTACAGTGAAGAACAAGAACTAAGGGGCGAACTGACGGCCAACCAAGGAGAAGTGTACGGAAGGTTGAGGGTAGCCGTCGCCTCCATCATGGGACAGTATTGGCTACCCAAGGTATTGAAGACGTTCGTCGAACGCTATCCGTCCGTCCGTGTCAAATTGGTCACCGGAT
>NZ_JBXYIF010000285.1:0-233 GCF_057369535.1 Planococcus sp. RAB007_Raresut
CTTGGTCAGGATCAAAACGTATTTCTTTGAGTAAGGCTTTGAGTGCAACAAAACACCCCTGCACATCACCAATCACATAGTTATAGCGTTTTGGCATTAAGTCACCATCTGGTCAGACAGGGCAACAAAGTCAGCCAAGCTTAAAGTTTCTGGGCGCGCCATCGGATCAACACCTGCTTTTTCAAAACCATTATCAGCCAGCATGCCTTTTAAACTGTTACGCAAAGTTTTTC
>NZ_JBXYIF010000286.1:0-232 GCF_057369535.1 Planococcus sp. RAB007_Raresut
CGATTGGGGCCTCTTACGCGAAAAACGGCGAAACCGGCCGTGAATTTCGGCGGAAAGTACCGCATTATCGATTTCCCATTGTCAAACTGCACGAACTCGGGAATTACAACAGTCGGGGTATTGTCGCAATACGAGCCACTTGAATTGAATCGTAACTTTAGAATCGGGACGGCGTGGGATTTAGATCGTCGCAATGGGGGGTTAGCCATTCTCCCACCTTACCAAGCACAGT
>NZ_JBXYIF010000287.1:0-232 GCF_057369535.1 Planococcus sp. RAB007_Raresut
TCTGCGCATTATCCTTCCTTCCTCGTGGCAGACGATGTATAATGACCTTTCTTATATGGGGACTGTAGGATCTAAGACACGGGAGAAACAGTGAGGGGGATCAAAGACCACTGGAACCCTTGCTTTGGTCCTTCAGATACCCTTGTCATGATGACTGCCTGATGTCCCGTTTTATTCCCACACAAATCTGCATACCATTTTACATTCTAGGCTTTTTCTCGTGTGCTTGGAC
>NZ_JBXYIF010000288.1:0-232 GCF_057369535.1 Planococcus sp. RAB007_Raresut
CATCTTTTTCGCGCATTTCCAAACCACCTGTCCGAATTTGGACGAAGAAGAAATCTTTATCTTTAAAAGCATATTCTTTGTCCGTCGTATATTCGAACGACTCGAGTTCTGGATAATGCTCACGCAAGATGATTTCACTCGCTTTCGCGACACGTTCTTGACGTAATTCATCTGTATCGTAAAACGTGATAGAACGAAGTGGGAAGTGTTCTTTTTCCTTAATCAAACTCAT
>NZ_JBXYIF010000289.1:0-232 GCF_057369535.1 Planococcus sp. RAB007_Raresut
TGGCGCCGGTGGGGAAGTCAGGGCCCTTGATGCGCTCGATCAGTGCGTCAAGCAGTTCCTCGCGCGTGGCTTCGGGGTGGTCGAGCGCCCAATGCACGCCGTCGGCGACTTCACGCATGTTGTGCGGCGGGATGTTCGTGGCCATGCCGACCGCGATGCCGGACGACCCGTTGACGAGCAGGTTCGGGAAGCGCGCGGGCAGTACGGTGGGCTCCTGTGTCTTGCCGTCGTA
>NZ_JBXYIF010000290.1:0-232 GCF_057369535.1 Planococcus sp. RAB007_Raresut
CAAAGATCTTTTGAACCGTTGCTTGCGTGTCTGCTACTTTAAAATTGATTTCGCCGCTACAAGGGAATTTGGCAATCATATTTTCAACGAGTGTCGAGAGTGATTGTTCTGTTTCTGAGAGTAGAGCAATGGTGAGTAACCAAGGAATCATACCGCTATCACAATAAGCAAAGTCACGGAAATAATGATGTGCACTCATTTCCCCACCGTAAACAGCATTATGTTCACGCAT
>NZ_JBXYIF010000030.1:0-483 GCF_057369535.1 Planococcus sp. RAB007_Raresut
ACGAACCGGGGCAAGGCGTTCAGCGGTCACGAGCGCATCCAGGCGTCACTCGGCGTCCCGATGTATTTCGCCGACCCGTACGCATCGTGGCAACGGGGGAGCAACGAGAACGCCAACGGGCTCCTCCCCGAGTTCTTCCCGAAAGGAACGGACTTCGCGCAGGTGGCGCACAACGATCTCGCGGACGCGCTCGCCAAGATCAACGGGCGGCCGAGAAAATGCCTGTACTGGAAAACCGCACACGAGGCCTTCACCGAGGAAGTGTTGCGCTTAATTTGTCAATCCGTCATTTTCTTTAATATCAATACTCTTGTGAAATGGCGCCCGTTCACCTTCAAATAGAATACATCAACCAAATAAAGAACGCGTTTTTTACGCGAGGCTCTGTCCTTCAGATATCAAGTTAGATATTTCCTTCGCGTGTCACTAGACGCGCCCACGGTCTTGCTTTTGACGTTGCCCTTAAGCTCCGTGCCTCCGTCA
>NZ_JBXYIF010000291.1:0-232 GCF_057369535.1 Planococcus sp. RAB007_Raresut
GGGGCGGATTTGCACCTGATAGATATAAAAAATGGCCTCTTTAAAGAGACCATTTTTTATCATTTATGTTTACTCAGAAACAGGTGCTTTTTTGATATTACGCATTAAAGTTTCTAAGCACTCACGATGATGAGCAAGACGATGCTCAAGTAATTGGAAATCAACTTTTAATTTATGGTCGATTTGATGAATCTTTTCTGCCATCGCTGCTTTTTTAGCTTGTAGCTCTTGC
>NZ_JBXYIF010000292.1:0-232 GCF_057369535.1 Planococcus sp. RAB007_Raresut
TGGCACCCTTGCATCATCACTATGAAAAGCAGGGATGGAAAGAAACACAGGTGGTCATTCGATTCTGGATTATTACGATTTTCTTGGTCGTTTTAGGTTTAATGACCTTAAAATTACGTTAAGCCACGATTCAAAGAAAGAAGCTGGTGAAAATGCCAGCTTTTTTATGTTTGGAGAAAATGAATGAGTTTATTGATGTGCCCTGTGTGTCGCCAAGCTCTACACTTGGTAG
>NZ_JBXYIF010000293.1:0-232 GCF_057369535.1 Planococcus sp. RAB007_Raresut
CCCGAACGTTTCGAAGAGGAGCTGTTCGGCGAGGAAGCCGATGGCAAGCTCGTCCGTCCCGGCCTGCTCGTGACCGCCGACGGGGGGACGCTGTATCTCGACGAAGTCGCCGACATGCCGCTTTCCACCCAGGCACGGATCCTGCGGGTGCTCACCGAGCAGAGCTTCGTCCGCGTGGGCGGCACCCGTCAGATCGGGGTCGATGTGCGGGTGGTCCCGTCCACCTCGCGGG
>NZ_JBXYIF010000294.1:0-231 GCF_057369535.1 Planococcus sp. RAB007_Raresut
GATCGAGAATGACCGTGTCGCGGTTTCCTTCGTATGGCATGCGCCAGGTTTCTTTCGTCTTCACATTTTCAACTAAAAAATGATGAGTTCGTTCATCGAACAATGTCACACACGTTTCAGGTGTGAACCGTTCAAAATCATACGTCCCTTGATACGCTAGCTCGATGATGTTCCCAAAGACAGGGACTGCTTCATAGCGGCTATACCGAAACGTATGATCATGGAGGTTCA
>NZ_JBXYIF010000295.1:0-231 GCF_057369535.1 Planococcus sp. RAB007_Raresut
TCAAGAGCGAAGTGAAACTGGCCGCAGCGGGCATGGTCCATTCAGGCGCGGGGATGGCGATGAATCTCGGCCTCGGTGCAGACTGGTGCAATGCCGGCCGCGCTTTCATGTTTGCGCTGGGCTGCGTGCAATCGATGAAGTGCCATGCCGATACCTGCCCGACGGGTGTGGCCACGCAGGATGCAACCCGCCAGCGTGGCCTGGTACCTATGGAAAAGGCCGAGAGAGTCG
>NZ_JBXYIF010000296.1:0-231 GCF_057369535.1 Planococcus sp. RAB007_Raresut
GCCAGGTTGGCCAGGGGGCTCTCCCCAGTAGCCAGGTACTGGAAGGTCAGGCCCAAAAGACCGGTCATGGCCTGTCGGCCGTTCTTGATCTCCCCCGCCTTGGTGTAGTCAGTGGTGAGCTTCAGGGGGTCGAAACCAGGGTAGGACCGGACCGCGGTGCCCTTGTCCCAGTTGAAGCCTCCGTTGCCGCGCCAGTACTCAGTGGGGGCAGCGATGGCCATGAGGATGAAG
>NZ_JBXYIF010000297.1:0-207 GCF_057369535.1 Planococcus sp. RAB007_Raresut
TATGCGGGCATTCGAACCTTCCTGGTTCCACTCGATGTCCTTCAGACTTTCTTATATGGGAAATGAAGAAATATATTTTATTACAAAGAAATTATAAAACATTTTGAAGATTATATGCTTTAAAAGTTTAAGATGAAAAAATAATCAACCTTAGAAAAAATGTATAAAAATATATAAATTGTTAATGTCAAAAAAAAAAAAAACAAA
>NZ_JBXYIF010000298.1:0-230 GCF_057369535.1 Planococcus sp. RAB007_Raresut
CTATCGCCCATTCATCATCTTTTTCCCAATGACTTTTTAAAAAATCTCGCTGCCCTGCACTCCAAAAATCAGCTTCATGCAGTTTTTCCTCGGCACGTAATTGATGCGTTTGGATAAAAAGCTCCATAGCCGCTTCATCCGCTTCTAACCCAAGCTGTTCAAATAACAGTTCTAGTGTAGGTTGTTGTTCAAACATGTTTATTCTCCCTTAGCTTTTTTCTTCTTTTAAT
>NZ_JBXYIF010000299.1:0-230 GCF_057369535.1 Planococcus sp. RAB007_Raresut
CGCAGAGTGATTTTCAACTTCAGCAAGTGTGTTTACTTTTAATTCACAACTAAGTTCATCATCAAAGCGCTTAAAATAATAGTTGGGTGCATCAACATGGATATGATCAATATTTAAAAATTGATAACGATCAACATCAAATTGGAACTGATCTTTTGCGCTATAACTTTTAAGATGCCCAACCGTTGCTACACTACTGCTCACCAATACGGTTGCTGTATCCATTGCGG
>NZ_JBXYIF010000031.1:0-479 GCF_057369535.1 Planococcus sp. RAB007_Raresut
ATGGCGCGTTGTGAACGGATATTTTCATGACCTGTCTTGATTTGGACGCGATTCAATCCCAGTTCTTCAAAACAATACGTCAACAATAGAAACTTGCAATTGGTGTTGATATTCGTTCGCCAACTTTTGGGATTTAGCCATGTTGAACCGATTTCTAATCTTTTATGTGGTATGGAAATATCGAGAAACCAAGTAGCCCCAATAATCTTCTTTGACTCGATATCTACAATCACAAAAGCAAACTCTGTTCCAGCTGCTCTCTTTTTTTGAGCATCTTTTACATATTGTTCAACATTCCTTTTGTCCGTCAAATCCACCGACATGTGTTCCCAAATTTTGTGGTTATTCGCTGCCTCCCAGATTTCTTCTATATGGCTGCTTTTCATCGGCACAAGCTTGACAACTTCATTCTCTAAGGTTTTCATTTCCCTCACTCCTTTCTATCATTACACTTCATTTCTGGTATGCTTAACATAACC
>NZ_JBXYIF010000300.1:0-230 GCF_057369535.1 Planococcus sp. RAB007_Raresut
ACATAACGACATGGCAACGTTCCGTCAACTATAATAAAATATGACCCAAGAGATTACAACATCAACACGCCTCACCAGATTAAAGCTCCTCGGGATAAACATACAAAAATCTTAAGTTGTGTTACTGCTTTTACTGAGACTGATATGCTTGAAAAATGCTACAGTGGTGTGTACCTGATATAAAATAATTCATTAAGATGAATGGCGCGATTATATATTGGCGGGTGTGA
>NZ_JBXYIF010000301.1:0-228 GCF_057369535.1 Planococcus sp. RAB007_Raresut
ATAAAGAAATAAAGAAAAACAGGCACCCTTATTGGGTGTCCGTTTTTTAGCTTGTTGAGAAAGAAAGCTAGGTAACCGATATTCCACAAAACAGCTCCGCTTTCCAAAAACCGTGCTTCTGCATCGCTGCGCTAGCTTCGTCGCAAAGGGCCGGCCTCACTACCTTCGGCCAACTCTTGGCTCGCGCTGAGCTAACTCGAGCTCGATCCACTTTGCTCGAGTGGATCT
>NZ_JBXYIF010000302.1:0-228 GCF_057369535.1 Planococcus sp. RAB007_Raresut
GATTAATTGTAAAAAGAAGAAAGCGTGAAGTACCTTGTGTAGATGACTAAACAAGGAGTTCTTATAGCATCCAAAGTTAACATATGATCGCTTATCGGAAGATAAGAGGCTCAAGTACCAGTCTCATATTTTTTGTCTATGAAAGTGTAGTTTTACTAAATTTTTTCTAACACTAATTTATTGTTCAATAAAGGATATATTTAGTAATATCTCGTATCTATTTAAGTA
>NZ_JBXYIF010000303.1:0-228 GCF_057369535.1 Planococcus sp. RAB007_Raresut
GACGTACGCTGGCGGCGTGCCTAATACATGCAAGTCGAGCGGTACCTTTGGAGCTTGCTCCATTGGTTTTGCGGCGGACGGGTGAGTAACACGTGGGCATCCTGCCCTGCAGATCGGGATAACACCGGGAAACCGGTGCTAATACCGAATAGATTGATTCACCTCCTGGTGAAACACGGAAAGACGGTTTCGAATGGGACTGCAGGAAGAACACGCGGCGCATTAGCT
>NZ_JBXYIF010000304.1:0-228 GCF_057369535.1 Planococcus sp. RAB007_Raresut
GTCTATTCGCGTGCACAATTATTAGATCATATTAATCCTGACAGTTTTGATGTTGCAGATCGCGTGATTGATAGTCATATTAAAAACCTACGTCGTAAGATCTCAGAAGCTGCGGACACAGGCAATCGCCATGAATGGATTCAAGCGGTGTATGGTGTAGGTTATCGTTTTGAATATCCTGAATAATCTAAAAGCTTGCCTTAGAGTCTTAATAAGGCAAGCTTAATC
>NZ_JBXYIF010000305.1:0-228 GCF_057369535.1 Planococcus sp. RAB007_Raresut
CTGCAATCGTCATGTGCTGCGCTGCTTCGGCCGCGTGTGCTTCGCCCAATCTGGGGCCACCCGAAATTGCTCGGAACTTGCCGCCCGCTTTCGCAGGCGGGGGCGTTTCCGCACAGCCTGATGACGACTGGTGGAATCGTTTCGGTGACCCACGCCTAGCAGCGCTGATCGAAGAAGCGGTGAGCGAGAGCCCCCAAGTGGGGCAGGCGCTCGCAAGGGGCGAACAGG
>NZ_JBXYIF010000306.1:0-228 GCF_057369535.1 Planococcus sp. RAB007_Raresut
TTAGATTTTTATGGACTTGTATGTTGTAATATTAATTCAACTAATTTTAAACCGTATATTTCTTTACTAAGTGCATTAAAAATCCCATATGTTATCTTTACTGATGGTGACTACTATTTTGTCAATAATCAAGGAGAAAGAGAATACCATGTTATGGCTAAAGAAGAACATGACTATTTTGGATATTTAGGCTTAGAATTGGCTACAGAAACACTAAAAGAATTAAAT
>NZ_JBXYIF010000307.1:0-228 GCF_057369535.1 Planococcus sp. RAB007_Raresut
AAGATTCACGCTGTCGGGTGCATATTCGGCATAGCCCGGGAAGTTCAGGCCGGCGACGGCCAGCCCGGCGTCGTTGGCGCAATCGAAATACAGGGGGGTGTCGTCGGCGATGATGCCGACACCAAGCACCGCATGGTTGCGGTCCTCGGCGTTGAACGCCGGCTGGTAGTTGTAATCCTTCGGGGTGTACAGCACCTTCTCGCCGTACGAGAACGACCAATCGAGATT
>NZ_JBXYIF010000308.1:0-228 GCF_057369535.1 Planococcus sp. RAB007_Raresut
CTCGTGGTTTTGTACTGAAATATTCATTGGTCTCCTCCTCATTATCTGTTCTTTTACAGTTGGGCATGGAGTTCGATAGCTTAGTAGATCGACAGTCGAAATTGTTTCTGTCAAGAAGAAAAAAGAGAGTATGCTATACTGAAGCAATAGATTTTATTATGAAAGGTTGATAATTGATTGGTGTTATTCTCGAATACCCCCTTAATGATTGCCCTATTCGCAATCATC
>NZ_JBXYIF010000309.1:0-220 GCF_057369535.1 Planococcus sp. RAB007_Raresut
GAAGGGATTTTGAGGAACCACATGATTCGCAAAGAAGGAACAATTCGACATACCGTCATGTACAGTGTGACAAAAGAAGATTGGCCACAAGTCAAAGAACGCTTCCACAAGATATTAATAGAGTAATAATTTATAAAATATTTTTATTTTAAGACCTGTTTCAGTTTTGAGTTTTTACTCTAAGGATAGTGCGCCATATAAATAGTAGTTTACATATCAT
>NZ_JBXYIF010000032.1:0-457 GCF_057369535.1 Planococcus sp. RAB007_Raresut
GTCAATGCTTCTTCTACAGCTTGACCAATTTCTGTAGGACTGTCCGCTGCGCTAAAGTTTGCACGGTCTTCAACTGCTTGCTCAATGATTGTAGAAAGCTGAGACATGATCTTCCTTCTTCCAAAAAAAATTTTAAAGATTTTACACTAATTTGCTGCAAGAATCTTTGAAAAAAGTCGTAACAATAAATTGATTGGAAAATAAGCAATAAAATTGTCATAAAACGAAAATAGCTTGTTTTTTATAAATTATTTGCGAATACACAATTACGTCTAATTTGTATCAGAAAATAACAAAAAGTAATCAGTTTCTGTATAAAAAGTTATCTAGCATTCTTTTAAGATAAACTCACAGTAAACAATTATATTTGAATAAAAGTATTTTTTAAGGAGACCTCAATGAAAACTTTGCGTGTTATTCTTGCTGCAGGTGTACTTACAGCGATTGCAGGTACTAC
>NZ_JBXYIF010000033.1:0-438 GCF_057369535.1 Planococcus sp. RAB007_Raresut
TCGTAACCATCCGAATGCGGACAAGAAAGTGCTCGATTTCGAGCAATAGAGTCGTGTCAGTACACCCAAACCGATAAAAATCGCATCTGAGCCTTTGAGAATAGACCCGGTCACGGGACAGTCCCAGTTGAACGACGATTATTTCGCGATCGAGACAAGGCCCGAACAGATCGTCCGGAAGAAAGTATCGCTGGACATGGATGTGGCGTTACATAAGCAGTTGAAACAGATTGCCTTGAAGAACGACATGAAACTCTATGAGTTGGTCGAAGGTGTATTGCACAATTATGTTGAGAAGAAAAAATAGAAAAAGAACACGTCTAGGCAATAGGCGTTTTCTAAAAATGTTAAGTGAGCGAAACTGTTGATGAGGGAAAATTCAATATGAAGCAGATAATTGAATAAAAACGTCTGATCCCACATTTACTTTTGGAATCA
>NZ_JBXYIF010000034.1:0-437 GCF_057369535.1 Planococcus sp. RAB007_Raresut
AGGGCTTATAGGAAGAGAAGAAGCTAATACAGCTTTTTCTCTTTCTTTGCGTTTGGGAAAGTGTACTTTTACGAACGGTTGATAAGTATGAAACCCATCCTTAAAAATTTAACTTAGGGACTTTTCCAGACCGATGCAAGCCATTGAATGCCCTTCCGAATTTCTCCAATAGTCGGAGCCCCATAACCAATGATCACTCGGTCGGTGGATTTTGTTTCTTGATACATATGGGATACGGAATCAACTTCAATGCCGAGCGAATCAGCCCTTGCAATTGCTTCTTGTTCCGTTAAGTAGGCAGGTAATTGGACAATGATATGCAGTCCAGCCTCATCTCCTTTAACAGAAAAATCTTCTCCCAAAAATTCATCTATCGCTTCAATCAAGCACTTTCTCTTTGAGCGGTAAAGGGTTCGCATTTTGGCGATGTGCTTTTC
>NZ_JBXYIF010000035.1:0-427 GCF_057369535.1 Planococcus sp. RAB007_Raresut
CGTATCGACATCGAAGCGAAACGCGGAGACACCGAGGTATGGGAAATTGAAAATAAACCAGATATGATGGGTGGGATGACACATCCCTTCCACATCCACGGCGTCCAGTTCCGAGTCATCAGTCGAGACGGAAAACCACCATCCGATCAGGAGAAAGGGTGGAAAGATACGGTAGCCATCGCTCCCGATGAACGGGTGAAAATCGAACTCACCTTCACTAAAACGGGAACGTTCATGTATCATTGCCACATCCTCGAGCATGAAGAAAATGGGATGATGGGACAAGTAAAAGTCACCGAATGACCGACACCTCTCCGTTCCATCAGCGGAGAGGTGTTTTGTATCCGTCCCGATCCCGATACGTTTCTGCTAGGACTATTGCCAGTATAGGGATTCTTGTTCGAGTATCGTATACTAGTTGTGAACG
>NZ_JBXYIF010000036.1:0-416 GCF_057369535.1 Planococcus sp. RAB007_Raresut
CTCGTTTCATAAATGTTTCCCCTCCGTAATGGTTGAGTGATTCCATGTCAGAAATTTTGCCCCCCAGGTGAGTCCGGCACCAAACCCTGCGATGACGACCGTTTGTCCATCTTGCATTTTGCCAGACTTGACCGCTTCGGCCAAAGCGATTGGTATGGAAGCTGCTGATGTATTCGCTTGGTCCTGAATGGTCATGACCACTTTCTCTTCTTCTAAGTGTAACCGTTCCATCGCAGCGTCGATGATTCGACGGTTCGCCTGGTGTGGAACGAGGACGTCAAGATCTTCCAACGTCTTGTCTGCTTTGTCTAGCGCTTCAAGCACGATTTCGGGCATCTTCCGAACGGCAAACTTGAAGACTTCGCGACCGTTCATGACGATTTTACCTTCTTCATTTTCATACAGATGTTTACCAC
>NZ_JBXYIF010000037.1:0-409 GCF_057369535.1 Planococcus sp. RAB007_Raresut
TTCAACGCGATCGGGACACGAACTTCATCAACTCGACAGACGTGACGCTCCGATGGCCAATCGTGACGGGTCTCGTCGCCCTTCTCCTTGGAGGAGGGGCAGCCGGATACTTGTACTATGAGGTCGGCCAACTTGAGGCAGAACAGACGCGAATCGAAGAAGAGTTACAGCTCGTTCAAATTTATCAAACGGAACAAGTGAATTCGAAAGCGCAACAAGTGCTCTCGCTCGACCAGACCGTGACGGCGTTGACCGACATGGAAAAGGATGCGGTGCCGGCCCTGCGCGCGTTGACTGAGCAGTTGCCGCCGACGGGCTACGTCTTGACGTATAACTACGCGGACGGCTCCATCATGAGCGTTCGGACCCAGTTCGAGACGTTAGAGGACTTGAACGCATTCCAGCGCTC
>NZ_JBXYIF010000038.1:0-405 GCF_057369535.1 Planococcus sp. RAB007_Raresut
AATTATCACTGATGTCGTCAATCAAATCGTTGACTTGGATGAAGGTGAGATTTTCTACGGTACTGTATTTGATCCAGATGCTCGTGATGAACTACGTGTGACTGTGATCGCAACGGGCTTAACGCGTAATGCATCTGAAGTAGAAACCTAGTATCGTACCACTCTTGCACAGGCTGTTTCCCATGGTACGCAAAGCGGTGATGAAGATGATGTTCCAGCGATCAGTAAGCGTGCAAATACAGAAGCACCGAGTAGTGCAGCGCCAAGTTCATCACCACTTTCATCTCCAATGAGTATTCAAGATTACTTAAAAAATCAACAAAGAAAGTAATAGAATCAGATGTTTAATAAAAGGGAGAACTTGTTTCTCCCTTTTTAATTTTTTGAAATAAAGTATTGATTGAC
>NZ_JBXYIF010000039.1:0-397 GCF_057369535.1 Planococcus sp. RAB007_Raresut
GGTGGAGGATGACGGGATCGAACCGCCGACCCTCTGCTTGTAAGGCAGATGCTCTCCCAGCTGAGCTAATCCTCCAAAATGATGGTGACCCCTACGGGATTCGAACCCGTGTTACCGCCGTGAAAGGGCGGTGTCTTAACCGCTTGACCAAGGGGCCTTGATAAATAATAACGTAACCCATGCAGAAACTTCATTTAAAAAAATAAAAGCTTCCAACCGGGTTCGAACCGGTGACCTCTTCCTTACCATGGAAGCACTCTACCTGCTGAGCTATGGAAGCAAGGCAAAAGAATCTCGGAACAAAAATAAAACATAGAATAGCCCAGCGACGTCCTACTCTCACAGGGGGAGATCCCCCAACTACCATCGGCGCAAAAGAGCTTAACTGCCGTGTTCG